>CATMPJ010000006.1 GCA_950073265.1 uncultured bacterium | reverse complement strand
GCGAACTGCCTCTCGGGCGTCGATTCCCAAGAGGACTTTGCGGAAGCAGTCTTATCAACTGCTTCCTGAATATGCAATTGTCAAACAACGCGTACTCCCAGTATGGTTTTGAAAGAAAAAGCCGCGATACGTCGCGGCACAAAATCAGCTCAAGGCGGACTCTATGTGCGACGACTAGGCAATTTCTTAAAACTCATATAAATACGTGGTGGCTATAGTATAGGAAACGAAAATAAAGTCAAGCGTTTTCTGGGGCTATTTTTTACTTCTTTTCCCCCATGCTATCAACACTATTTCCACATAGTATTTCTGTCTCAATTTGCTGACAGGTACAATAGAATTAATGACCTATTACGATCCTCGTCAACCGAAACCATGGTACATAAAATTACTGGCTCGTTTAGGTGTTACAAACGAAGCCCACGCGCTTATGATTGTACTTACAACTTCAGTATTACTTTTAGGGCTCACTGTTTGGATTTACTCCAATACTTTTTCTGCAACCCAGGTCGAGGAAGTTGATCCAGTTCATCTAAATAGCATGCGCTCAATGAATTAAACTCCTTATGAAATCCCGCTTCTCATATCAATCTTCTGCCGGCTTTACGCTTATTGAGTTGTTGGTCGTAATTGCTATTATCGGTATCCTGTCCGCGGTAGTATTAGCGAGCCTTAGTGACGCGCGGGGCGGCGCTAGAGACGCCGCTATAAAGCAACAGGTAAGAAACTACGCGACCACGCTTGAGTTAGAACGAGCACAAAACGGCAGGTTTTTAAATCACCAAACTGGTTGGATTAGTAACGCCGGCACCAACCCTAGCTGCGCCACTGAAACCTACACCGGCACTTTCGCAGAAGACTTTCGAGCTCTGTGCCAAGGAATCGTCAATCAAATTCCCTTCGACACCATTAATGCACTCTGGGTTGGCACAGCCAGTGCTGGTCAAGAGTACTCAATCATGACCGTGCTGAATAGCGGTTCTGAATGGTACTGTCAGGGCAGTAGTGGCCGAACCAGCCAAGGCAATCCACACATTGGTGGCAGCTGGCAATCGCCAGGTTGCTACGCCAATCCGTAACATAAGCGACGCCTTAACCGTCATCGTTTATGCTCAACAATCTTCAAATCATGCTATCAACAGTTATCACTGAGGCACCAAAGTCATTCTGACACCGGTGGTACACTGAAATTAATGACCCTCTTAAGCTTAAGCTCGGCAAACCGAAATGATGTCCACCACCGTCCAGAGTCAGGCTTTACGTTAATAGAGCTTTTAGTAGTGATTGCAATCATTGGGATTCTAGCAGCCACTGTGCTAGCTGCCCTAAACGACGCGCGAGATTCCGCTCGAAAGGTCGCAATGAAACAGCAAGTTGACTCGATGGCGAAAGTACTAGAGCTTAACGCAGTGCAAACTGGCGGCAGCACCTATACAACTGCCGACACATCGCGCTGGATCAGATCAGATCAATTCACCGGAAACGCCTCCTGCGAGGAAGTAATACTGACTGGTTTAACACCTGAAAACGAAGCAAAAATCCGAGAAATTTGTATCTCTATGCGAGATAATACTGACCGTGTTGGTAGTCAGTTTTTATTACTACGCTGGTTTAGAAACTTAGCACCTTACGGAAACCACTACTCAATAGTAGCAAGATATAGTACAGACTGGAGTGAGATATATTGTGCCGGAAGTAGTGGTGGTAGGTATAGTGGAGACCGTGATCCCGGCACTGGAGATTTCACTGGCGCAGGTTGCTATTTAAATCCTTAAGGAAGAATGATGTTTACCCTTCTGCCCTACTACATTCGGTAACTATTGCTCGTTACCTCGTCTTTCACCCCAATTCGATCTACTAGTACTTGATGTGTGTAATCAAAAAAGTCACGAGTTAGTTTGTCATACATGCCAACTCGATACATCAAGTCCTCAGCGCTCATCGCGGCAAAGCGCACCTCAATGCCGAGCTCAGCTTCAAGCGAACGAATTGCTTTTTCTACTTTTGACTGTGAAAATTTCTTCATCGCAATAAGTACATCAAGTCGCTGTTCGAAGTCTCGCACAAATACACCTGAGATGCCGACAAAATCGAGCTGACCAGCTTGTCGTAAATGTCGCAATAGATTTTTATTATCAAGTGGCGCAGTCTCAAACAGAAACGTCTGAAGCGCCTGTAGTTCGGGGAAACTTTTATCAAGCGTGTATGCTAACGCCTTCATTTTTTTAGTCTTCCCTGGGGTGCTGATATAGATATTCTTTTGGCGAATGACTCCTGCTTTCAAGAGCGCATTTAACTCGGTACGAGCAGTGCGCCGCACTAAACGTGCTCGCTTGCTTAAATCATCAAAGGTGAACTCACTAGACGGATTAAATAAAAAGAATCGGAGGAGTTTGACGCGGGAAGTGCTTCCAAACAGAATTGCAAGTGGGTCAGCTGCCATAATCAGTAGTGAGAGTATAGCATTTTAAAATAATCCACAGGTCTGGACAGGCCTGCTGCCCTATTTCCTATTTCAATCAAAAACCGGTCCACTACGTGGACCGGTTTTTGAATCATTAATCTTAGTGATGTTTATGCTCTGAGTGACTGTGTGATTCTTTTTCCGCTACGTGCACTGTCTTTTCAAGATATCGACTGGCGGTGGTTCGTCCACCCAATCCAAACGCCAGACCAAAGGCCAAGGATAGCCCGGCAACGATACCAGTGAAGAGAATCTGGATTAGTTCTGGTGCAATCTGCATTTGATTAAGAGCTGCAAGAATAGCAAACACGACTACTGCGTAGTACGCGGCTTTACCAATCATTGGCGCCTTATCAGAACTAATTGTTTCGGCGCTACGGATAGTGGCTTCCGAAATACCGCGTGCTGCATTCGCAGCAATCAGCCCGATAAACAGTATCAATGCTGCAGCAAAGACATTCGGCAAGTACGCCAGCACTTCTCCCATAAAGGCTGTCACGGCAGTGAGTCCAAGCACATTGAGCGCTACGATAGTAAACGCTAGGATGATAAACCACTTAACCAAATCACCAGCAAATTTAGCTGGACGAAATGCATAGCCCGCGCGACGAGTTAGATCGTCAACCCCCGCCTTATCAAGCGCAACATCAAGATGCGTCGATTTGAATAATCTTTGCACTAGTTTTCCTAGAGCTCCTCCAATAAAGAAGCCCAGCACGATAATTAGTAATGCTGCCACCAATTCTGGCAGAAATGCCATCAGTTCATTGAACAATGTCTGAATAGAGTGCTGCACCTGCATAGCCATATCATATCCATCGCCCCGAGTGTTATAAAAGTTTCTTTCCATATTTTTTACTTACACTGCTAATACTTCTATTATGACATAAAAATATGACAAAATTAAATACAGGGTACATAAATAAGCTAAGTCAAAGGATGTGTAGTTGCTCTACATGGGAATGTTGTTACAAAAATCTAGACAGAATTTAGTATTGCCAATTTTAAGACAAATAAAAAGCGAAGGTAATCCTTCGCTTTTTATCTTTAGATTAGATGTGATGTGTTACTTAAGTGTAACTTTTGCACCTGCTTCCTCTAATTTTGCCTTGAGAGCTTCAGCGTCTTCCTTCTTCATGCCTTCCTTAAGAACTGCAGGAGCGCCATCTACAGCTTCCTTTGCTTCCTTAAGACCAAGACCGAGTGCTTCCTTAACTGCCTTAATAACAGCAATTTTTTGTGCACCAGCGTCGGTTAGCTCAACAGCGAACTCTGATTGCTCATCGCCACCAGCGTCACCGCCAGCTGCTGGACCAGCAACTGCTACTGCAGCGGCTGATACACCAAATCGCTTTTCAAGTACCTTCACGAGTTCGTGCAGTTCTAGTACTGACATTGCTTCAACTTGTTCAACAAGTTTCTTGAATTGTTCTGGTACTTCGACTGATTCGTCAACACCGTTAGTGTCTTCAGTCTTTGTTTCTTCTGCTGCAGGAGCAGTGGTTTCTTCGGTAGCAGTTTCTTCAGCCGCTACAGTTGTGTCTTTTTCTTCGCTCATATTTTTTATTTTGAGTTATACATGTCTCACAGACTGTTCCAGGAATTTGCTCTAGGTAAGGAGCAAATTCGAAACTAAATTCAGAATAGTCGGTTACCCTCCTTTCTTCATTTATCTTCTGACATTAGTGTTTTGATTTTCCAATTCTAGGGAAAGTCTAATTTTGATTTAGTTGCTAGGCGCGGACTGAAAAATCCATGAGGTGTACTTGTTCAGTACATTGAATGAATTTTTTAGCAACGCAACACCGCAAATGAATTAAAATTATGCTTTCTTCTCGGCGATGGCGTTTAGGCCAAGGACAAGGCCCTGGATTGGTGAGTTGATAACGTTTACAAACATACCGCGGAGTACTGGTAGTGGTGGAATAGATGCGATTTCGGTCATTTCTGACTGACTCTTGTATACGCCTTGGAATACACCACCGACGATAAAAATCTTTTCCTTGTGCTTACCAGCAAACTCTTTGATCTGCTGTGCTGGAAGAATCGCGTCTGCGCTGTACGCTACTGCGATTTCCCCTTCTAGTTCAGGCATGTCGCCTTGGAACGCTCCATCAAAAGCTCGCTTGATGAGAGTCTTCTTAGCTACGAAGTACTGGACGCCGTTTTCCTTGAGAGACTCACGCATTGCCGTCGTATCACCAACGTTTAAGCCGTTGAAGTTTACGAACACAATTGATTCAGAGCTGTCTTTTGCTCCATTGAGTTTTTCGATGATTGTTTCCTTTTTTTGTTTGGTAATTGCCATATTTGATTGGAATTACAAATAATTTCAGGCCGCTTCGGGTATAAAAAATACCCAATGACGGGCTCGACCATTCCAATATCAAAAAGAGATATGGACCTCGGCTGGCGTCCGAAACCGGACTTTGACCGACTACCTTTGCGTAGCCAGACCAACTGTCATGAGCCTGATGCGAGATACTATAGCAGACTCTATGCAAAAGTAAATTACTTCTTATAAATATCCTTACGGTGAGCCACCACTAATATAGTGAGTATAGAAATTGAACCGTCTTCAGCAACCTCAAAAATGACTCTATAATCTCCGACCCTAAATCGGTACAAACCCTTCAATTTACCTGACAAGGACTTGGCGTGGGCTAGAGGGTCTGGTGAGGAAACATAGGAATCAATCTTTTTATAAATTCTTTGGGCTACTTTTCTTTCAAGCTTCTCGAGATCTTTAATTGCTTGTTCTACGTACCTGACCTCAAAGTGCCTCATAAACCCAATCTCTCGCCCACTTCTTTGTGGGAGTACACCTTGCCTGTCGCGGCTTCTGCTCTTGCTTTAGTTACTGTCTCATATAAGGAATCCAGGCTCTCCTCTTCAGCGAATGGCGAAATTTCAAACAAAGGACGATTTCGGTTCATGACAACAAACCGCGTCTTTCTAGACTGCGCCTTTTTGGCGTACTCTGCAATATTTTGCCGGAAGTCTTTGATACCAATAAATTTTGTATTCATAGAAAAAGTGTACACTTAAGTGTACACTTTTGTCAACTTGGTTACCGATTCCCTTAGCCGTCGTTTTGGATTTTGAGTTGTTCGGCTTTGTGTCCAACGAAATTTGAGAGGAGTTGCAAGAAGGTCGCAACTGCGGAAAGTGCCAAGAGAATCGTTGGATAAATCATCCAATCACTCAGTAGATACAAGAATATTACGGCAGCCGCTGCCCACATACCAAAGCACCACGGGCAAGAAAACAGGTCAGCCAAGGTTCGCCGTGGACCAGAGGCGGCCTTCTGCAGTACCGGACCGCGATCGGTTTGTACAACATCGTAAAATTGTTCACGGACAACCTTCGTAATGGCGTCATAGACAAACAGACGAGTAACACGCCAAGATGCGAGGGTGATGAGGATATAATCAGTGAACGTCAGCGCGCTTAGGGGCATCCGTGACTCGGTACGCAAGATAATTGCCGCCCCTACTACTGCACCAACAAAGAATAGTGAAAAGATGACATTCCAAAGGTACTGGTCAGTGTTTTTCATATTTTACGCTGCACTAACACCGAGAACGAGAATAACTGCTAACACACTAACGACCACCGCAGCAAAACTAAAAAGGAATTTATAAAATGTCTTATTCATAGTGCTGTTAGTATATCAGACCTGTGTCTTTGAAATCTGGGGATATGTTACAGCCCTCAAGCAGCAACAAAAAAAGCGCGGCGGCCTGTCGGCCGCCCCGCTTTTCTTTTCTTCATACCTCTTTCTTGCCTAGGCAAGGCCTAGGGAGAATTTGAGGATTTGAACTTTTGGGTTTTTTTCCTGCCCTTTTTTCTCTATATACGAAAAACCCCGCCAAAAGGCGGGGTTTTTCTAGACTTGAACTAGGTTCAAACCATCAAGAGTTTTAATCCGTTAGGATTATTAACCTTGGATGGTTACGTAACCAGTTCGGTAATCTGATGCTGGAGTCAGAGTTCGACCATCGGCGCTGCCAAGAGTCTTGTCTTCGTCGTACCATACTTCTTCAAGTACTACACGGAACTGTCCAGTTGCAGAAGGATCTACTGTTACAGAGAGAGTCAATGTATCAGTTTCGCCTTCTTCAACATAGAAGAATCCGTTTTCTTCGTCACCGTCTGTAGATAGTACAGCGGTTACACCAGTTGTAACTTCGTTACCTTGTGAGTCAAGAACTGCGAATTCTACACCTTCAGTAGTAGCGTTTGCAGTAGTTGAAGCTAGGTCACGAATGTAGAAGTCACCTTCGAAAGCAGTAACTTCAAACTCGATGTCGAAAGTACCAATAACGTTACCGTTTCCATCGTTAGATGTTGAAGTATCGAATGAAACTCCTTCTTGTGGAACAACGATACCTGTTGAGATAACTGTGTGTTCTTCACCAGTTACAGTGTCATTTGCGTCAATGTCATCAGCACCTTCTGCTTCGTAGCTAACAGTTGCAGCTTGGATAGTAGCGGTGTTGAAGTTTTCATCAACTTCGATTTCAGCGTACAGCATTGCTGTAAGCTCATCGTCTGCATCAACAGTGATGTCACCGTCGATATCGAACACTAGAGTAGTAGTTGTACCACCTGTGTAAGACTCGGCGTCGAATTCTTCACCATCGATTTCTAGGTAGAAGTCGTTAACGAAGTCATCAGCGTCGATGTTAGTAGTAACTTCGAGAGTAAGTTCATTTACTTCGATGTCATCATCTGAACCATCAGCGTCAAGTGAGAATGCGAAGATGCCTACAGCTTCTTCTTCATCTTCTTCAACAGCGATAGTCATTGCGTCTGGGTCTTCAGATGAACTTGAAAGGTCAAAGTCATCACCTTCACCTTCTGTTTCGATAGTGAAGTTGATAGCATCACCAATCTCTCCAAGTGGACCGTCTTCATCAGTAGCTACACCATCAGCGTCGAAGTAGCGGATTTCGTCAAGGGTAAGATCCCAAGCCGCAGTTCCAGCGTCATCAACACCGTTTTGTACAGATACAGCAACAGATACTTCTACTTCTTCACCTTCTTCAAGGATAAGTTCAAGATCGTTGAATCGGAATTCACCAGTATCTTCGTCAAGGTATTCGTCTTCGTCTTCTGCGTCGAATTCAGCGATCATGTCGCCATCAACCCATAGAGAGATAGTTTCGAATACATCCCACGGATCTGTTTCAGAACCAGCGGTTGAAGAAGCAGTGAAGGTCATGCGGTCAACTTCGATGTCACCGTCGTCAGCTTCAAGCGTAACAACCATAACTTCTACGTCTGACTCACCTTCTTCTGGGTCTTCAGAATCATCAACTTCTACAGTATCTAGAGTACCTTCACCTGAAAGGCTCATGTCGTCATCTGAATCGTCCATGTCTGAACACTTAGCGTCCATAGCAGCCTTAGTGATTGGACCGTAGTAACCTACAGCTGGAGACACAGCGTTCTTTCCTTGCCATGAAGCAAGAGCAGATTGTGTCTGTGTACCGAAGTATCCAGTAGCACCCGCTGGGATAACTTCACCCCAAGCGATAAGGCGGTTCTGAAGCGCTGTAACATCAGCACCAGTAGAACCAATTGTAAGAGGGGCCATGATTGAAACACATGAGCCAGTACCAGCTGAAACGCTTGTAGTCGCTTCAAGCTTGGCGATTTGCGCGAGCAAATCATTGATCATTGCTTGTAGTTCTTCAGCAGTTTGTGCGCTTGCAGATGAAGCGAACGCTGAGAAAACCATAGCAACTGCTACGATAGCTACTGAAAGCTTCGCAGCAAAATCTTTTGCAATAGTCATAACTATAATTTTGTTTGTTGTATTTTTTAGCGGGATTACGCCCCGTCGCCTTAGCCGAAGCCAAGACTATAATTTGATAAGAACTAATAATATGAATTAATTCATATTAGTAAGCGGTTTATCATGCCACTTACGTAATATCACTAACTTTTCAGTCAGCTCACCGCGCAGACGCTAGCTAAAAAATATTAGCGCGTGTTGAGCAGTGAGCTGACGGAAAAGATTAGCTGTGAGATTCGGTCTGTATGTCAGGCGTACAGTCATTGGTTGCGAATAAAGTGCAACCGCTCGGAACAAGTCGTTCAGTACTAAAATTAATTCGTACGTGCTCACAGGGGTATGTAATATACATATGAGCGAAATTCGAAACGAAATATGAAATGTAGAAACCCTGTTCCTACACCACCTCCTGGAGATGTCTGGCAATGAACAATGCGAGCGCTGGTGTTTTCTTAATCGGTACGGAGTGACGCACAGTCACCGGTACACAATTTAGAAAAAGCGCTATGGCGCACACAAGAGAGTATACCATCTTTTGCAATTTGTCAGCACTTTTTAACGTGTGGATATATGCGGAATCTTTTATAAAAGATAATACATATATGTATGCGTACGTACTGCAATGAACAAAAGAAATACTTCTTGTCTGTCTCCCTATTAAGACGACCTTGCTTCTTGCCTCTTACTGGCTGACTTATTACGTAACATTTTTTTTGGTTACGCAAGAAATGCGTGGCACGCAGTGGTGGCTCTTATTTGAGCACACTAGCCTACGCCTACGTAAGAGAAGTTGTGAGTGTCTTTTGAAGAGTGTACTTGTCTACCTTTTTTAAAAGACAGACAAGTTAGTTTTCAAAAGACACGCGTGCTTACTTTTTTATACTGTACTTAGACCAACGCCGCTCTCCTTCTCGTACTACTTGTCCTTTTTCTATGAGACTGTTTAGTTCTCTCTGAATAGTCTTTTCACTTACGTCCGTTATAACTTCAGCAATGTCTTTTATTGTTGCTTGTGGTTTGGCTTCAAGGACTGTCTTTATGCGCTCGGCTCTATCGGTCATTTGACTATAAACCAGATAGGCATCTGAGCTGATGTCGCCGGCGGGAATCTGTACCCGTTTGCGGCGAGCTGCTGGGGTCGTTTTTTTTGTACTGTTCGACTGCCCACTTGGATTACTTCCGCCAGAGACTGGTGGCAGTGCAGTAGCAGCGATGTCTAGCGAATACCCATTGTTCTTGGTGTAGTGGTTATTGATATAGCGCTGGACGCTATCAATTTGTTCGACAACCAATTGCAGCACGTCGTCAGACATCACACCGGCTGCCTGCGCGACACGCAGCGTACTCTCGAGTGAAACTAATCGGTGCTGCAACTCTACCAGTCCAGTGCCGGCGTCTTCATGCGTAAGCGTTAAAGACTCAAGCGCGGTGTCGTGTACGATCAGTGATTTGTCTTGGACTCGTTTTGCATGCACACTGTCTTTTTGTGTCTTATTTATATGAGACACGATATAAGATAAAACACTAGTTATCTTCTCTATTTTCTTAAAGACACTAGCGTAGTACCCTTCGTCAGATGAGAGTCTTTTAATAGATACAAATGTGTCTTTTTCGTTCATAGCTTGTCTCAGACAGACAGTGGTCCTTTACTTCCACTATAGAGACTTTTATAGAAAATGCAAGTGTCCGATACATTTTCTGCGCTTATCTTAGGCCATATTTTCAAACAGCAGCGTGGTATCATGTACCCATATTTAGTGACCTTATTCATAGCAAGAACAGACACCACATGGCGAAAAAGAAAGCAAAGAAAAAAGTTGAACGAAAGCCAATGTTCAGCGATCTCAGTCCACATGCCAAGCAGGCGATAGCTGCCGTACTTATCGGTACCCTGGCAATCTTTTTTACGTTTGCCCTCTTCGATGGAGCTGGTCCACTCGGGTCATACACAAACGTATCACTCAACTTTTTGTTTGGTAGTGGCGCTTGGTTAGCGCCGGTCGCGTGTCTCTTATATATATACGTACTTCTCAATCCACTTGAGGATCAGACCATCAGCACCTCCAAAGTTATTGGGGCAGCTCTTCTCTTCGTGAGTGCACTCGCTGCCCTTGAGCTCTATCAAGAAAATCTTGGCGGTATCACTGGCTTGGCGCTGGCCTGGCCACTCCAGTATCTGATTGGTGCCACCGTCGCCGGCATTATTATCTTTGGAACTTTTTTGGTGGCGGTCTTTTTGACCTTTAACACCGGCTTCGTATTTCCGCGACTCTTCAATAAAAAAGATGCTACTGAAGAAGAGGATGAGGATTTTGATTTCATGCTCCCAACGCAAGCCGACACCGCTCAAGCGCAAGCAGACACTGACGAAGATGAGGAAGACGAGGAAGAGCCAGCGAGCACTGGCGCCCTAGCCAAAGCAAAGCAAGCAATGGCTTCAGTGAGCAAGACAAAAACCTCTGACATCGTGATTAAAAATTTCAGCGGTACCTACATCCCTCCCTCTCTATCTCTGCTCAACAAAGACAAGGGCAAGGCACAAATTGGTGATGTGAAAGCTAACGCAAATACCATTAAGCGAACCTTGCGAGAATTTGGTATTAGCGTAGAGATGGACGCTGTTGAAAGCGGACCGACAATCACCCGCTACGCGCTTAAGCCAGCGCAAGGAGTTCGGATTGCACGCATTGCTGGTTTGCAACAAGAATTACAGTTGGCACTTAAAGCACCGTCAATCCGCATCGAAGCACCGATTCCTGGGAAGTCGCTCGTGGGTATCGAAGTGCCAAACCAAGCACGGGCGACTGTCTCCCTTGCCTCTCTTCTAGCGACACCAGAATATACCGATTCACCAAATCCACTCATGGTGGCGCTTGGTAAGGATGTGACCGGAAACGTGCACTATTCAAACATTGCACGCATGCCGCACGGACTAATCGCTGGTACCACTGGTGCTGGTAAGTCAGTAGCCATCCACAACCTCATCATCTCTCTTCTCTATCGCAACTCACCGGATCAACTACGGTTTATCCTGGTGGACCCGAAGCGAGTCGAGCTTACACTGTACAACAACATCCCGCACCTCTTAACGCCGGTTATTACGCAGGCCAAGAAAGCGCTTAAAGCGCTCTCATGGGCAGTCAAGGAGATGGAACGCCGGTACGACATCTTGGAGCAAAATAAAGTACAAAACATCAAGTCGTACCACGAAAACATCTATCAACCAGCTAAAGAAGCGTGGGAGGCGGCCGGCAGCTCTGAAGAAGAAAAGGCTGAAGTGCCGGAAGCCCTTCCCTACATTGTCATCATTCTTGATGAGCTTAACGACCTGATGCAAGCGTACCCACGAGAAATTGAAGCATGCATCGTACGACTTGCGCAGATGTCTCGAGCAGTTGGTATTCATATCATCTTGGCGACCCAACGGCCGTCTGTAAACGTTATTACCGGTACGATTAAAGCCAACATCCCGACTCGCGTTGCGTTGGCGGTAGCCTCACAGATTGACTCACGCACCATTCTCGACACCGTGGGAGCTGAAAAACTACTGGGGGCTGGTGACATGTTGTACCTATCTTCCGACAGTCCACGACCGGTACGTCTACAATCTGCGTACGTTTCTGAGGAAGAGATTAAAAAGGTGGTCAACTACCTTAAGAAGCAAGATGCTGACATGCTCGATACGATTGATTTTGACAGTGCTGACACCAGCAGTAACGACTCCGTCTTTAATGCCATGATTGGCGGCGGAGGCGACGAGGAAGATGAATTGTACGAGGACGCTGTGCAGGCGGTGCGTGAAGCCGGAAAAGCTTCTACCTCTTACTTGCAGCGGAAGCTACGGATTGGCTATTCACGAGCCGCTCGCCTGATGGATATTCTGGAGGAAAACGGCATCATTGGACCACAAGATGGTTCAAAACCTCGTGAAGTCTTAGCGGGTGGACCGAGCTCTGACGACGATAACGAGAACGAAGAAACTGACGACCGCTTTTAAGTTATGCAGCAGCTTACCGCCATCCCTTTTCGAACCGTCGTTATGTTTAGCCTCGGGACAGTATTCGCGTTACTGATTGCTGCGTTTGTCATATTTCAGGCCCGCTACCTACTGCTTGGTCCCCAACTCTACATAGAACCGGTATCTTCAGTGGTACAAAATGAGCGCCAAATAACGATTGCCGGCAACGCTCGCAACATCTCACGCCTCTGGCTTAACGGCCGTCAAATATATACTGACCAAACCGGAATGTTTAAAGAGGCAGTAATTTTAGAAAACGGCTATACTATGGTGACAATACGAGCAGAAGATCGGTATGGTCGAACCACCGCGATTGAACAACCACTAACGTACGTACCAGCTTCGGTCATTAATTAAATTTATTCAGCATAAAAAAATTACCTATGCCAGCAGCAAAAAAGAAAACCACAACTAAAAAAGCCGTCCCTAAGCCGGATCTTGAAGTAAAGAAGGACGCGAGCGATATTGCAGAAACTCTGCGCAGTATCAAGACAAAATTTGGCGACGAAGCCATCATGACCCTTGATGAAACCAAGAAAGTCGATATTGCGTCAGTATCTACTGGCTCGATTGGGCTTGATGATGCGCTGGGAATCGGCGGATATCCACGGGGTCGCATCATCGAAATCTATGGTCCTGAATCATCGGGCAAAACTACCCTTTCCCTTCATGCTGTCGCTGAAGCGCAGAAAGAAGGTGGTATCTGTGCCTTCATTGATGCAGAGCACGCCATGGACCCAGAGTATGCCAAAGCACTTGGTGTAAAGCTTGACGAACTTCTCATCTCGCAACCAGACAACGGTGAACAAGCGCTTGAGATTGTCGAGTCTCTGGTGCGCTCGGGCAAACTTGATGTGATTGTTATTGACTCAGTAGCCGCACTTACCCCTCGCGATGAGATTGAAGGTGAAATGGGAGCGCACCATGTCGGTAAGCAAGCGCGCCTCATGAGCCAAGCGTTACGTAAGCTCACCGGTATCGTTTCAAAGAGTAAAACGGTAGTTATCTTTATCAACCAAATCCGTATGCAAGTAGGTGTGATGTTTGGTAACCCAGAAACAACGCCGGGTGGTAAAGCACTTAAGTTCTATACGTCAGTACGACTCGACATTCGCCGCATAGCACAAATCAAAAAAGGTGATGAAGTGGTCGGCGGTCGACACCGAGTGAAGGTGGTGAAAAACAAAGTCGCTGCCCCTTTCCGAACCACCGAATTTGATCTTATTTATGGTGAGGGAATATCACGTGAAGGCGAATTGCTTGCACTGGGTGAAAAGTACAAAATGGTCAATAAAGCTGGTGCCTCATACTCATACCTCCCTCCTGGTGGAGATGAGTCAGCGGTGGTAAAACTTGGCCGTGGCTACGACGCAGCCCGAACCTCATTACGTGAAGACAAAAAGCTACAAAATGAGCTCCTGAAAAACATTCGTAAGGCTTTGAAGGAAGAGGCGGCCGCAAAAAACTAGAATTGCTTGGCAGCTCCACTACTTGTTGTCTCATTCAAAAGAAGAAGCAAAAGAAAAATAAAGGTTTTGAAAAGCGGCGGCCTGTGGCCGCCGCTTTTATAATTATTTACCTTTACCGGTAAATTTGGTATAAATTGGGCGCTTAATAAATTAAACCCCCTATCTGTGGCCGTCTTATCATACAACGAAATCACGCTTAAAAAAGTTATCATTCATGAAGGTGATCCTTGTTTGGTTATTGCGTCTCATGTGTTCCGAAAACAAATGCGTAAGCCAGTAAACAACACAAAGCTTAAAAATTTGAAGTCTGGACGGCTTCTTGAAGTCACCTTCCACCAGAACGAAACCGCTGAGGAAGCTGAACTTGAGACGAGAACGATTACGTATATCTTCAAGAAACCTGGAGAATACTGGTTCCATATCGCCGGTAAGCCAGCTGAGCGCTTCTTCTTACCAGAAGATCTTGTCGGCGAACAAGGTAGATTTTTAAAGGAACGATCAGATATTGATGCGGTTGTCTTTGATGACGAAGTAATTGCCCTTAAGTTCCCAATCAAAATGGATCTGAAAGTGACCGAAGCAATGGAAGCGGTTAAGGGAAACACCTCAAGCGGCGCCCTTAAAGAAGTGACGGTCGAAACCGGAGCAACGCTCATGGTGCCAATGTTTATCAATGCTGGTGATATTATTTCGATTAACACAGAAACTGGAGACTACTCCGAACGTGTTGAAAAAGCATAAGGCCCGCGAAAAATCGCGAGCCTTGGGTTTTGAAATGAAAGCAATCAGAAAAAGTAGACCCCTATCGCCACAGATGCAATGGCAAAAGTGAGACACCAGCCAAAGATCCCTAGACGATGGTGGTCCCTTTCCCTTTCATCATGCTCTATCTGTATTATTTCCGCAGGTGGAAGTATAGTCCTTCTCATATGCTTCTCCTTTCCCTTGATTACAGTAACACGTATTGCCACATATTTAAAAGTGAAAACGCCCCGAATACATCCGGGGCGTTTTAAGGAGTTTCGCTCACCGCGATAGCCACAAGCCGAGTGCTTGAGCTATGTCGGGAGCTTCGTTCGACACGATCGCAAAAGCGAGCGGACAAAACACCAGCAACGCACACCAGATCAGAACAAATCTTGGATCGAGACGCTCGAGCTGTGGTTTTCTGTCAGCGGAAAAACTGTTTTCCCTTTGATACGGGTCCTCCATAAGGTTCTCCTTCCAATTTTTACCATACAACAACTTTTTTATTTTTGCAAGAAACGTGGAGTACATAGCAGCAAAAGACCGGTCGCTGTGCGACCGGTCTTTTGCTGCTCATTTAGCGGAGCATCGAAAATTAGTGCTTGATGTATGGCATCAGAGCCATAAAGCGCGCTCGCTTTACTGCTTTGGCAAAGTTCCGCTGCCCTTTTGCAGTCATGCGAGTACGACGTCGGTTCATCATACGAGCGTGTGGATTCACGTGTGCTTGCAAGCGAGTGATGTCTTTGTAGTCAATGTGGTTGTTGACGGTAGACTTTTGAGTAGTTTCAGTCATGATGTTTTTATTATGTTGATAAAATTTCTTTCTATTTTACACAAGCTTTGTGTTCAATTTTCTAAGCGTTGAGATATACAAGGTGCGAGGCGCAGGAGGAAAATAGTTTGAACGGGACTGACGTCCAGTGAAAACTATTTTACCGAACTGCAACAAAGCAGATTGTATATATTCAACGTTTAGAAAGGGATGTCCTCTGGATTAATATCCTCTTCCGGATAATCAGGCATCGCTGGCGCCTTATCGTCATCTGCTGGACCAGTGTTTCCACCTCCTGCGGAGACACCTGCACCGGCTGCTGATGCGCCGAATTGGAAGTTATCAGCCACTATTTCTGTACGATACTGCTTTTGGCCATCCTTTTCCCAAGAACGAGTAGTGAGACGTCCTTCAATGTATACCGGACGACCTTTTTGGAGGTACTGCCCCATAATATCTGCCAATTTTCCGAACGCTACCACATTATGATAGTCCGTCTGTTCTTGTTTCTTGCCGTCTTTATCGTTGTACGTACGATTAGTAGCAACCGAAAACGAACAGACTGAGTTACCATTTGGTAAGGCTCGTTTTTCTGGATCTCGGGTTAGATTCCCGTAAATCATGGCTTTGTTTAAGTACATAGAAGGTATTTCTGAATTAGAGAATAAGTCTAGCTATTATACTGCTTAATCCTCGTCTTCACCATCGACAGCGTCTTCAGCGTCTGCTGCAGTTTCTTCACTGTCATCATCCGATTCGTCTTCATCGTCAGAATCATCTGCTTCGTCGATTTCTACGGTTTCGACTTTTTGTTGCGAGATTGATTCATGGAACATGAAAGGGTTTGCTTCCTCAACTTTGGTGAGCTTAATCACGAGTGAACGAAGGATTTCTTTCATACCTTCGATTTCTGCGCTGAGTTCTTCAACCGCTTCTCCGGTCATAGTAAAGCGGATCCAGCCAAAGCATGCGCTGGTAAACTTCCGATTACGACCTTCAAGGTGCTTAACAATTTCGTACGCAAGCTCAAAACGAGCTGGCGCTTCTTCACCGGTGATGGTACCGCCGGCAGTAGTGATGTGTGATTTGATTGTATCAACCACACTAGCAACTTCCCCTTCAGCAACTGTTGGAAGTACGTGGAAAGCGAGTTCGTAGGTGTTACCCTCGGCCTGCGCTTCAGCTGCTGGCATTTGTTCTGTATTCATATATTAAGAACTTACTAATAATGCGGCGAAAGAGTACCATAGATGCCCTACCTATTCAAGAAAAAACGACATGCTACAATTACCCTCATGAGTAAAGCAAATCTGCTTAATGTAATTGCCATTGAACGAATTATCATTGCGGTACTGATGGCCGCTCTGGTTGGCGCAAGCTTCTATGTGTTTGCACAAAAACAGCAAATCGCCTCTTTGTCAGAGACAGAGTCGAATCTGCAGTCAGAGAAGACCACCCTACTAGAAGAGCTAAATCAAGCAAGTAGCACCATAGTAGCCATGGAAACCCGTCTGTCTGAGCTGGGTGAGAATTTTGAGGATTTAGAGGACGATTACAAGGATGAACGCAATAAGAATGAAGAGTTCGAAGATCAATTAAAAGATCTGGGCAAAACAGTAGGTGTGCTCGACAAACTGTCAAAAACCGATAAGGAGCTACTGCAAAAGTATTCAAAAGTCTATTTTTTAAATGAACATTACATTCCTGAATCATTACGAGAAATTGATAATGAATGGAAGTACACGGAGACTAAGACACTCAAGCTGCACAGCAAGGTTGTTCCCTCTTTTACGCAGATGGTCAAAGCTGCTAAGGAGGACGGTATAAATTTGTGGGTTGTGTCTGCCTATCGTTCCTACTACGATCAAGCCACCTTGAAAGGACAATACCTCATTACCTACGGTTCGGGTGCCAATGCCTTTTCTGCTGATCAAGGCTACTCTGAACACCAACTTGGCACAACGATCGACTTTACGACTAATGGGCTCGGTGGTGGTCTCGATGGGTTTGGTAACACGCCAGCATTTACCTGGCTGCAAGAAAACGCGCATAAATACGGCTTCACTCTCTCTTACCCACAAGGCAATTCGTACTACGAATACGAACCGTGGCACTGGCGTTTCGTCGGTGAAAAATTGGCTCGCGACCTAAAGAAAGACGGCGCTACTTTTTACGATTGGGAGCAACGAAAAATCGATGGCTACTTGGTAAACATCTTTGACTAACTTGACGAGGGTTAATATATACGTACGATAGTAAGTGTATTGTTCTTGTCGGTCGCAGACACCCCTCCCGCTAAAATGCGGCCGACACCCCCGGCCGCCTCTCTAGGCTCTTCGCCCCCTGTTGCCTTGGAGAGGCGGCCACCTCAGAATCCGTTGCTACACATTCAAGTGGCAACGGCTTTTTACTAGAGAGGATAAAAAGCTCGCGCGTTTGTAAGTAGCTGCTGGCGAACGAACTCTTCATCCTCGTCACGTATCTCGGCAATTTTCTTATACACTTCCTGTACCATCCATGGTTCTGCTCGCTTGCCACGGTGCGGTACCGGTGCGACATAGGGACAGTCAGTTTCCCCATGGATTTTTTCTAATGGCACCGCCCGTACCACCTCAGCATACTCTTTAGCAAAAGTAATGACACCAGTGAAAGAGATGGTGCCGCCTAGTTCAAAAAACTTCTCGGCTTCAGCCACTGTGCCAGCATAAAAATGCACATTAAAAGGTACTTTTGCGTATTGCTGTAACACATCATACACATCGAGATACACGCTACGGCCCGTTGGGCTTTCCTCGC
This sequence comes from uncultured bacterium, assembly GCA_950073265.1. Classification (GTDB taxonomy): domain Bacteria; phylum Patescibacteriota; class Minisyncoccia; order Phycocordibacterales; family UBA918; genus OLB19. The sequence goes on along the minus strand of CATMPJ010000006.1, from coordinate 21,904 downwards.
CTGGCTTGGGTCCGCGAGTATGAATCATTAGCGGCAAATTATGTTTGTTGGCGAATTCAATTTGCGCAATGAAATTTCGCTCTTGTGTTTCGTACGTTTCCGGCGGACAGTGCCAGTAGTCAAAACCACATTCACCGACACCAATCACCTTTTTCTGTGTGACCAGAGACTCATAGAACTCTGGATTAAACTCCTCGCCTTTACTTTGAAATGGTTTATTACCCTCTCCGGTCTCTTCCTCATCGTGGAAACCAGGTACCGTCTGAATTGGATGTAGTCCAATAATAGCGTAGCAATTATCATACTCTTGCGCTAACTCAACTGCTTTTTTGCTTGTGCTCTCCTTAGTGCCGACATTAAAAACTGTCACACTTCGCTCCCTACAGGTAGTAGTTACCGCGATGATGTCTTCGGTAAATGCAGCGAGGTTTAGATGAGCATGGGTATCTATATACTTAATTTCCATATTTTTCCTGATGCCTCTGAGTCAATCGAGTCTTCTGTTTACTTTTAATACTGTCCCATAGCTCGTTATTTTCTGCAGTAAAAGCTAAAGATCTCTCTTGGTATTTGTGCATACTATGTTTAAAGACCTCTTCAACACTGGTGATTAATTGCTGTTTTTCTAACAAGGCCAGTAGTACGGTGTAATCCCAAATCACATCAGACAATTCATCAGTAAGATACACTGCATTACTGGGGCGCAACTCATCACGAACCTCTTTAAGTTCTGATTCGAGCTCACTGATGTACCGCTCCACTGACTCTTCATTATTAAGACCTGAAAAAATTGGATTTATCGCTATGTTTTTCCGGGCCAAATCTAAAATTTCAGCAAAAGAGGTCATGTTATTTTTCCAGCCGACTAAATAAATTTTCAGGCTTTTTATTGGCACGCACCGCGGCGCGAATGATAGCACTTGTCTCCGGCATGCTTGGTAGCAACAGTCGACCAATATGTAGTAGTTCCAGGCGCAACTCACCAATAATCAGTTTCGCCGCCGCTTCATCAGTCTTGATAAGCTTGAATGGTTCAGTTTGTGTTATGCGCTCATCGAGTCGTTGAATGAGTGACCAAACATGATCCATCGCTGGCTGAAATGAAATCATGTCTGGCACATCAAGGGTTGCCGGATCAAGGAGAGGAAAATCTTCTGGCTCCAAATGCGTTTCCGACATTTTCATAATTCGAGCCGTTACGTTACCCAGTCCATTCACCAAGTTTGCAGTGTACCACTCATCCATCTTTTCCCACGTGAGGTCAGAATCATCAAACGGATGTACATGGCGCAACAAGATGTAGCGAGTCGCTTCAGTACCGTATTTTTCAACCAGTGCGTACGGAGAAATAACGTTACCTAGACTTTTGCTCATCTTTTGACCACCGCTATTAATGAAACCATGATAATACACACTATCGGTTGGCTTTATGTTCGCAGACATAAGCATGGCTTGCCAGATAATTGACTGGAAACGAACCTGATCTTTTCCACCTAGCTGTAGCGTCTCTCCTTCTGCCCAGAATTTTTCAAAGTTTCCTCCTTCGTTTGGCCAACCAAGCGTGGAGATGTAGTTAGTGAGTGCATCAAACCAGACATACATGACATGCTCATCATCACCCGGCACTGGCACACCCCAGTCCATTCGGCTCTTTTGTCTTGAAATACTGAGGTCCTCTAGACCACCCTGCACGAAATCAATCGCCCACCGCTGCTGCCACTCAGGCACGATAGAATTTTCTTTACGGTAATACTCTACGAGCGCATCGGCATATTTAGATAGTTTGAAAAAATAGTTTTCTTCTTCTACCTGTTCGGCTGGCTTTTTATGTATGAGGCAACATTTGTTTTCATCTAGCTCTTTCTCGGTGTAAAAAAGCTCACAGCCAACACAGTACCAACCGGTGTATGACTTTTTATAAATATCCCCTTTTGCATCGCAGCGTTTCCACAACTCCTGTGCGGCTTTTTTGTGAGCATCGCTAGATGTACGGATGAATGCGTCGTTTGAAAGACTGAGTGTATCTTTCAGCGTCTTGAAGCGTTCCGCAAAAAAATCTACGTAGGCCTGTCGATCAGTTCCTTCCGCGTCAGCTTTTTGAGCAATTTTCTGGCCGTGTTCGTCAGTGCCTGTATTGAAAAAAACCTCATGACCCATCAAACGCCAATAGCGCGCCAATGTATCAGCCTGTATAAATTCAAGAGCATGGCCAATATGGGGCTCGTCGTTCACATACGGCAGGGTGGTGGTTATGTATTTAGCCTTCTTTTCAGTCATATATTGCTTAAATGTAGCATATTAAAGGCCAAGTTGGTAAGAAAAGTCTTGAGTGGGCGTCAGTATCTTTAGGTACAATCTCAGGGAGAAATGTGATGAAAGGACATCGATTTGTTATGTGAAGCGGAATGCTGGTTTTGGGCTATCTGTTGCTCGGAACCTTCACAACTCTTCCGCTGCCTTTCTAGATATTAGAAAGGCAATCTCAATATACCCCGCCGGGAAACTGGCGGGAATTTTTTAAATTAAGAGAATGAAAATCGTCATAAAAACTATACATTGACTATTCGAATATAGTATGTCATACTATATTTATAGTTCGACTTTCGGGAGACTATACATGAAGATCATTAAATCCGTCGCCCCGTGGATAGCGGTTGCGGCACTCATTGCAGCTACTGCCATTCTTGCCTTCTCGAAGACAAGCGAGCAATCCTGCGATCCGAACCTTGCGAGACAGCAATATTCCGATTGCGTTTCCGCGAACGACGCGCGCGACGGCCGATAGCACAGGCAAGTGCGATGTCACAAAACCCCCGCCGGGAAACTGGCGGGGGATATTTTTATTTTATGTATTCTTTTAGTTCTGCAATAGCGATTCGCTCCTGCTCGCCAGTGTCGCGATGACGAACTGTTACCGTATCTTTTAGTTCAGCCTGCTCCTCACCCAAGGTATCAAAATCGATGACCACGCAATATGGTGTACCGATCTCATCTTGTCGGCGATAGCGCTTGCCTACATTCCCGTTGTCGTCCCACGCGACATTCCCAAATTCTTTTTTCAACATCCCAAACACCTCACGCGCCTTCTCTACCAGCTGTGGTTTGTTCTTAAGCAGGGGTGATACTGCTACTCGATATGGAGCGAGGTGTGCGGGTAATTTTAGATACGAACGCACTTCCCCGTTCATTTCATCTTCCGTATACGCTTCTACTAACACGGCAGTCATCACACGACCAAGCCCAAAAGATGGTTCGAGCACGTGCGGAATAAATGGTGCTCCCTCAGCCGGTGTATAACGCATTTTTACACCACTTGCTTCCTCGTGACTTTTAAGATCGTGGTCGGTTCGGTATGCAAAACCTGCCAACTCATCGAAGCCTTTGCCTGGATAGTTGTACTCAAAATCAATCGTGCGCTTGCTGTAGTGAGCTAGGTCATTTTCTGGTACTTCGTATTCACGAATATTTTCCTCAGACAAGCCAAGATGGGCGTGCCATTTTTGAATCTCAAGGCGAAGTTTTTCAAACTCTTCTTTCCACTCAGCTTCGCTTACAAAATACTCAATTTCCATTTGCTCAAACTCACGCACACGAAAAAGAAATTCTCGTGGAGCAATCTCGTTGCGAAACGCCTTACCAATCTGGGCGATACCAAAGGGTAGTTTCGGCGACATCGAGTCGACTATATTTTTGAAGTTTACGAAAATACCTTGGGCGGTTTCAGGACGCAGATAGGATTTCACATCGCCCTCCGGCCCAACCTGCGTTTCAAACATCAAGTTGAAGTTTTTTACTTCGCCAAAGATACTTCCACATGTTGGACAAGAATCTAAGTTTTCAAGGTGATCAGCTCTGAAGCGGTGACCTTCCTTTTTACACTCCACGACTGGATCAGAAAAACCGGCGCCAGTGTGACCACTCGCTTCCCAAACTTTTTCGTTCATCAAAATAGCTGCGTCGAGTCCGTACATGTCTTCACGCTGCTCAACAAACATGTTCCACCATTCGCGCTTGATATTGTTATTCAGAGCCACCCCAAGCGGCCCTAAGTCCCAGGTACCTTTTAGTCCACCGTAAATTTCACTCCCCTGAAATACAAAGCCGCGTCGCTTACAGAGCGAAACTATTTTCTCCATCTTATTATCTTTTTCTGACATATATTTTACTGACTAGCTTGTACCGTACCACTCCCCTCATCAAAATTACCCACACTACCGATTTCGGTTGATATGCTTTGTTGTGATGTTTGTAATTCAGTATTGGTAAATCTATCCTTGGCAGTGAAGGTTTGACCACCCACCAATACAGGTTTTGTACCAACTTGACTGGAACTTGGCAAGAGCGACACTGCAAAACGCAAGTCTTTACTCTGTCCACCACTGATATCTTCCACTTGCCAAGTAAGCTCTCGTGTTACTGGATTGTATTCAACTGCCCCATCTGCTTGATAGCTGTTTTGCCAAGTCACGTATTGCGGGAGAGTAGTTCGTAGTACTCCCCCGGTAATCTCATTTGAGCCAGCGCGCGCAGTCAAAGTGACTTGGTACTGCGTATCTTGCCCCACCACTGGAGGAAGCGGACCCGACGTGTGACGAACGGCACTACCTAAACTTATAGTGGAGGCATATCGGGCCTCGATTTTAGTGGTGCCAAATAGTTGTTCTTGAGCACCAGGATTGTTTACTCGCCTTCCGTATACGTTTACGGTTACTGAAAAGGTTGCCGTGCTGGCGTTAGTCTGCGGTTCAATTGTGAGATCAAGAGATTCAGTCTCACCAGCTAAAAACTGCGAGAAGCCACTAACTGTACTCGGTTCAAACCGAACCACATTTCGGTTTGAATCATAAAAACCAGATCCGCTGGTAATTCGTGCACCAGAGATTGCACTACCACTTGGCACCACCTCAACCACCATGTCATACACGGATTCATCGAGTGTGTTCGTAACTTCAATATCGACTTTGGCACTTTCTTGAGACTGCAAGACAACCGGGCTCTGTCGCTGATCGTTTATCGACATCAAAACATTTATGAACGGACGTTCGATTATAAATTCAGTATATGAATTAGTCAGACTTGAGCCGGCGATAAACTGATTACCCGGGTCAGAGGGACCAACGCTTACACTGAGCCGCAACGCCTCATTGGCCAGACCGGTAACCGTACCGCGCACTTTTATGGTTTTTGTTTCCTCAGGTTTCAGGCTTTCAATTCGCCAGACGTTTTGATTGTATGACGGACTAGGTTCGGCATTTTTATACGCAAAACCTCTCGGGTAATTAGCAGTTACAAGTAGATTGTTGTATTCGCTATTTGTGTTTGAGGTTACTTTCAATTCGACCTCTACTTCTTGCCCAGCTGATACTTGTCGTACTGATTGAACCTGCAGGGTTACGGGTGAGCTTGTAATTCTAAAAGTATGCGGCTCAGCATCCTTGTAGAACATGCTATCAGAGTCAACAATGCGATATTCCAGCTGTGCCCGGAGTTGTCGTTCTTCACCCTCTTCACCATACACGACAGCACTGAGTGAAATATTTTTTGACTCACCTGGCTCAAGTCGATCTATCCAAATTCGCTCTTCGTACAGGTTTTCAGTCGGTTCTGATACCGTTTGCGAATCTTCTGGGTACGTTACGATTAAAGTGACTGATTCAATCGCCACAGCGTTTTGATTGGTAACGCCAATCTGCGCATCAAAGCGTTCGCCACCGCCAAGTGTAGTGGGAGCCTCGATGTTGAAACCAATATTCGCGCTAGAAATTTGGTTGCCTCCTGAAAACATGTAGAAACCGGTAGCAACCGCCGTTAATAATAGAAAAAGAAAGCTGCCGATGAGCACAAACCAACGATACCGTCTTGAGTGTCGATAGTCTGCAACATCTTCTGTCTTAGGCTGAGGCAGGTTCCAATTACGGGATACATCTACTGCTACATCACCAATATCGCGCCTTTCAATATCGTCAAATTTTTCCCCGCGCGAATATAGTCGCTGGCGTAATGCTTCAACTTTTTTCTGCTCATCAAGCTGGTTCATTGCTCGACCATTATAGCACCGACTCTATAGTTGACTGCTGTCAGTAGCATGTTTTATCAAGGCTTCTAGCTTTTTAAGAATTGCATCATTCGGTCGTTTCGCCATCCTAATATCCTCAGGCAAAAACTCCGTCGCGACCCGCGCCGTGTCTACGTAGCCTAAAACAGCCAGAACTTTGAGTTGTACCAAAAGTTCTTTAAAATCCCTATCTTTCACATCACCCACTAAAGTGTTGAGGGTGTCTTTAAGATATAAAAAAAGATCGGGCGACGCTTCCTCTCCCTTATAGAAACGACGTACAAAACGATATACATTCACCACACTTCCCCGAGCGGCTTTATCATACGCTACAGCATAATGATTGCACTGTGATTCAACACTACCAATCTTCCAACCAGCTTTTCCTTTTACCAGTGATATTTTTACATGAGAAAAATCCTGTAAGCTGTAGCGCTGCTTAGATTTTTCTTCACGCACACTTCTGGCATCGGCATATAACATACCTGCGTCTTTGGTGAATAATAAATAGGATTTATCAGACGTGTTTTTATTCCACGTCCCACACACCAACGCCTCGGTTGTATATGTCTGATAACTCATCAGACTTTTTTGATAGTAAAGACAAACTGATCAACCTCTGTTGCAACTACTTCGCCATCAGTATCTGCAAAAACCACTTCACGCGCACCGACTGTATTGGATAAGAGTGTCTGATGGGTTTCTATAGCTTGGCGTCCGACCGTGGCAGATTGCACCGTGAGCACAATCTCATCACTTGGCGCAAGACCTTCGGTCTTGCGCCGCCCCTGCACGGCCCGCATGAGCTCTCGCACTGCACCTTCAGCAAGAAGTTCATCAGTTAGCGTAAGATCGAGTACCGCCACATCTGTTCCATCAGTTGACGCTACTCGCACATTAACCTCATCGGCGATGATATTTGTGTACTCTGGCGTTAATGCTCGGTTAGTCATGAGTGATCCTAGTGGCTGCCGCACTTTGATCCCAGCCTTCGTACGCGCCTCAAGCGCTGCGGTTACTACCTCTCGGGTTTCCTCCATGGCTTTGAGATTATCTAGATCAATATCTCCAGCTTTTGGCCACGCTGCCAAGTGCACGCTTTCTGCATCTACATCCTGTTTAACAGCCTGCCATAAATATTCGGCATAGAATGGCATAACAGGAGCCATCACAAGCGCAAGAGTACGCAGTGTGTAGCGCAATGTCGCCAGTGCTTTTTCCTTATCAGCTGCGTCTTCGTTCTTAAGACGATCGCGTGAACGACGCAAATACCACACAGATAAATCATCAATGAATTCAGTGATTGGTCGGGTGGCTTTATCGAGCTCGTAATTTTTGTATCCGGCTGTTGTTTCTTGAATAACTTGATTCAGCCTATTCACAATCCAGCGATCGAGCACGTGTGAGGAATCAGCTGTAGCCTTGGTTGCATCAGCGTACATTTCGTACATGGCCAGTACGTTATGTAAACGTCCAATGTTCTTTCGTTGCAGCTCCTGTACTTCTTTCTCTGAGAAATTAAGATCCTCCCCTTTAATGACTGGTGATGAGAGTAAATAGAAACGCATCGCATCAACACCAGTTCGATCGGCAAGTTCCATCGGGTCTGGATAATTTTGCAGTGACTTACTCATCTTCTTACCATCCTCAGCTAGCACCAAGCCGTTTACGATTACGTTCTCATACGGACTTTTGCCAAAGAGTGCAACACCTAGTACAAGCATTGAATAAAACCAGCCTCGTGTCTGATCAAGTCCCTCAGCGATAAACTGTGCTGGGAAATCTTCTTTTAGAAACTGCTTTTCATTCTCAAATGGATAATGATGCTGGCCATACGGCATCGAACCACTCTCAAACCAACAGTCAAATACATCCGGCACCCGCTCCAGTTTTACTCCATCTTCATAAAGTTCAAACTCATCAATATACGGTCGATGAAAATCGAGCTCGTACTCTTGGTTGTGCGGGAATGGTGTAAAGGAGAGTTCTGTAGCGACTCCCTTTTGTGGAAATTCGACTTCACGCAGTCGCACTGTTGACTCTCTATCTAACGCAGCGGCACCGGCTCGCATTTGTAGTAAAGGATCACCATGAGAAATAATGAGGATTTTCTTTCCTGTGTACTTTTCCTCAAGATCAAATAGCACCTCCATCATCCGTGTGCGAACCTGTGACCAGCTCTCACCCTCTTCTGGCGCTGCTTCGAAACGATTAGTATCGCTTGGATAGGCAGCATAAAATTCTTCAAGTGACTTCCCTTCCCATACACCGTGATTCAATTCTTGAATACGATCATCAATAATCACCGCCTCTGCCGCCAATTTTAATTCTGCAGCCATTAAGTCGGCAGTCTCTTTAGCTCGAACAACTGGTGAGCTAATAATCACGCCTATGTCCCCAAGCTGTTTTGCTGCTTGAATAACGTCTTGTGTGCCTTTTTCGGTAAGCGGATATGGAGCATTTGGGTCGTCAGTCACTACCTCAATGACGTTTTTAGTGCTCTCCCCGTGGCGCATTGTGTAGTACGTATTACCACTCTTGGGCACGTACTCCTGCATGTCTGCAAGTGAGCCAAACACTTTATATTCACCTGTCTGTGGATTTTTCCATATCGGCAGTGGTGCACCCCAATAGCGCTGACGGCTGACTGCCCAATCCCGAGCGCCCTCCAGCCATCGACCAAATCGATTACTTCCAACGTGTTCTGGAACCCATTTGATCCCTTCATTTATCTTCACCAAATCATCACGCATTTTAGTTACTTCAACAAACCAAGAGGTGGTGCCATAGTTTAGGAGTGGTGTATCACAACGCCAACAGTGCGGGTAGCTGTGGGTGATGTTTTCTTTTTTGAACAAGACACCAAGCTCGTTAAGACTACGAGTCACCAAAATATCGGCATCGAGATGCGTAACGTTTGCCTCATCATCGTCTTTTGGTTTTACGAGCTGGCCAGCAAAATCTTTTACAAATTCTTTGAAGCGCCCTTCAGTATCGACATGGTGAACGATTGGCACCCCGTGCCCCTTCGCAAGGTTCATATCGTCCTCACCGTAGGCAGGAGCGATATGCACGGCCCCAGTACCTTCTTCACCTTCCTCTACATAATCGGCATGATAAATGGTCCAGGCGTTTTCTTTGCCCTCAAAGTCTTGCTCCCCTAACCATGGGTATGGTGGCTGGTATCTTTTACCCACCAGCTGCGCACCTGTGAACTCTTCTACAACTTCGTACGCCTGGTCGCCAAGCTGCGTAAGGCGACCTTTGGCAAGAATATAATTCTCATTCTCGACTTTCACCTTTACGTAAGTGATTTCTTCATTTATTGCCGCAGCAGTGTTTCCCGGCAGTGTCCATGGTGTGGTCGTCCACACCAATAAGCTGGTATCAGTGACTTCCCCTTTCTCATCTAGAAGCGGAAGCTTCACTGTCACGGCAATATCTTTGATATCTTTGTAGCCTTGGTTCACCTCAAAGTTAGAAAGTGTGGTACCACATCGTGGACACAAGTGCATACTTTTAAAACCTTCATACACCAAACCTTTTTCATGGAGTTGTTTGAACACCCACCACACACTTTCGGTGTAGCTACTATCCATGGTTTTGTAATCGTGCTCCATATCTATGAAGCGGCCCATACGCGGCACAACTCGCGCCCAATCGTCAGCGTAGCGCATCACGGCACCGCGCGCTTTCTCGTTAAAATTCTTTACGCCGTACTCTTCAATATCGCGCTTAGTTGCCAAACCTAGCTCTTTCTCGATTAGGTTTTCAAGTGGCAAGCCGTGGCAGTCCCAACCCCAGACACGCTTCACTCGCTTTCCGTTCATCGTCCAAAAACGAGGAATCGCGTCTTTCATGGTGCCAGCTAAAATATGGCCATAGTGAGGCAAACCGGTAGCAAACGGTGGTCCATCATAAAAAACAAAATCTCCTTCTGGCTCAGTGCCAGCTGGAGTTACTACAGATTTTTCAAATATATTATTTTCACGCCAAAAGGCTAGTATTTCCTCTTCTCGCTTAGCGACATCACTCTTGGGTGCTTCAGGCACCACTTCGACGGAATCGTTCTCCCGTCCATGCATCTTGGTATTCATAGTTATTACTTTCTTTAATGCGTATCAGGCATTGGTAATGTATGACGTATCAGGCCACAATGTGATAGTAGCACGGTTTATATAAATGAAAAGGCGACCGTTTTCTTGGCCGCCTTCACGTTCGTCAGCTGGGTCTGGATCGTCATCATCAATTTCAAACAAGAACGGTGCACACAGTAGCACCAACATGATTACGTAGAAAACGAACGCCCAGACCAGAGCCTTTTTATGTGCAAGCATTGAACACCTCCCTGCACAGCAGCATAGCAAAGGTTTACTTTTTTACAAATTACATTCGCTCGGGTGCTTTGATGCCGAGAATCCATAAACCATTTTTGAGAGTCTGACGCACCGCACCAGCGATAGCTGCTTTGTATGGCGCATATTCATCAGTGCTATCAGCAATTTTTTCTTGTGCGTAGAAAGAATTAAATGCTCCGGCCAATTCGGTGAGGTAGTGAGTCACCTTGTGCGGCGCTCGCTCCGCGAGCGCCGCTTCCACCACTTCTGGGAATTGATACACTAGTTTTTCTATCGCGTATGCTTCTATTGGCGCGTTCTCAGTCGATGCGCCAATTCCTGCTTCTGCCGCTTTGGTGAGCACAGAGCAAATACGCGCATAGGTGTATTGCAGGTATGGTCCAGAGTCCCCATCAAAAGAGAGTGCCTTTTCTTTATCAAATACTGAGTCTTGTAGAATACTTCCCTTTAGGGTTGCGTACTTAATAGCAGCAATAGCAATATCTGTCGCTAGTTGCTGGTTTGGCTCTGAAAGCTTTTGCTCTGCAGCTTGCGCTACTTCAGCAACAAAGTCTTTAGCCGCAATCACATCACCCGTGCGAGACGACATCTTACCTGAACTGAGTCGCACCATGCCGTGCCCAATATGCTCAGTCTTAGCAGCCAGTTCTGGGTATACGAAACTCATGGCTTTTTTTAACACTTTGAAATACTCGGTGATTTCGTTAGCGGTAGAGATAACTGAGTGATCATAAGCACCGAGTCGTTCTTCTTTCATTTTTGCTAGGGCCAGTTCTTTTGCTTCGTACGTTGGTAGCCCTTCTTTATTTAGAAATACTCGGGTGTGCAAACCGTACTCCTCACCTTTAAAGACTCGCGCACCATCACTTTCTGGAAAGACATTAGAATGGCTTTCAACTAATTCCTTCCCTCGTGGTCCTGCCTCACTTTCAAAGAAGTACTCATCAAACTGAGTGTCCACCATCTCGTAGATAGTTTCAAAATATTCAAGTGATACTTTTCGACCTAAATCGTAAAGCTGGTTTATCGCTTCGTCACTACGCTCATACACCGCCTTATTAATAGCGCGGATTTCTTCTACCGCACTCTCTTCTTCATTTTTATAAGCTGTTGCTCCTAAAGCATAGGCTTTACCCAGCACCTCGGGTGTGAGTGTGAGTGATTTACTTTCTCCGGTAATAGATTCTAGCTTGCGTATACCCCAAAGCGCGTGCGCCACATGTAAGCCAACATCTCCCTGATAGTTGACTCTTTTTGTGTCAGCACCACTGAACATGAATAATCTGGCAATACTTTCTCCAACAGCATTAGTGAAAAGATGTCCGATATGGAATTCCTTAAATGGATTCGGGTCAGTGTACTCAACCACCACTTCTTTACCAGACCAGGTAGCACTTTTTCCCCATTCTGGACCGGCTTCTGCTGCGGCCGCAATTTTTTCTGTGAAAAAATTGCGGCTCAGGTAAAAGTTTAAAAACCCTGGTCCCGCCACTTCCATCTTTTCAACCTGACTTACCGCTCCCATTACATCCAAAATTTGTTCAGCGACCTCTCGTGGCGGCTTACCTACTAGCTTAGCGGCTGCCAACGCTACATTGGAAAAATAATCAGCCTCAGTGTTCTTATCGGTTGGATGTTCAACAACAAAATGCACCCCCTCAATCTTGAGTGTTTCTAGAGCGGTCTCGATTGCCTGTTTAATCACTTTTTCCATGCTTCGTACGATACCTAATTATTTAAAGGTTGTCACCAATTCGGGTGCCGCGCCAGTATTCTGCACCAATACAGTGCGGTGTCCTAATACCTGACCTCTCGCAGTTTCAACTTTGCAACGCCATTCCCCAGGACGAAAGGCGGTAACTGTGGTGTATCCTCGATAACCGCCCTGATTGGTTCCAGCAATCCGATAACTATCACGATAGTGCTGCTGCCAATTTCCATTTTCATCTTTATATTCCCAGCGATGATATATATCGGTTGAGAGTCTGGTGGGTGCATATACTCGGGCAAAACAAGATATCGTCCCGTCTGTCGGATGAATCGTTGTGGTGATAAACGGCAACTTCCGATACCACGGCTGCACCTCCTCGACCACTCGATATGAACCGTTTTGCTGTTTGGCTACTGATTGGGCAATTTCAAGTTCAGTCAGCGACAACGGAATGGGCGGGATGACATTACTGAAGTACAAGGTGTTCAAGCCAACATAGATAAATCCAATGACTAAAATTATTCGTTGCGTGCTTTGTCGCATGAACACTGGGATAATCCGATATAGTAGCTGAATTAAAAGAGTTACCAATATTAGCGCGATCACCCCGCTCAAGAAGAAAATAACATCACCCATCACACCAAAAATCACTGGCATGACCAATACGACGTACGAGAAAAGGCCGATGAAGTACAGGGCGAGATGAAAGACTAATTTGTCGGATCGTTTGTGTACAAGCTCGTTCCCAAAAATAACCGCGAGAATCAGTAAAAGATACGGAGCACTGTTGAGCCAATCACCACTACGGCCATAGAAAATAAGCATTCCTGAGAGCAAACCGCCAAAGGAATACTGCATTAACATCGGCATGTACCGTATGAAAAATGAACTACTTTTTGGTGGAGCCTTTTGAGCTACGCCTACATAAAAAAATATGAGTGAGAAACTCGCAAGTAGTGCGTAAAACAGAAGAATCAGATTATCGACAACATTATCGATTTGGTTGAGGAGTATAACGTCAGTACAAAAACCTAAGATGAACGAAACCGTCAACCAGTGATGTTTGACTATTTTCTTTATTTTAGCGAAACCAGAATCTTCCATGTAGCTATATCATAGCAAATAGCGCGGCCTCAAAGGGGCCGCGCTATTTTAAATAAAAGTATCCGGAATCGGAAACGCTTCACACATTGAGCGGACCTCAGCTTTTATGGCCTCTTTTTTATCTGCATCATCTTTGTTCCGCATGGTTTCAATCATCAACTCTGCCAAACGCGTCGCTTCTGTTTCTTTCATACCGCGCGTAGTCATGGCTGGAGTACCGAAACGAATCCCTGATGGATCAAGTGCCGTACGCGGTTCGTCAGCAATCATATTTTTGTTGAGTGTGATACCAACCTCATCCAGCACCGTCTCAGCCTCTTGCCCGGTAATACCGATTGAACCAAATACGTCGGCTAAAAGTAAGTGATTGTCAGTTCCTCCACACAGCAATCTTACTCCTTCTCGCTTAAAAACTTCTTCCATCGCTTTGGCGTTTTTAACTACCTGCTCTGCATACTCCTTAAACTCCGGCGTTAGTGCTTCGCCAAACGCAACTGCTTTAGCTGCAACGCTGGCCATATGTGGACCACCTTGCATACCCGGAAACACTGCTTTATTAATCTTCTTAGCAATTTCCTTATCTTCACGTACCACAATCATGCCGCCGCGCGGTCCGCGCAGTGATTTGTGTGTCGTCATTGTCATAACATCGAATCCGTAATCAAATGGGTTTTTCAGTACACCAGCTGCTATCAAGCCCGTAATGTGTGCAACGTCAGCCACCGTATAAGCACCCACCTCATCTGCGACTGCCTTAAACTTCGCGTAATCGAGCTCTCGTGAGTACGCCGAGAAACCAGCCAGAATTATTTTTGGCTTATGCTCAAGTGCCATCTGTCGTAAGTGTTCATAGTCAATCTCTCCAGTTTCGGCATCTTTCATTTTGTAACGCACGAAATTAAACACTTTATTGATGGCGGTAGTTGGATGGCCATGGGTTAAATGCCCACCATGCGATAGGTCCATACCCAAAACGGTATCGCCTGGCTCCATCAAGGCAAAATACATAGCAACGTTTGCTGGAGCACCCGAGAGTGGCTGCACATTTGCATATTTGGCCTTAAACAACCGACAGGCGCGTTCTATCGCAATTCGCTCAATTTCGTCGGTAAACTCTTGACCGCCGTAGTATCGTCGCCCAGGGTATCCTTCTGCGTATTTATTAGTAAATACAGAACCGTTAGCTTCCAGCACAGCTTGTGACACATAATTTTCGCTGGGGATTAATTCGATCCCCACGCGCTCTCGTTCTTCCTCGCCTACGATGGCGTTGTAGACCTCTTCGTCTTGTTTCTTGATGTAGTTATATTCGTTCTTGCTCATATCACCTTTTACATGAATCAAAGTTCGCCTGATAAATAAGGGCGTCCTTATCTCTTACAAATTTGCCATTAATACGCTTACCGGTACGGGAATCTATTTCTTTATATACCTCCTCAAGCACCTTTTCTGGGTTGTAACCCTTTTTAGCAATTGCGCCTATTGCAAAAATAATTATGTCAGACCAAGCATCAAGCACATTCTCGTCACTGGGCTCAGAATTTTCAATAATTTCCTTTGCATAGGCCAGCGCCTTGTCTCTTGCAATCCAAGAATCGTACTTTCCTGTACTCTCCAAAAGTTCTTCAATAATAAAAGAGGTTTCTTTTAAATAATCATAGCCTGGCTCAATCAATCCTCTTTCTTCGTTCCAGTTTACAATCCTTTCAAAAAAACTCATGAATGTAAAATGATTATTTACCTGTACTGCCAAATCCGCCTTCCCCACGCAAAGTTTCGTCTAGGTCATCGACTACTTGCAGTGTCGGTTGTTCGACTTTTTGAATGAGCATTTGGGCGATTTTATCACCTTGTTCAAAACGCTGTTCTTCGGCACCCGCATTATAGAGACACACCATCACTTCCCCGCGATATCCAGCATCAATGACACCAGCAAATGTTTTCAAGCCTCGCTTGGCGGCGACGCCACTTTTGTCCCAGATGAGACCGACATATCCTTCCGGAATCGCCATAGCGATTCCGGTGCGAACGACCTCTCGCGCACCAGGCATAATGATGATTCTTTCATCAGTATATAAATCCATACCTGCGTCAGTGTCGTGAGCAAAAGATGGTATTGCTGCAGTTTCAGTTAATTTTTTTATTTGCATTTCCATACTGCGCCTATTCCTTACCTGCTACTAATTTATAGATCTCTTCGTGAATCGATTCACGACTGCGCATTTCATCTCCTTCGGTACAGGTGACTTGATGCCAGTTATTACGTAGTTTGATAATTTTGCGCGCTCTCGCTTCTGTATTTTCCTGATGCTCGGTATTAATTTCTGCCAAATCTTTACCAACTTTGTGTTTTTGTTCGGTTACTGCCTGAGTCTTCAACCGACTGCGCACTTCATGTGGCACAGCAAGATAAATAATCATGTCTGGCCTCGGCAGTCCAAAAACTTCATGCTCCATGTGATCTAGCCAACCCAGGAACGCTTCGAGGGATTCTTGGTCAGCAATCTTTGCACCTTGATGCATCATGTTGGCACTTACATATCGGTCTAAGATTACTGTTTTACCTTCTGCGAGCCAGCGCTCAATTTTTGGCTTTGACTCAAACCTATCTGCAGCATACAGCGTGGAGGCAATTCGTGGGTCAACTGCCATAAAGTCGCCACGCTTGCCATCCAAGCATTCACGAATCAATTTCCCGAACGTGTTTTGGTCATAATTAGGGAAATCTAACGTCTCTACTATCACTCCTTCGCGCTCTAGTCGCTTAGCCAAAAGCTGTACTTGCGTGGCTTTTCCAGCGCCATCGCCACCATCAATAACAATAATTTTTCCTGACATAGTGACATCATACCACCATCGACTTTACTGTGCTGCGTCAAACGACGGAGCGTGAAAAGCGTCAAGAAGTCAATTGAGTACTACAAATGCTATTATGCGCTATATAGTAGTTAATACCCCACCATGAAGCAATATCTTGATGTATTAGAAGACATTTACAAGAACGGTGTCGATGTCGAAGGCCGCAACGGAAAGACCAGAAAGCTCTTTGCTAAGCAGTTGCGATTCAATCTCGAAGATGGATTTCCCGCCACCACCACGAAGCGCTTAGCTTTTAAGCAAGTAGTTGCAGAACTTCTCTGGTTTATCAAAGGCTCTTCTGATAACAACGAACTGAACGAGATGGGTTGTCACATATGGGACGCCAATGCAGAGGCCGATTATTGGAAACCCAAAGCAGCATTTCCAGGTGATCTAGGTCGAGTGTACGGCGTGCAATGGCGACACTGGCGTCGACCGGATGGCACAGAGGTCGATCAGCTAAGTGACATCATTGAGCGTATCAAAACAGACCCTAATGATCGTCGCTTAATCGTGTCAGCCTGGAATCCAGGCGAACTGGAAGAGATGGCATTACCGCCGTGTCACATGATGTTTCAGTTTTTTGTAGCTGATGGAAAAATTTCACTCCACATGTACCAGCGAAGTTGTGATATGTTCCTTGGAGTCCCATTCAACATAGCGTCATACGCTCTCTTGCTCGCAATGGTAGCTCGCGAGACCGGACTTACTGCCCACGAATGCGTTCTCACACTTGGGGATGCTCACATATATCATGACCACTTTGAAGCAGTTGAGACTCAGCTCAGCCGAACCCCAGACAAACTACCGAGACTGTGGCTAAATCCTGAAGTGAAAAATGTATTTGATTTTAAACCGGAAGACTTTCGACTAGAAGACTACCAACCTCAAGATACAATCAAAGCCAAAATGGCAGTGTAGAAATGACATAAAACAGTCCGTATGGACTGTTTTATGTCATTTCTTTGGCTCTGAAAAATGATTGGAGTTTTCACTATCGTAACGACCTGCGTCCTCATAACTCTTTCCTGCAGGCGAAAGAAGTTTGGCAAAGATAAGCTGCGCAATTTCCATACCTGGACGCAGTATGATTGGAATGTTACTGCTGTTAACAAGCTCAAAAGTTGGATAAAACTTGTGGCCAGGATTAAACAACATCGCGGTATTGTGCACCACCAGACCAATTCGCGCCAAACTACTTTTCCCAGACAGCAAGATAAGATGTTCAAGATCAGTACCGATAAACTCTTTTTGCTTTCCCAATACGTTTTCGCCTGGATGAAGCACAAATTCTTCACCGTCAGCAATAGTAATCTTACGGGTTTTAGGAAATACCCCATTGGCTGGATCAGAAGCCTCGATTTGATGTCGATCTACAATTTCAAACTCATTTCCAAGAGTGACGTCATAACTGGCCACACTAAGCTTTTCTTCACTAAATGGTTCAATAATAATTGCGCCTGATTTAACAGCGGCTTTTATATCGTTGTCAGATAAAAACATGCATTCTATTGTACCCTGCTTTACCTAGACTGTAAGCGTTGCCAAAACATCACCTGTCTGGCCAGATATGGCATAATACTCTCATGCTTCATTATTTGAGGAAGTTCTTTATGAAAAAACCAAATATCGTAATCGTGGCAGCAATGTCTCGAAACAATCGAGCGATTGGGCACAACAATGGCCTGCTCTGGCACATTCCTGATGACCTAAAGCGATTTAAGAGCTTGACCACCGGACATCCCATTATCATGGGTCGCATGACCTTTGAGTCTATTTTGAACATTCTCGGGAAGCCTTTACCTGGTCGGACTAATATCGTAGTAACTAGAGACATTACCTACCAGCATGATGGTGCCATAGTCGCCCATTCTCTAGAGACAGCAATTGTTGTTGCTCAAAAAGAAAATCCGTCTGAGATACATATTGGTGGCGGTGCTCAACTCTATAAGCAAAGTCTGCCACTAGTCAGTCGACTCTACGTCACGTGGATTGATGACACTAAAGAAGCTGATACGTTCTTCCCTGCTTTTGAGGATGATTTCGCAATTCACGAAACACATGAACCGCGTGAACACGAAGGACTTCGCTATCAGTGGATTGATTACGTCAGAAAATAATGGGTCTTTGGTCGCCAGCAAAGCTGGCGGCCGTTTTATGTACTTTCTGACTCTAAAAATCTTTCGTACAAAACTCTAAACGTGTCGTCTGCAGGCGCTACAAGATGGTCAGTTCTTTTATCTTCATCGGTAAAAGTAACTGCGGGGATATCTCGGACAATCACAATCGGCTGACATTCATCCGTCTCGCCCATGACAAGATTTGCTGCGGCGGCAATTCCATCAACGACATTGCTGACTTCTATTTTAAGTTCTCGTCCGAATAAGTCTTTTTCTCCGACATGATTGATAGTTGGTGCAAAGCCCCAGTAACCGATAGAAATCCCTGTCGCGCCACGCCGTAGCGGCGAAGAATGACTGTCGCTAATAATTACCCCCACGTTAGTTAACAGGTGTTTTTGCTTTACGAAATCATAGATTTTCTTAGCACTTAGAAATGGGTCTTTAGGTAAAAGCACATAATGTCCATCGGCATTACTTTCATCGATGCCCGCCGTGCCAATAAAGGCATTGCACTTTACCGTAAGTGGACTCGACCAATAATCACGCGGTATGAGTATGTCTGCCTCTTGCTTTACCAAGGTAGTTTTTTCAACTATTCCAATCGGGACACAGTTACCTTCTCCAATAGCAACTATTTTTGAAGAGATGACGAGAATATCACCTTCACACAGAGTCGGCACGCTGTCTTCAATTACTGCAAACAAATCGTCTTTCGGTGGCTGCAATACTCGAGTATGGATAGGAATTAATTGCATGAGGACACTATACTGTTTTTACATAAAAAGAAAAATGGGGCGTAAGGTGCCCCATTCCTCCGAGCTTTATTTGATTGATGCTCGAATGGCTTGATGTAGCGGCGAAAAAGCTTCATCGAAATTCGCACACTCCTTAAGAACTTCCTGAAGCTGAGTGCGCCACGCTTCAGACATTGCAGTCAAGGCTGTTTGAATAGACGACTCAGAAAACCATTCCACCGCATTCACTGATTCATGATTCTTGGATGGCAAGTTGTTGTTGCGAACCCTAATCAAGAGCCAGTAGTGACTCCTTTCCATATAAATAAGCGGTCTCGGGAACAGGATTTTAATCTGCTCAAGATCATGATGGGATAACCCATATTTCTTCCGAGCCAAATCGGTAATCGTCTCGAAGGCGTCTTCGGTCCTGTACATTTTGGCCGTTGGTGCAATCCATGACTGTGGTGTCTTAGGCAACGGTCTGGTTTCACCTTCTTTCCAGGCTCTTTCAGGCTTACCTTCTTTCGCTTCATGCAAAAGGAGAGAAACTTCTCCAGCCGAATCTCGGAAGAACATAATTGCGCTGATCCGCTTTCGATGAAGCGGTGCAACAAACAACTTGCCATCCAAAACTTCATCTTTGATGCGCATGTATACCTCCATTACTACGTCCATCTATTCTTATACCAAACAAATTTGTGAACCACAATCATAAAAGCCGGTACGAAAATCGCACCGGCCCTTTATCATGACTCCTTGAAACAGTCGTAAAGCGGATGTGCCTCGACTGGAACAAAGAGGAAGCCGTTCTTGAGCAAAACGCAATCTCCTTTTCCTGGTGTGACACCAAATGTCGTATCAAACACCACCACCCGATATTCGACACTTTCGTGTACGAACTTGTGACGATAATGATGATAGTCGTAGTGGACATCTGCCGAACATAACGTTGGCAGATGTTCCTGCAATAAACGACCAGCAACGGCATCAGCCCTTTCGCCAGACCGCATGAAAAATTTCTCTGGGTCTTGGTGAAGCAAGGCGAAATCTTCTTTCGTCTTCGGGTCGTGATAAACGACCAGCAAGATACGATTGTATTTCTCGCCGCGGCCGAAATTTTTAAGTTTCGAGGCCACAACCGGCCAAGAGACACTTATTGCCGTTAGTGCGGCGATGGCATTAACAATAGTTGGATGTGACATGTCTGCCCCTTTTCAAGTAAATGGTTCTGATTCCACCTTATAATACGTACGAAATGGGTTTTTCTTACAAAAAAGCGCCGATACGGCGCTTTTTTGTTACGAGGTGCTGATTAATCGATTACTTTCACTCCCATTGAGTAGCAAGATCCTTCGGCAATTTTCATTGCTGCCTCAATATCTTTGGTGTTGAGGTCTGGCATCTTTTCTTCGGCTACTTCTCGTAGCTGAGCCCGAGTGATTTCACCTCCTTTAGACACTCGGTTCTTTCCAGACCCTTTGTCTTTGCCAATCTTTTTGAGGATGAGGCGTGACATTGGAGATACTTTTGTAACAAAAGTAAAACTTCGGTCGTCGTACACCGTGATGATGGTTGGCACGATTTGACCCATTCGGTCGCGAGTTTGTTCGTTGAATTGGTTTACGAATTCACCGATAGCGACACCCGCCTGACCCAATACTGGACCAAGTGGTGGGGCTGGCGTTGCTTTTCCACCCACTGCCTGTACTTTAACTTGTTTAACTACTTTCTTTGCCATTGTGTTGTTTGGTTAGTTGATTTTAATGACCGATAACCCCGGTCAGAACTGCCGTGTCCATAGCCACGTCTGTTCGGTAGAAGCAGCGCTATAGTACGTAATTATGTATGCATAGTCAAGATAACAAAGCGCGCAAAAGAAAAAGACCCATACGAGTCTTTTTCTAAAAGGTTAAAAATTGGATGAAATCCGACGTGTGCAGGAAAAATTTTGAGTGAGCGGTATATGGACATACCGTGACAAAAAATTTTTCCGAAACACAAGGAGTTCGCCAATTTATACCCTTTTGACCTGGAGGAAGTCCAGCTCAACCGGCGTCTCCCGTCCAAACATATTCACCATTACCTTCACCTTGCCGCTCTTCTCATCTACTTCACCGACTTTTCCTTCAAGTTCCTTAAATGGACCATCAACAATGGTGACAAAATCACCAATTGAAAGATCTACTTTGTGTTTTACTTCGTCAGAACTCATGCGGTTCATCAGCGAATCATACTCCTCTTTGGTAAGTGGAACTGGTTGCGTACCACTACCGACAAAACCCGTCACCCGTGGAGTGTTTCGAACTACGAACCATGACTCATCATCCACCACCATCTCAACCAAGACGTATCCTGGGTAAATACGTTCCTCTTCCGTTATTCGCTTTCCTCCTTTCACTCGAATCTTTTTTTCAGTCGGTACTACCACATCAAAAATCTTGTCATTCATGCCAAGCGAATCTATACGCTGGCGAAGGTTGCGTTGTACGGCATTTTCATATCCTGAGTAGGTGTGAATCGCGTACCAATTCCGCTCCCCAGTACTTTGCTGCTTAGCCATAATTAAACAATTGAAATTAGTGCGCTAATAAGTTGTGAGAAAACGAAGTCAAAAGCACCCACATACGCTGCTACAATTCCAGAAATGAGAATCACAAGAATAGTGTAATTCATTGCTTGGCGTCGAGTTGGCCAGTGTACTTGTTTGAGCTCCCGTAAGGTAGCTTTAATGTATTTGGTAAGTTTGGTCATGTTAAAAATTTTGTGATAATTCGTACTTCCTCACAGCTCGCTGCAATCATATTCTCCCTTGGTAGGTCGAATCTGATTAAGCGCCTGTGTAAGCAAAGCCATAGTCGACGTTTCGCGTCTCCTTGTTTTGCTCAATTTTAAAACCCCTCCCGGGGCTACTTACTCAGCATAATACTCCTGTTTCGGAAAATGTAAAGCGGCGGGGG
>CATMPJ010000005.1 GCA_950073265.1 uncultured bacterium | reverse complement strand
CGACGTTGCCAGCCACCTGGAGTTTGAAGGTACTTGGATTAGTGGTGCCGATGCCAACGTTGCCAGCACCAACAATTCGCATCACTTCTGTTGTCGCATCGTAACCACCTGAACCACCGGTTCCAAAGATAATACCCTGCCGAGAGAATAGCCCTAATTTATCACTATCCACGACTCCGATACCCATTAAATCTGAATCACTAGTAGTACGAGTGAATGTTAGACCTATTCCCTCATTGACATAGCTAGCATGGGCAAGCTGGCTAACACCAAGATTCAAGTTTGTGCCCGCAGATATATCTAATTTCGCTCCCGGACTCGCTGTCCCAATCCCGACGTTACCATTCGTCAGAACAGTAAGCACTTCTGCACCATTTGAAGTGAATCGATGAGGGCCGCGAGAACCATATGTCATGGTGTCAACGGCATTGAATGAAATACTTCCTTGATACCCTCCATCAGAAGCACGTGAAAAACTGATGGAGTTATCATCAATTTTTGTTTTAACGTTTGTCACTCCTTCAGAAATTGTCAGCGGGCCATCTGGAGCCGTCGTCCCAATCCCGACGTTGCCGTCACTCTTAACTGTCATCCTTGTTCCCCAAGTGTCACTAGAGTTTCGAGTGTTAAACAAAATATCACCTTGAGCATAGGTTCCTGCACCGGCTTGCTGGAAAATAATTCCTGCTGCTCCGTTACTAAAATCTGACGCGGTTCGTCCAATTGCTAGTACTTCACCCAACAAATCTCCTGTTTGAGTGACTGCACCACCTACTCGTTCTCGGCGTAGCTGTATTAGTGAATCAAGGGTATCGGAGGTTGTTGTTACATTGATTTTAGCTTGCGTAGCGTCTGCTACTTCTAACTTGGCAGAAGGGTTCGTCGTCCCAATCCCGACGTTGCCTTCACTGTTGATTCTCATGTATTCAGTAGGCGCTGTACCAGTCGTCGCACTAAATACTAAGTCTGTATCAAAATTTGATCCGCTGTGAGAAACTGAAGCCACAGCTTCAATACGAGCTACAGTATTAACAACCCCAAGGTCGTTAGATAAGAAATCAATACCCCCCACTCTATATCCTAAAAGCACATTCCCACCAGTACCTGACACTAAAGCCAGCTGACTTGCCCCTGCTCCACCAGAAGCACTTTCGTTTCTTCGTATGGTTAAAAGATTTTCTGGACTCGTCGTCCCAATCCCTACATTCCCACTCGCATCAATCGTCATGCGACGAGTGTTGTTGGTTTCAAAAGTAAGGTCGTTGGCGTCGTTGGTACCGAGTGTCGCTAGCGTAGCGAATGAGTTTCCGCCTTGTTTGAAATATTGCCCGGAAAGCGTCGTGCCGTTTTCGGTGAATGAGCCGGCGGAAATGTTGCCTAAAAAACTCGCTGCTGCACCACTGACCGTCCCGGTAAAGGTTGGTGAGTTAGAAAACACCACACTACCAGTACCAGTCTCGTCAGTCAAAATAGCAGCCAGTTCGGCGGAAGTATCAAAGTCAGTGGTCGACGCGTATCGTGGATCGAGAAACGCAGTGTCGATGGTAAGCACTCCTGAATTATTTAAAAGTCCGGCACCGGTTAAGTCAGTAAACGCTTCGCCGTTAATTATCAACGTAGTGGTGGTAGCAATGTTAGTGGTTAAGCTGTTTATCGTTGACGATGCAGTTGAAACTAATCCACCAGTAAAAGTTAACAATCCTGAAGCCGTGTCAGCTTCATCAGAACGTAAAAAGCTACTTGAAGCTACACCACCAACCCGCTGCGCTTCAAAGGCACTTGGCACCGTCCCGAGCGCCTTGCGCGGTATCATCTCACCATCACTTTCGATGTTGACGCCAAGCCACAGCGGCTGGTTAAAGTCGACACTAGTAAGCGAGGCAACCTCACCGAGCATGACTGAGAACAACCCATTCACAACACTCACCTGATTGCCGCCCGTCCTAGTCTCAGTCCAAACCGCAGTACCGCCACTACTCACGGCATAGAGTTTGAACTCCATGTCGTAACTATCATCAGCCACCGCTAAGCCAGTAGCGTCAGTGAGCTTACCTTGGTAGTTGATAGTGTAGGCAGGCTGCGCGTACGTAGTCGGAACAACCGCAAAAACCGCAGCGAATGCGAGCGCCCCGACTAGCGTGTATGCGGTTGTTACTTTTAGCCAGGTCATGGTGTCTTCACTTCACTAACTGGCAAAACCACAAACGGCACCCCTCCTTCTGGCGATTGCCCAACCGGCACCAGACGTGAGCTACCATCACTCGCCGTCACCACTTCCACCTCATCTGAAAATACCGCTGTTGACGTGGCAAGATTTTTTGGGAGCAAGACTATCGCTTCCTCTTCGTCCGCTAGCTGTCGCACCTCAATCGCGCCATCGGTAAAGGATGTTGAAGCTGGCACCATCTCATCCCCGAGCTGCACCGCACCACTTTGCTTAACTGACACCGGCTCAAGAAAAGCTGGTGCAGTGGCTGCACTGAGCATTTGCGTGTTTCCAACAGTAAGCAAATCGTGACCAAACAATCCCACGCCACCAAGCATCAATACAAAAGCAGCCGCCATGGTCACCATTGCTTGCTTGGCTGTCTTGTGGTGAGAGATTCTTGCCTCACTTTGTCGCTGACGAGCAGTGTCCACCTGCTGCGAGATTTCTCGAGTCAGTCGCCTTTCCTCACTGAGGTGCTTTTGCTTTATCTGTTGTTCGAGCTCGGTGATTTTTGCGTACTGCCGCAAAGAGTCCAGGTCTACGTACCAGTGTCGACCCACTTGAGTGGCGACAATTTTTTGCGCACGCGCCAGAGTTGTGATGTGGTCCCGCGAATACCCGGTCTCTTGCGAGGCCGAGCGAATGTCGTACATTGCTTTTTTATCTATCTCTAGGCTATGGGACATGAACTACGTTTTACCTATAAATTATATAGGTAAAACGCGTCTTAGTGGTGTCCTAAATGGGGAAAACACTATATGTATAAAATCTCTCAAACAAGGACGTGTCAAAGAAGAAAGTGACGGTCATCGACTCTGCTCCAGCGGTCGTTTCTGTACCCAAGAAGAGTAATCCAAAGCTCGTGAGGAGGGCAAAAACTATGATTATTAGCGAAAACACTGCCGAGACACGTTTTGAAGCTGGTTTTTTGACCGCAATTGCTCCTTTTTTGACCTGCTGTACCACTGTAGGATGGAAAGACATCTTCTGTGCCGGTAAGGTTTCAGACAGTGTCTCGTAAGACCGAAGATGAGCGTTTTGGCTATATTTTACTAGCTTTTCTGGAGCTTTGCGGACATGAATCGCCACCGTTTCAGCGGGTGTTTCGGTTACTTTATTAATATCAATCTCAACTGTCTCTTGGTCAGGTTCTCCCGTTGCTGAGCGCTCCTCTTCTATATGTATCTCTACTTTGCCAGTCGATCTCTGCTCAGCGTGCTTTTCAGTAGATTCTTCCGTTATTACTGCTTCAGCCGGTCGCTGTATTGCCACCGCATTGGTTTGGCTATCTCCCGGTAAATCTACTTCTGACTGCTTAGGAACGGATAAGCTTTCTGTCCGAGGTTTGACAACCGCGGGTATAAGAGAGCCTTCATCTGCCTCATACTTAACTGGCATATCTTGGTACGAACGCTTGATATGCTTGATTATTTTGACTGTTTTGTTGGTTCGCACCGGCTCTACCGCAATTCTTTCTTTTATTGGCGCAGTTGATTCCTCCTCTCCTCCTGACTTATTTTCTTCTTGGTGAGGTGGTGTAAAGTCGTCTTGATATCTTCCTTTCTTGTGCTCACGGAGCGACTCTGGATACACATACCAAGCACGCCCCACTAGTCGGGCATCCACTTTGTCTTCACGACAAAGCTGTCCGATGTAGTCGGCAGTGTAATTAAATTCCTTGGCTAAGATCGCGACTTTCTTATACTCTTTTCCTTTGTGCGTAATGGAGTCCACTAACCGTAATCATAACACACTCATCACCCTCGGCTATCCGAGATACTCAGCTATATAAAGCTATTTTGGGGACAATCTGGGGACAACTAGCGAAGTATCCCGGTAATGATTTCTTTCAGAAGTGCCGGATCAGCAGCGCCTCTAGTGGCCTTCATTCCCTGTCCAACCAGGAAGTTCATTGCGGCATCCTTACCC
Source organism: uncultured bacterium (assembly GCA_950073265.1). Classification (GTDB taxonomy): domain Bacteria; phylum Patescibacteriota; class Minisyncoccia; order Phycocordibacterales; family UBA918; genus OLB19. The sequence continues at coordinate 36,602 of CATMPJ010000005.1, read as the reverse complement.
TCTTTGAACTCGGTAGCCACCGATTCGTTTTCTGTAATCACCTTCTCTAATATGGTGCGCAGTTCTGTCACATCACTCACTTGTCCCAAGCCGCGCTCTCGGACCATTTCTTCTGGTGAAGTGCCACCAATAAAGAGCTCAGGAATAAGGTCTTTTGCAGTACGTGAATTTATACGCTTTTCCGTTAGCATCACGATAAGTTCTGCGAAGTAGTCTGCAGAGTACTCACTAATCGTTCTACCACTCCCCTCAACCACACCAAGCACATCAGATGTGAGGTAGTTCGCCGCTAAAATTGGGTCAGGTTTTGGAGTTGCTGAGAGCGTTTCCTCAAAGAAATCTGCTCGATTTCGATCCGAGATTATGATTTCAATCTGCTCGTCTTTAATCCCAAGTTCTCGGTAGTCATTCCTTAATTGAGCGGGTAATTTAGGCATTATCTCGTCTAGACGAACTCGAGAAACGTCAATTTTTGGGATATCTGGGTCAGGAAAATAGCGATAATCTTTGGCTGTTTCTTTGCTGCGTTGGCTGAACGTTCGCAGTTTTACTTCATCCCAACCTCTTGTTTCTTGCTGCAACACTTCTCCCGACTCTAGGGCAGCAATGTGTCGAGCGATCTCATACTCAATTGCTGCTTCCACGGATTTAAATGAGTTGAGATTTTTGACTTCTACCTTTGTACCCAGCTCGTCAGTTTTTGAAACAGAAATATTAGCTTCGACTCGCATCTCTCCTCGTTCCATATTTGCGTCAGATATATGTAACGTTCGAAGCATCAATTGTAATTCCCGTGCAAAGTTGCCGGCAGTTTTTGCATCATGGATTACCGGTTCGGTGACCAACTCCATGAGTGGAACTCCAGCTCGGTTGAAGTCGACTAAACTGTCTTCCCCTTTGTCATGAATACTTCGAGCAGTGTCTTCCTCCAGATGCACTCGAGTCAGTGCAACTTCGCAAAGTGACCCACCAGTTAGAAACGGAAATTTATACTGACTGATTTGGTATGCTTTTGGAATATCTGGATAAAAATAATTTTTCCTGTCGAACTCTGAGTACGTTGCTGGCGTAGCGTCGACTGCTCTACCAAAAAGCAAGACCATCTCGATGGCTTTTTTGTTTGGTACCGGCAATGTGCCCGGATGTGCTAGACAAACTGGACAGGTGTGAGTGTTTGGTTCGGCATGATGCGGGTTGTTTTCGCAGCCGCAAAACATTTTGCTTGTTGTTTTCAGTTCAGCATGCACCTCCAAACCGATTGTTGCTTTGTATGACATAACTAAGTGGCACTATTGTACGTGCCTCGTACATGAGAAACAAGCGCATCCTGGAGTTCTTTCACTGAATCAGGGTCGTCCTGGCTTAATACAAACACACGATTCTTGGTTTTTGCAAGGTCTTGGAACACTGAGTCAATTTTAGCTTTATTTACAAGGTCTTTTTTAGTTAAAATAATCCATTCTTCCTTTTCGTCTAGACTTTCTTTATACTGAGATAGCTCTTCTCGAATGGTATAATACGACTGAGCAGGGTCTTCTTCCTCAAGCGACACAAGGTGTAGTAACATTTTCGTGCGTGACACATGCCGTAGAAACGTATGTCCGAGACCCTTCCCTGCGGCTGCACCGCTAATGAGACCCGGGATATCCGCAATCGTTATTCCGTAACAGTCACCCAAGTGTGGCTCAAGAGTCGTGAACGGATAAGCACCGATACGTGACTTGGCGTTGGTTAGGTTATTCAAGAGCGTTGACTTGCCAGCGTTTGGTAAACCAACTAAACCAACATCAACAACCAAGGCAACCTCAATTAAGAACTCTCCGCTCTCTCCTTCTTTGCCTTCAGTCGATTGGGTTGGGGTGGTGTTGGTAGATGATTTGAAATGCTCGTTACCAAGCCCGCCTGAACCACCTTTCAGGATGCGCTGGGTCTCTCCATCAGTCAGTAGTTCAAAGCGTCGACCACGCGCCACATCTGTGATGCGCGAACCAACAGGAACCTTAATATACAGGTCCTCCCCGTTCTTACCTTCCAGGCTATTCTTAAGGCCGTTACCACCGTTTTCAGCAGTAAATTCCTTGTTACCGGTGTACTTTGACAGGTAATTTAAATCTTTAACCGCCTCCACATACACATCACCGCCGTGACCGCCGTCGCCTCCGGCTGGGCCTCCTTTTGGTCTAAATTTCTCTTGTCGCCACCGCACGACACCATTGCCACCGTTACCGGCTTTAGCATAAATTGTTATTTCATCGACAAACATAGCCCTACGCTACCTAACCTACCGCCAAAAGTCAAAGCCGAGCTTAACGGCTCGGCTTCAGTTATATTTTCTTATTAAATCTTTATCTAATCTTTCAAGAGTTTGTTACTCAACATGCTAGCAAGTGTCATGAGGAGCGAACCCATGAGTGCAGTCCAGAATCCTGAGACTGAGAAGCCTTCAAGGAAGGACGCCGCAAACCAAAACAACAAGCCATTTATTACAAACGCAAACAGTCCGAGTGTTAGCAATGTAATCGGTAGCGTCAACACCAAAAGGACTGGGCGCACTACTGCATTCAAGATGCCGAGCACAATTGCTGCGATGATGGCGATGTATACTCCATCCACTGCGATACCTGGAACGAAGTACGCAATAACGAGCAAGGTAAGCGCTGATAATAAAATTCGTAAAATTATATTCATATCAAGTTATTCTATCTAGCTACCCTCTTGTTGTAAACAATTTTTCCCGCCCCCTACCTGTTAACAGGTAGGGGGCGGGAAAGAGTATTTGGTATACTGAGTTTGTGTGACCAACGTATCTAAACCAAAATTACATGACAAAAAATATACCGAGGCCTACCGTCAATTCATGAATATTATTTCTGCGCTGAAATTGTCTAACTCAGAATATTTCATGTCGGGACTACTTACTGAAAGTGAGCAAATCATGTTAGTAAAAAGAATGGCTAGTATATTTATGTTTGAAGAAGGAAAAGCTCCGTATACCGTAGCCTCAAGAACAGGCATCAGCGTCTCTACTGCCCAAAGAATTTATAGTCAGTACCTCGATGGGAAATTTGTGAAGCTAATCTCTTGTGTGCCCCAGAAACAAAAAAATGAATTCCTTGATTTGTTAAAAGATTTTACTCTCTCGGCCGGTAGCAGCAAAGCGCGTAGCCGGTTACTTAAGCGAACTCTTCACTAAAAACTACCTGTTAACAGGTAGTTTTTACAGTAGTGTATTTAGTTGTCAGTCGTGACTATTTCACTTCACAATAGTCCAGCCTTCCTCTAAGAGAGGTTCGGCTTTTTTATACTTGAGCTCTTGTGTCTCCTCACCCTTGGTAATAACAACCATGTCATTACGGTTAGGTGTTTGCTCTTTGACTACCGTTTGATTTTGCTGTTTTGACTCAGCGGTGCGACCGGCAGATTGCTGTGCAGCCCGAGCTTCCTGCTTCATCTCTTCCTCATCCTTTTGGACTACTTTTGGCTGTACCCGTGGAAGCACTTCAGCAATTCGACCAATGATAGCGCTTTCCATTTCTTTAAATAAGCGAGTCCCCTCCTTTCGGTACTCAATGAGTGGATCACGCTGGCCGTAGGCGCGCAAACCGACGTTGGAGCGTGTGTATCCCATCACTTCCAAGTGTTCTACCCAAAGCGTATCAATCATCTGCAGTGTCAGGCGTCGGAAGACATCCATAAACTGTTCTTCACCAAACTCTTGCTTCTTTGCTTCAATAACTGCTTCAAGACCTGGTTCAATAGCGATAACTTCGTCTAGGACCGCTTGTACTTCTTCTGCATCTTTGAGCAGGAGCTTGCGCCTTCGGGCATAAATGTTTTGACGGTGCTGGTTTAATACATCATCGTACGCCAGTATTTGTTTACGAGAATCAAAGTGAAAGCCTTCAATTTTAGTCTGAGCGCTTTCAAGGGTACGTGAAATCATCCCCATTTGGATTGGTTCGTCTTCTGGAATCTTAAAGGTACCCATGAGATTCTTAACCCGCTCACCACCAAAGACACGCATGAGGGCGTCGTCCATTGATACGTAGAATTGCGTTCTACCTTTATCACCCTGCCGACCAGATCGTCCTCGCAGCTGGTTGTCGATTCGGCGTGCTTCGTGGCGTTCAGTACCAAGCACAAACAATCCGCCGAGCTCTTTTACTTTTTCCGCTTCCTCCTTGGTAGCATCAGGACCACCTAATTTAATGTCGACTCCTCGACCAGCCATGTTGGTGGCGATTGTCACCGCGCCCACTTTACCAGCCTCAGCAATGATTTCGCCTTCCCGTTCGTGATTTTTAGCATTAAGCATTTGATAGGTAATGCCAGCCTTACTGAGGGCTTGTGCGAGTCGTTCGTTTGACTCAATCGAGGCGGTACCAATCAGTATCGGCTGCCCTGTCTCATGTATTTCCTTAACGCGCTTTATGATCGCTTTAAACTTCCCGGCTTCATTCTGGTAAATAAGATCGTTTTCATCGATTCGCGCCACCGGAATATTGGTCGGTACCGGAATAACCTCAAGGTCATATACCGTGTAAAACTCTTCTTGCGAAGTCAGCGCGGTACCGGTCATGCCCGATAATTTATCGTACATGCGGAAATAATTTTGGTAGGTAATTGAGGCAAATGTCTTGGATTCCTTTTGAATCGGGACACCTTCTTTAGCTTCAACTGCTTGATGTAAGCCATCGCTCCAGCGCCGACCAGGCTGCATTCGCCCCGTAAATTCATCAACAATGACCACTTCTCCATCGCGTACTACATATTCCTTGTCGTTGGTAAAGAGAGCTTTTGCCTTAACTGCTGTCTCTAGATGATGCACGTAACGAATACCTTTGTCAGTATAGATATTTTCTACACCCAGCATTTTTTCAGCAACTTCAATACCAGCGTCGGTTAGAGCGATAGCTTTCAGCTTTTCATCCACGGTGTAGTGCTCATCCTCCTTCAGTACTTTTGCGATTTCGGCAAAGGTTGGGTACAAATTTTCAGTGTCAGCAGCTGGCGCAGAAATAATGAGTGGTGTTCGGGCTTCGTCAATCAGAATAGAGTCAATTTCGTCGACAATTGCGTAGGCGTGATTGTGTTGGCGCAAGCGTTCAGTTTCGTATTCGATATTGTCACGCAGATAATCAAAACCGAACTCGCTGTTGGTACCGTAGGTGATGTCAGCTTGATACGCTTCCTGTCTGGTACACGGTCGCAAGAAATCGTACACCACTTTAAATGAACCGTGCTCATCACGCTCTTCATCTTTATCTTGATGATCAGGGTCGTAGAGATATGACTGACCATGGTTAATCACTCCGACAGAAAAACCGAGTCCATTGTAGACTTGCCCCATCCAAACAGCGTCGCGGCGGGCCAAATAATCGTTTACCGTCACCACGTGCACACCCTTACCTAAGAGCGCATTTAGTGAAGCCGGCAGTGTTGCAACCAGTGTCTTACCTTCACCCGTGCGCATTTCAGTTATTTTGCCGCGATGCAAAATAATTCCGCCAATCAACTGCACATCATAGTGACGCATACTGAGTGTACGCTTTGCGCTTTCACGCACCAAAGCGAACATCTCGGGCAGTACCGAGTCTAAATCATCGTGTTTTTTAACTTTTTCTTTAAGTGCCGCTACTTTGGCAGGTAATTCCTCGGTTGGAATATCTTTATAGGACTCTTCAAGAGCGTTTATTTTAGTAACAAGAGGGCGAATCTTCTTTAATTCCTTATCGTACGTTGGGCCAAAAAATCTATCTAAAAATGACATAATGGGCCAAGTATAGCCTTTTTTGGCATATATATAAAGCCGTAAAAGGCCGCCCCTATCGGGGCGGCCTTTTACGCAATAAGTTTTACGCGGAGCCGGCGAACCGGCTGCGCGGTGCTTACTTTTTTCGACGAGTTGTCTTTTTTGCAGCTTTCTTAGCAGGCTTCTTAGCTGCTGCTTTTTTCTTTGCAGGAGCTTTCTTCGCTACTTTCTTAGCTGGCTTCTTTTTTGCAGGAGCTTTCTTAGCTGCTTTCTTAGCTGTCTTCTTTGTAGCTTTTTTTGCTGCTGGCTTTCGCTTTACAGTTTTCTTAGCTACCTTCTTTACAGTTTTCTTAGCTGGCTTTTTAGCTACTTTCTTTTTTGTTGCCATGGCGTGTGGTGAAAGATGGTTATGAATAACTTCGACCGCAACTCCTCTCTTTCAAAGAACAAATCAAACCCACGAGAAGATATTTGCTTTACATTAATTATCGCACGTAAAAAAAATTAAAATAATTTTTTTTAAAAAAAATTTGTGGATAAAAATTTTTATTTTTTATTTATACAAAACGAACTTCCGGTTCAATTTTTATTTTTGTTTTTTCTTCTACACGATTTGTAATCTCTCGCGCAAAATTTTCGATCAAAGACGCCCTTGCTCCTTTGGTAGCAACAAGCACTAGTGCTTGATTTTCGTACAAGCAAACTGGACCGTTCGAATACCCACGCAAACCACAAATTTTATCGAGCACATACCCAAGTGAGACTTTTATCCCATGCTCAGTTTCAAACCCTGGTACATCAGGATACTGTGCAAGTAGTTCGTCGTACGCAGTTGGTGAAATGATTGGATTTTTAAAAAAAGAACCAGCCGTGCCAACATGGTGCCAATCAGGAAACTTTCCAGCTCTGATACTTTCTATTTCATCACGAACTTGTTGCGGGGTTATATTTTGAATTGATTGCAGCTCAGCGAGTGTTCCGTATTCTAACTGCGGGGCTGGATCTTTTTTAAGCCGAAAGGTCACGCTAGTGATAATCCATTTTCTTCCTGACTCTGTCTTGAAGAAAGATTCACGATACGCAAACTGACAGTCTTCATTAGAAAAGATTCTTTGCTCACCCGTCTCCATATGCAGTGCGGTAACAGACACAATCAAGTCTGATACTTCGACACCGTAGGCGCCCACATTTTGTACCGGCGTCGCACCAATCGTTCCCGGAATAGCGCTTAAGTTTTCAAGTCCCCACAGTGATTCTTGTACTGCATGTAATACAACTGTGTCTAACAACTCGCCCGCTGCTGCCGTAATGAGAACTGAATCACCCTCCTCTGCCTGCGTGATACCAGTCATCCCAACAACCACCACCACTCCCGGATACCCAGCTTCCCTAAATAACACATTGGAACCAGAACCAATGACGAGCGGCGGCACATTCGTATGTTGTTTTGCAAACGACAAGACCTCCTGCAGCTCTGCAATGCTAGTTACTTCAGCCAGGTACGCCGCTGATCCGCCAACGCGTAATGTACTGTACGGAGCAAGGGACACCTCCTGTCGAATGAGATCATCCATAGCAATGATTAGCAACCGGTTTGTGGATCAGCACCGGCTTCAATGTTAGTGATGAAACATTGCGCAGTAGTAGTAAAACCAGGATTTATCTCGGTTGCTTGCTCCAGAGCAGCAATCGCTCCTTCTTTATCTCCGGTTTTATACTCCAAGTAAGCAAGGGTTGCCCAGTGCTGCGTTACTTCTGGTTCATACGCCACTCTGTTCTCAAATAAGCTAACCATAAATTCATACTGTTCATTTTGATTAGCCGCACCAGCTGCCACGTTCCCTAGCGATATTCGTCGACGAGCTTTTTCGTCTGCTGCTTCCAAAAGCTCTGTTGCGTACTCCACATCACCGGCATACAGCAAGCTCGCAATATAGTATTCTCTCGCTTCTGCATTTTCTGGTGCAAGCTCATACGCTTCTTTCATATACGACACCGCTGCTTCAGTGTTCCCCAGCGCAAGCTCGGCTACTCCTTGTTGTATGATAATTGACGGTTTTCGAGGTGATAGTTCACGCGCCACAGCTAATTCTTCGCGAGCTTTTTCTAACTGATTAGTGGCACGGTAATAAGACGCAACAAACACGTGCACCCGCGCATCACCAGGTTTCTCAGTGATCAGACGATTTAACTGTGTTTCAGCATACTCAGCATATGCACGCTTCGTTTCTTCTGGCACGTCGGGTTTACCAAACAAAGAAATGGTCTCTTGGGTAATTTGTTCGGTTATTTCTTGGTGCGCAAAACTATCCCGCTCTATTGCCTGCTTAAAGTGAGACAGTCGCTCTATCGGATTGTCTGTTCTAAATCCATCAATAATATCTGCCGCCGCAGCCATTCCTGGCAGGTGTACAAAGTACACGACAGCCACAAACACAATCACGCCCACCGGAAGCGCAAACTGCACCATAGTTTCTTGACTGACTTCACTGTTTGGCTTTTCTAACCTTGCCACCCTTCGACTCACTCGTGAATGAATTAAACCAAGGATAATGGCGAAGAAGATATAACTCACGATGTTATCAAACACGACCAAGTTGTGAGTGAAGTACCCAGCTAAGATACCGAGCAACACACCTCGCTCCAAGACTGTAAAGCATTCGTCATCTGGCCGCAAAAATGGCCGGACCAATAAATACCAGCCACACACTACGAACATACTCAAATACGCAAGGAGACCTAAAACTCCTCCGGCAATCAGCCAATCAAAGAAAATGTTGTGCGCTCGATCAAACCACTGTTCTTGATCATATAGGGACGGTTCGTAATATTGATTGAATACATAGTTGAAATTACTCTGCCCCCAACCAAGTACTGGTCGATCCTTTACCCCTTCCCACGCTACACCCCAAATTTCGGCTCGAACAGTGAGGTCTTCAACTGAGATGTTGGCAATGCGCGACAGATTCTGATTGTTTTGTACCAGATCAGTATTGCGTCCAGCGACAAATCCAGCGACGGCAATCACTAAGATCGCAAACACACCGATTGCATATTTACGAATCTCAGCATACTGCTTACCAAAGATTCCGATGTAGGCGGCCATGGTAAGCACACCAACCGCTAGACCGACCGCTGTACCGCGAGTACCGGTTTCAATTAAGACAAAGGTGAACATGACCGCAAGGAGTAGCAGTATCGTTTTTTGCAGCGGCTTCTTTGTTTCCACAAACAACCAGAAAGCGATAAAGATATGGAAGAGCATATAAATCGCCATGTAGGCCGCGTTGCCCAATAGACTCTCAATCCGACCATCAGCCTGTGCCAAGCCATACACCGCCACAATAAAGGCTACGACTAATGAAGTACTGAAAAGATAGCGCCACTGTTCTTTCGTTTTGAGTACACTGCCTAAAATAAGTGCATAAAGCAGTGTATGCACGAGCGAGACGTAGCCACCCATTCGTTCAAAGTTACTCCAAAAGCTAGTAGGTGGGTGTTCACCAAACAGATTGGCGAAAAACATAATCACCAATAACGCACCGCCACTCCACACTAAGCCTGAGATGCGCGGGCGTACCTTGACATCTATTAAGGCCCAAAGTACCCAGGCAACCAACGTAAAATCAACGATGATTCGAAACCAAAAGTTTTTTCCAGTAATGTAGGGGAAGAAATACGCGTCTTCTACGTATAAGGTTAAAAAAGGTATTGCAAACAGACCAGCAAATACCAGTGCTTTGAGTATGTCTTTCATATGAGTAAGACTATACCACGCATCACGGTTCAGGATTAAGCTAGACGATACTTAATCTGCTGGTGTAGCTGGGTCGTCATTTTTCTCCGCTGACTGCTCTTCCACCAAGATTGTCTCTTCGATACTATTACGAAAGGCTTCTTGATATTGGTGTTCACTGTCATGAAATCGTTCGCGTACCATACGCGCTGCATACTCCCCCATTATGTTTCGCTTCCCGGCGTTGTTTAACAACTCATTGACCGCTTTGGTCAGTGCGGCAGTGTCGTCTGGAGCACACAATAGACCTGAGACATTATCTTCAAACAAATCAGCCCGCCGCTCCGTCTGCGTCATAATCGCCGGTAAACCCGCCGCGGCCGCTTGCAGCAGCGCTTCATCTGCATACTCTGTCGTGTCCGTCACCATCGCTACGTGTGCTCCTTTTAGATACGAGACCAAGTCCGCAACTTTAGATTCAAATATGATTTGTTTTTCAATGCCGAGTATTTTGGCACGCTTTTGAAATTCGCTTTTTGCTGGACCATCACCCAATATCAAAAGACAAATGCGCGGATTTTGCAGCACTGTACGTAAGGCATCAATGGTTTGATACGCAGTACTGTTACTATCTAATTTACCAATGAATAAAAAGAAGAAGATAAATGGCTTGTACTTTTCTTTTAAATCAATCTTTGGTGTCGCTTTAGCAAAGCGCTTATAAGAATGATACTTAGGCAGTAACGAAAGGTCTGGCACATTGAAACGCTCTTTCACTATCTCAAGAATCTCTTTAGTATCAGCACGCACACTGATAGCTTGCGGAATGGTGTAACGTGGCAAAAAGCGGCGCCAGACATTTTTACCTGCCTCTTTCCGAAAAACATGTGTATTGTAATTTTTGAGCACGTGTATCTGTAGTGGCTTCTCATATTTTTGCGCGAGCGCCTTACCCACCAACCCAGACTCAAACGGATCTCGGGCTACCACCAAGTCTGGCCGGAAGCCATTGGCGAATACGAGTTCTTGTTCAAGCAAGTTAATCCCTGCCTTCGGTAGGCGCCACCAGGCTTTGGCGGTTGCGGTATACATCCAGACATTACTATCAACCCGCAGAGCTGGGTACTTGGCTGGAATACCAGTACGGAGGATTAAAATATGTACCTCTTCAAACAAATCTTTAAGCTGCACGTACCCATCGAGTGACTGCGTACTCGGATTGAGTAGTCTCGTATCCTGAGAAATGAATAAGACGCGCAGCGCCGAGCGCTTCACTCCGCTTGAAAACATGCGCTTACCTGCAATCGCTTCTTCTACCGAAACTAGTTTTTCACTTGATTGTTGTGGGGTCGTACTACGCAAGACCGTGTCCAACATCACGTTCTCACGCTCTGACGCATCGCGGTCTGAAAGTCGATTTCGAAGTACCATCGACTTTAGTATAGCAACCTTATGTCAGAAAAATGCCGCAGTCTACACGCGCGTTAAAATATCAAGGAGCGTATCGGCTAGCTTGGCGGAGTCGTGACGAATCAAGCTCCGTTTTAAAACATCACCGGAGGCAGTGACCACTTCCTCACTCGCTACGTAATCCCCGGTAATTATTTCACCATCAGTTTTGTCTGTGTTGTTTACCACCGGAAACTCCCCATCCGCGGCATACCGTTCAAGTAAATCTTCTGGAAACGAACTCGTATTAACCACCACAATGTCTGGCCGACGTTTTAGATAGCGCCTCATCTCTGCCAGATGCTCCTTAACACCCATATCGTGCGTCTGTCCTACTTTGGTCATGAGATTACTCACATACACCATCGGTGCTCGAGTGCGCCGTAGTGCATCAGCCATTCCACTCACCACGCAGTTAGCCAAGACACTGGTGTACAAATCACCTGGACCCACCACGACCATATCTGCATTCAAAATTGCTTCTTCAGCTTTCGGGTTAATGCGCACATCAGGTGAAACAGTCAGATCGACAATGCGTTGCTTGGAAAGCGCTTCTGGTGGTTCATCGATTTCATGCTCACTACGTAACACCGCACCTTTTTCATAGCCGGCAATAAGATGTACTTTCTCTGTCGTTACCGGCACTACCCCCCCTTGCACACCCAACACTTTTCCAGCGGCGCGAATAGCTGCCTCTTCACTACCGAGAATATCTGTTAGTGCTACGAGTAGCAAATTGCCGAAGTTGTGACCGGAGAGTCCTTCGCCTTTTGAGAAGCGATATAAGAACAGTTCTCGCAGTAGCTCCTGATGTGAATCAATATCCTTAGCCAAAGCAGCCAACGCCATGCGCACATCACCAACCGGCAAAAAACCAAACTCGTCTCGCAATCGACCGGTCGAACCACCCGAATCAGCCATGGTCACGATGGCTGTAAGGTCGAGTTGCTTCTCGTAGCGCTTGAGCCCCCGCAGCACCGTATGCGTCCCTGTTCCACCACCAATCACCACCACTTTCTTTTTTTGTCCTTTCTCCATTATTGTTCAACACTATATAGGTAATGCATTAATTTTTACACTTGTGATTATTAAAAAATCGTTACAAAGCTTTTTTCTCAAGTTATAATCAAACCTATATTAAATAGTCTCAAATGAGACTCAAAAATTAATGCAAGCTCCAAGAAAAATCAAAAAGAAGGCTGTAAGGTTTCTACGCTGGACCGAAAAATACACCAAGACCGACATGGTGTATTTAACTAAAAATGGTTTTTGGGTTAGTGTTGGCTATAGCATTGAAATAGTTGCTGGATTAATAGTAACAGTAGTGTTAGCAAACCTGATTCCTAAAAGTGTCCTGGGAACTTATCAGTTCGTGCTTTCTACTGTCTTAATACTTGGCGCCTTTACCTTAACTGGAATTAATTCGGCACTGCTACGCGCAGTTGCTCAAGGACATGATGGGCTTCTATGGAATAGTATAAAAATAAAGCTCAAATGGAATACAGGGATAGTTATCACTTCCGGAATAGTTGCAATCTACTATTTTTTTATAGGGAATAGTGTATTAGGAACATGTTTTTTAATAGCTGGATCTACTGCTCCACTTATTGAAAGCTTTGGGTTATATCAGTTCTATTTGCAAGGCAAGCAGCAATTTCGTTTAAATGCTTTCATTGCGCTTATAAGAAGGTTTTTGCCGACTTTAGGAATAGTAAGTGCTGCCTTCATAACGACAAACCCTGTCTTGTTAATATTGACATATTATGTCACTAACCTGATCTCTATAACTATTGCATTAAGATTGACTCTAAATTTGGACAAAAGTTTCAATCCGGTAAATACAAATATTGTCACATATAGTAAACACTTAAGTGTTATGAATTCTTTCGGAAAAGTTGCGAATCATATTGACAAAGTTCTTATATTTAATTTCTTGGGACCTGTTGCAGTAGCGTCTTTCACAATTGCGCAACTCCCTACTAAATACACCAGTAACGGAATCAACTTATTGAGTTCATTGATTTTACCAAAGCTTGCTACCCGTGATTTCCCCACATTAAAAAATACCCTCCCCCGCAAAGTACTTTTATTTTTTATACTAACCAGCTTCGTGGTTTTTGGATATATCCTATTTGCACCTACGGTGTTTAAAATTATATTTCCTGCGTATCCCGAATCAGTACTCGTATCACAAATTCTAGCTGTAGCCTTACTTTTTTTACCTAGAAGCGCTTTCCAAGATACTTTGGTTGCCCATGCAAAAACTACTCCCCTATACATTTCTAGGATCTCAATTCCCACATTAAAAATAGTTCTGCTCTTAATACTTTTGCCTATCTATGGAATCTGGGGGGCTGTTGCAGCAATTCTTATCAGCACTTGTATAGCCGCAATTCTAAGTTCTTTTCTATTCTATAGAACTGAATAGTATACCGTTCAATTCTAAATACCTGCTTTTTGGATCACAGTATTCTTCAAAGACCGCTCTGTCCTCGATGGTAATTTTCTCTCGTCTTTATAGTTTAAGTAATACTGTATCTTCAGACTATATTTTCTAAATCATTAAAAGCAATCTGACGCGAATTTTCTCGAAATGCAATCGGTAACTCAGTTTACCGAATACTTGAGCTGCTCAATAAAAATTTTCAAGGCATAGCAACCCTTACTGCCAAAAAGTACACTGACCTGTACCATTAAAGCGAGATCGGCTTTCGCATTGCACAGTGCGCCACTATAAGACAGGCCTGTGAATCTTGAGTCCTTGCAGGATTTTCTTCCCAGCTTCTTTTAAGCTAAAGTATGTTCATTTATTATGATAAATCGTATCATGCTAATATGACTCCACAAACATGTGTATCTATGAAGACGCTTCACTTAATCGTACCCTTTAGTGTGTATCGCCATAATGGACAATACTTCTTACCACACAACTCCCACTATATAGAACTGATTAAGCACTTTGAATTAAAATTGTACGTAAAAATTAAAGAAGTTTCCTCTTTAGACGCTTCCAAACTAACAGCCCTTCCTCCAGAAATAGAGTGTATCTCTTTTTTTTCAGATTTATCACTAAGAGATTTCGTAAAAAAGTATTACTTTTACAAAACTTCATTACTGAGCCTTCCAAAAGATGAGTTGTATATGGTGTACTATCCTTTTAAAATAAACTCTATATTCTTAGCCTGGATACTAAGACGTAGAAAGTTATCAATATGGGTACGCTCTGATACAAACGCAGTACATTTATCAAAACATATGATTTTTAGTGAAGGATTCAGAAAAGGAATGATACGTGTTTTACTTAACCCCCTTAAGTCATTCATTTATTCACTTATTACAAGAGGAATCTTCAAGAATAATTATATTTTTTATTCAGGTAATATAATATTCAACGTTAAAAACCACCGGACCCAGAGTGAGATAATTTCTTGTCCAAAACTCAATACAGATATGGCGCTTGTAAAAAAAGAGTTGACTTACAATATTGCTTTTGTAGGCAATGAAAACCCACGAAAAGGACTTTCCGTCTTACTCTCAGCACTCCAGCAATCATATCTTAGAGAAAAAATCACTTTAAATATCATAGGTGTCGAGACTTTGAAAAATAAAACAAATAAAACATTAGCAAATGGTTTGATAATTAAATTTCATGGGCCAGTATACGAACGCGATGCCTTTTATCACAAGTTGGCACAGAACGACATAGTGGTTATGCCTTCATTTGCAGAAAAACAAGGAAAAGTACAACTAGAAGCTATGAGTGTAGGAGCTGTAGCGGTCTGTTCAGATTCAGGTGGAACTTATTGCACGGTAAAAAACTACTACAATGGTTTACTCTTTACACCAGGCGATTCTAAGGAGCTGTGCCACATTATTTCTCTACTCTACAATGATCCCCTACTCTATGAAAGTGTCCGTATGAACGGTGCAAAATATGTATCTGAACTTTCTCCAGAAAAACAAATATGGCAAATGGCCAAGACTATACAAAATTTTTACAACTCCAGTATTGAGTATGTCTAATTTAAAACACGTATTGAAGAATGTTCTTCCCCAGAAACTTCTTATTTGGATTTTTCTAAAGCGCAAAGCGGTTAGGAAAAAAATGAGTAAAAGGCGGAGGTTGCAAAAACGTTATGTAGCAAAATATATTTCCCAAAATGGCCTACAAGTATCAAATGGTCCTTTTGCGGGCCTTTTGTATGTTTCCCAAGCTGCAGGAAGTTCTTTACTAAACAAGCTGATTGGTTGTTACGAAGAACCTCTTCATTCTTACTTAGAAAAAATAAAGCTTGATTCTTATGATACCATTGTAGATATTGGATGCGCAGAAGGATACTACTTAATAGGTTTGGGTATATCTTTTCCACATGCACATTTGGTTGGATTTGATTCAAATAGTCAAGCCCTTAAACTTGCCTCTCTTTTAGCAGAAAAAAATAACATCGGAGGAAGACTCCAACTTAAAAGGACTTGTACTTTCGAGACTCTTGAAAAATCTATTGTGGGTGAGACTCTACTAATCTGTGACGCGGAAGGATTTGAGACAGAAATACTTAATCCCATCCTTTCTCCGAAATTGGCACAAATCAAAACGATTATCGTAGAGACTCACGATCACAAGAAACCTGGTGCAAGTGACACTGTCAAGAATCGTTTCCAGAGTACACATATTATTGAAACTATTACCTTAACTCCAGCCAATCCTGACCATTACGATTTTTTAAGAACACAAGTTGATCCGGCTCATCTAATCCACATCCTTAAAGAGAGAACGACTAAAGACCAAAAGATGCTTGTGCTTAATAAGAAAGACACATCCTATGCGTAAAGAAACTAAGCTCTTGATGGCTTTTTGGAGTCCAATCTATCATGAAGGTGGAAAATCTGGTCGACTAAATGGTTATTTGGATGAATTTGAAAAACACAAAAATATACGTATATTTTATTTTGGTCACCCTGAAAAAAAGGATATCCTAAAAAACAAACACTCGATTCTCACCTCATATTGTGGATCACGATTTATCCTTGCTCTTTCAAGCTTAATACAGAAACTAGCGTCACCACTTGGCTATAGTAGCTTTGCTCGACATATGGGAACGAAGATACTCTCATATAGAATCATATATAGTAAACAATTTAAGCAATCAAATTGCGTATTTACTCAATCAAACTTTTTACCTCTAGTTAAGGCAGCCAAAAAAAGAGGACTTCCTGTTATATTAGAAGCTGATGCAGATCATCCTTTATCTCTGTGGAATAGAGTGAGAGAGCGAGAAAGGATAAATCATATTTCTCGCAGGGACGCAGATCCAATAAATTACTGGCCCGCTGTCTCTCAGGCAATCAAAGCACTTGAAATTGCCGATAATATAATTGTCTTCAGTACTCATGCAGAAAATACCTTTATAGAAAATGGAATCAATAAGGAAAAGTTGTACAAGCTTAGACCCCCCCTATCCAAAAGAATGTTTGGTTCGGGGACAATCTCAAAACATCCCAAGTTTTTGTTTGTCTCAAACCACGCAGTAAGAAAAGGTTTGGATATTATTTTAGAAGCGTGGAAAATCTACAAAGAAAATGGCGGTAGAGGCACTTTATGTCTACTAGGAAAACAGAGTCCTGCGTTTAAGTCTATTTACAATAGATATCAAAGTCTTCATTCAGTAGAATTAAAAGGTCGTGTGAATTTAAATGAAATGCTAACTGAGGAGATCGGTGTTTTGTTATTGCCTTCCTTCTCTGAAGGAAGGCCTAGAGTAGTACTTGAAGCCATGGATGCTGGTTATCCAGTAGTCGTTAGTAGCGCAGCGATGTCAGACATAGTAAGAAATGAATATAACGGTTTTTTGATTCCGCCAGACTCTAAAAAGCTCAGTAAAAAACTGGGAGAAATAGATGAAATGTGGGAAAATAAGATACTTGAAATTGGCAGGAATGCTTCCAGGGCAATAGATTATGAGTTGGAATACAACACGTACTATGAAGATGTATACAATATAATAAGTAACTGTGGAGATGAATTACACTAAAGGCTATTTTGAAAACCGCACTGTAGGGTCAAGGCATTCTGCTGAAATCATTGTGCCAATTATATATTCGAAACTAAAACCAAAATCTGTACTTGATGTGGGGTGTGGTACCGGTACATGGCTGAAAGTATGGAGCGAAAATGGCACAGAAATAACAGGAATAGATGGTAAGTGGGTTGATCAGACACTTCTTAAGATTGAGAAGAAGAATTTTTTACAACATGACTTAGAACAGCCAATAGATTTAAAGAGGAAGTTTAATCTCGTTACTTCTTTAGAAGTAGCTGAGCACATTCATGAAGACAAAAAAGATGTGTTTCTTGACACGCTTACCCGACATAGCGATGTAATACTCTTCTCAGCAGCGATTCCTTGGCAAGGAGGTACAAATCATTTTAATGAGCAGTATTTAGAATATTGGATAGAATCTTTTAAGGTTCGCGGTTACGTATTCTTGGATCCATTTAGACATTTACTTTGGAGGAATGAGGAAATAAAATCTTTTTATAAGCAAAATATTGTTTTATTTGTTAAAGAAGACCAGCTTAATGAGGTTGAGTTTTTCAAAGATGAACACGGTCATGCGAAACGTTCTCTTGTGTCTGTAGTTCACCCAGATATGTTTGAAAAAGTACAAGACCCTAACAATAAGTCGCTGAAAAACCAGTTGAAACTGCTTTGTACGCTACTACTGAGGAATTTGCGTAAAATAATTACTCGATGAAATTAATATATTTATCAAATTCAGTTTTTCCTTCACGTACGGCAAATAGCGTTCAAGTAATCAAAATGTGTGCCGCTTTTTCTGCTCATGGGCATGACGTGACTCTTATCGGACAAAAAGGAGTTTTTTCTAAAGAAATTTCCGAATATTATAGCGTATCTGACGACTTCAAAATCCGAACCTTCTCTTCAAAAAAAAGAAAAGTGGGTTTACTGTCCTACATTTTAAAGAGTACACTCTATATTATTTTCGGAAAAGGAAACGATTTGGTATACGGCAGATTTGCCTTTGGCCTACTGCCCATTGCATTACTTCGCACTAAATGCGTGTATGAAATCCACAAACCTCCAAACACAAAAGCTACACGCATCGTAGAAACAATGCTGATCAATAGAAAATGTTGTGAACGCATCGTGGTGATTAGCCATGCGTTGCGTGAGAAATACATAGAGATGTATCCTTCTGTAGCAGGTAAAATTATAGTAGTCCCCGATGCTTCAGATATTCTAGAAGTTGATAACGTAGAGTCTATCTTTTCTGACAAAAAATTTAGAGTTGGCTATGTAGGACACTTATACGCTGGCAAAGGAATGGAGTTGATCAGTAAACTTGCACCACTGCTTCCTACTTTTGAATTTCACATAGTTGGTGGCACTGAGGAAGATCTGGCTTTTTGGCGGCAACATTGTGAGACTGTTCCTAATATCATTTTCCATGGTTTTATAGAACAAAACTCCCTTCCTCGCTTTTATCATGGATTCGAGGTGATGCTGGCTCCGTATCAAAACGCAGTCTCTGCTCAAGGAAATACTATCGATATTGCTAAATGGATGTCACCACTAAAGATATTCGAATACATGGCTGCAAAAAAACCAATTATCGCTTCAGATATTCCAGTCTTAAAAGAGGTTCTTAGAAACAATTACAACGCGATACTGTGCGACCCAAGCTCAGTTGATGAATGGGTACATGCTTTGGAGCACCTATCTCAAGATACGGCACTACGCGAAAAGATCGCAAATACTGCCTACCATGATTTTAAAAGTCACTACACATGGGACCGTCGAGTTGAAAAAGTTTTGTCTGGTCTCAAAATCTGAATCACATTATCAACCTTTCCCACTGCTGATTGATTGGTTTGATTTCAAAAGATGAAATAAGTGTCTGAGTTTCAGGTTTAATAGCGGATTCAGTCAATCGTTCATAAATCTGCTGAGCTAATTCCTCTTCCGCCTTGGTCAGCAATACATCCTGCACTGGTTGCCAAATCTCTTCATTTTCCATTGGCTGAATTAACATTCCATACTTGGTGCTGTGTGGATATTCTATATCTTCATCTATTTTTAAATCTGGTGCGATGATTTCCCGCGGCCCGCTAACGCAATCTGGTGAAATGATTGGCAGGCCGACAGAGTACGCTTCAAGCATAGTGTTTGGCATACCTTCGTATAGTGAACTAAACACAAACACATCGGCTGTCGCTAAGAATGGATACACATTATTGTGTTTACCAGCTAAAAATACATTGTCTGTCAGCCCACTATCACTAATAAGTTTCAGAAGCTTTTCTCGATACTCACCCTCTCCAACGATAACTAATATTGCTTCAGGAAACTTCTTCACTACTTCACTAAAAGC
This sequence comes from uncultured bacterium, assembly GCA_950073265.1. Taxonomy (GTDB): domain Bacteria; phylum Patescibacteriota; class Minisyncoccia; order Phycocordibacterales; family UBA918; genus OLB19. Next base: position 17,271 of record CATMPJ010000005.1, on the reverse strand, counting down.
TCGTATAAGGTGCCATTGCCCTTTTTGGTGAGTGAGTCGTCCGATAGAAATCGCCACATAGGATCGGTCTTTTAACCATTGCCATTCTGTTGGTAATGGTTCTGCAGTTTTCTTTTTGACTAACTCTGTGTCAATCGGGTTATAGATGGTGGTCGTATTAGTGAGGTGGTATTCTTTTTTTAGAATCTCTTCGATTGCTTTTGTGACACTCACTACGCGCTTTGCGTAAGGGTAAAGGTGTTTAGTAAGTATTTTAAATAACCATCCTCGCTTATTGATGTTGTTGCGTACAGACACAACCACAGGCAACCGACGTACAAATAGCAGTTTGGCAACTAGCGTATAGAAATTGGCTTCTTCAAGAAATGATACTGCCATATCAATATCATGCTTCTTTATATAACGAGCTATGCGCCATACACGGAGTGGGATACCCCATATCTTATATAGGCGAGAACGAGGTGGCTTTTCATTAAGGGTGTAGTATGTCCCTCGAAAAGGATATTTATTATCATCTTCATAGAATGTGAGCAGGTGAGTTTCGTAGCCCTCATCAACGAGATAATTGCCGAGATTAGCAGCTACTTTTTCTGCACCACCACCAACCCAGAGTACTCCCGTGACTATCAGTATTTTTGGCTTTCTTTCTGCCACAGCTGGGTTCATAATTGCCTATAATAACAGAGTTTATAGTGGTTTTGCTCGAAAGCCGTCACACCCTTCGATACACCACACCACCAATCCCGAGGACGAGTAGACCAGCGAGAGCTGCATACGGCCAGCGGTTGTTGTTTGCTGTTGGAGTTGCTTGATTAGGATTGCGACTTTCTTGGTTGATGGAGATGACAGTTGGCTGACTAGTTGTTGCTTCTGTCTGGTTCAGAATATCGGAATTTTCTGATGTAGGTAACTTAGTGAATGTTGGTGCGCTATAGGTGGTGGAACGAGCGAGGGGTTGTGGGGTAGCTGCGGCTGTAGCGACAGCTGGCGCAGCCGTGGTTTCTGAAGCGATATAAGCTCCTGTCTCATCATACAAGGTGGCGTTGCCACCAATATCATACGCATGCAACGTGATGGTTTGAAGCGGTAGCACAATGCTGTGCTCTGCAAATGTGAATGACTTACTGCCCTGTATAGTGAAACCAGAGATATCAACTTCGTACTGCGCATTGTTATTAATCTGCAAATCACCGGTACGATTACGCGAGAGCGACAACGTCACCGGCAGAATCGTTATCTCGTGTCTAGCTACCTGCTCTTGACGCTTGTAGTGTCCGTACACCATCACCACGTACGTACCCGGAAATTGAAACCGGTGTGAGACTTCTTCCCCACCATCTGTCATACCATCACCAAAATTCCACTCGTAGGACAATGAGTTGGTGAGCGTAGTGCCGATGCCAGAGGCATCGGCACTAAAGACGATTTCTTGATTAACGTACCCAGTCTCGGGCGCAGTCACCGCCAGTTCTAGAGATGATGGTAAAAGCTCTAAACTCTTTGGCTCATCTGGTTCACTTCTTTTTACCGCACTGGTTGTATTGCGGTTTGATGTACTCGTGTCACTTGTGTTACTCGTATTGGTTTGTGTTTCTTTCGTAGTTGTCTTTTCCTCATTAGCTTTGCCCGGGGTCGCCTTGGCAGTAACCCAACCAGCTGATGTATATTGGGCGGTTTCTTTGGTGGTATTATCACCACCAATATTTTGCCACGCATCACCGCCCGCCACCTGGTCTTCCAAGAACCCGTCACTGCGCCGCAACGATAATGTGGCACCGCTATTAACCAACGCCCCACTATACAAAAGAAAAGCCGTTCCAGGCGCCGAATCATCTGTCGAACGCTCTAAAACGGCATAGCTGTTTTGGGGAATGGTACCGGACAGCGTAATTGATAAATTCTTTCCGTCGCTAAGCACCCAGCCATCGAGAGGTGTAGCAGCTCCATCATTGTGAAGTTCTATCCATTCGTAGTTGGCTGACGTTGCGTTACCCATCCAGGCTACCTCATGTATCGTTACCGCCGCTTCCACTACACTTGGCAATAATATAAATACTAGGCAGCCCCAACGCATATTTACCCAAGCGGTGACCGCTGCGCCGGCTCATCTTTAAGCATTTTTTTAATGTACTTTTGGTCAAGAGAATCCTGGTCTGGAGTCGTGCTTTTATCCTGTGAGTGCGTGCTATCTCCAGTTTTCTTAGGCACGTGCTCATTTTTCTGGGTGTTGTTTTGAGGAGCTGATTTTTTGTGGTCAGTGTCTTTTTTAGACTGTGGCGCAGCCTGCTGATTGTTATCTTCGGCCTGACTCTGACTGGCACTATTTTGCAGCACTGAGGCCAGAGCATTTTTAAGATCGGCCTTTGGATCTGGTTTTTCTGCTGGCTTTTGTTTGCCTTGGTTTTTATTCTTATCTGGTTTTTTCTGATTAGATTGTGACAGCTTCTTTTCTGACGAGTTATCTGGCTTTGATTTCGTCATATCGCTCAAAATTGCCCGCAACTCATCAGGGCTTTTTGCAGCTGGCGCGTTTTTTGCTGGCTGTTTTTTATTATCGTGATTCTTTTTTGTTGGTGGTTTTTGCGACTCTTTAGGGGTATGCAAACTAGCGACTATCTCTTCAACTTCACTGCGTGGCTTAGTGTATATCTTGCGACTCGCAGCGATAGTCATTTCCCGGGCCGATATATGTGGCGGCTGAATTGGCGGCAGGGTTTGGGCCGAAAATGGCTGCGAACCAATCCCATCAATCATGAGACTGAGGTAGATTTGCGCAAAGCCAAGATTAACCAAGTCGATAGCGGTAAATCGCGGCGCAAACACCGTCTCAAGTACTTCAGCATCAAACGGACCAACCCGAAACGCAATAGTCGTACCCACGTTACCAAATACCGCATTACGCACATCTTCTTCCATTTGCTCTACGTACTGGTGCGCAATAATGAGGTTAAGGTGATACTTACGAGCTTCAGAGAGAATGTTTGCGAAAGTCGCATTAGCAAAAGACTGGAACTCGTCAACATAAAAATAGAAGTTGGGCATTTGCTTCATTTGTTCCACCGGCAAATCAGCACGACTCATCGCTGCCAGATAAATGCGAGTCGTTAGCATTGACCCGAGCAAGTTAGCGTTAGTCTCACCAATCAGACCTTTAGAGAGGTTCATGATGATAATCTTTTGCTCGTCCATCATTTTTCGCAGATCAAAACTCGACTTTGGTTGGCCAATGATATTACGAATCAGCGGATTACCGGTGAATTGCCCCACTTTGTTTTGAATCGCTGGCAGCGCATCTTGTGCCATCCGGTCGCTATAGTTGGCAAATTCCTCATTCCAAAACGCTTTCACGGACGGGTCAGTACAGTAATCAACCACTTTCTTTCGATAGGCTTTATCGGCTAAGAGTTTGTTTACAGACAGAAGCGTTGTGTCCGGATACTCAATCAACGCGAGCAACGCATTGGTGAGAATATACTCCATACGTGCACTCCAAGCGTCGACCCAGATTTTCTTAAAGGTAGACATGAGGCCTGACACCACCAAGTGCCGCTTGTCTTCACCCACGTCTTCCATCACGTTGAAGGAGATTGGGTTTGCCATATCAAACGGCGCAAAATACACGACATCATTCACTCGGTGTTCCGGTACGTAGTTAAGGAGCGTTTCGGCCGCTGACCCGTGCGGATCAATGAACGCCATACCTTCCCCATTCTGAATATCCTGCACGGCCATATTCTCCAAGAGCGTCGACTTACCCATACCTGTCTTCCCAATCACGTACATGTGACGCTGTCGATCCCGAGCTTTTATACCAAACGGCACCTGACTGCCTCGGGCATCGGTTTTGGCAAAATAGGTGATTTTTTCCGGATCAAATTTGGTCATAGCTATTAGTAGTATAGCGCACTACTCATAGTTTTCGTCGACAAAATTGAGAAGTGTTTTCACGTCATCGTTACGTGCAGATGAGCCAAGAATGATTACTGCGATGGTTCGCTTTTGTCCTCCAATCATGATCTCGTGCAACGAAATAGAGGTCATCCCAGCCGCTAATGTCTCGCCAATCTTTCCGCCGATGAAATTATCAATCTCTTCAACTTCGTTAAAATTGTTCAGAGCGCTAAACTCGCCGCCGCCCTCAACTCCAACCGCTTCTCCGGTAGCAGTAATCTCAAAGATGAAGTCACGATTGTCATAAATGTATTTGGTAAGTAAAAAGAGATCGTTGGCTGAAGAACGGTTGTCTGCACTGAGTCCAGAAGGGTCAGCAAAATTACTATCAAACATCCCTACCAATCTAGCCTTATTATTCATCTCTTCAATAAAGGCGTCGCGGCCGTAGTCACCAGCGATAACTTCAGCCGCCTCATTAGAAGATTCAACGAGCAAGATTTGCAGTAGGCTATACATCGATACACTGCTACGCTCTGCTAAGCGCGGTATCAGTGATTGCACAAAGGTCGGCGCTATTACGTATACCCGTTTGTCTAAGCTGATTTTTTCAGCCGTCACTACAGCCGTCATAAGTTTGGTAAGTGAAGCAATTGAGACCACGTCATCCTTGCCTTTGGCGGTCAGAATCGTACCACTATCAATGTCGGCCACCAAGTACTCTCGAGCGGTAGTTTCTGGACCAATCGGTGTGTACACAAAACGATCTTGCGGTTTTGGCGCAAGGGCGCGCACAAGCACCGTAGTACCTTCCTCTACTTGATTAAACAATAGTTCCGCTTCACTGGTCTGAAGGCGGACACCTCCCCCAGTAAAATCTTCCGCTACTACACTCCCCGCAGCATACTCAGGTACGCCGTGCAGCAGGTAGTTACCCTCAAATACCAGACTCCACGGAAAATATGTCTGGGTGTATTCTGAGAAATGACGCTCTTGCTTTCCTGTTACTTCATATATTCCGGACGGAATGTCCCACCAGGATCCGTGTTCGCCGCGAGCAATGATTTCACTCTCTTGTTCAAGTATGCCGTTTTCATAGTATCGAACACTAGATCCAGTGATATCGACTTCAACAAAGGTTTGTTTTTCTGTAACGAAAGCGTCTCGAACGTCGGTAAAGACCGACGAATCTGACAAAGCTTCTTCTGGACCGTTTTCCAATATACGTTGATTGTTTGTATACGGATCTACAATCGTAACCGAAGGTACGAGAGCAGCATTGTTTACATTTGGGGCGATACTATATCCGCCAAATAAGACAAGTGCCAGCACTGCCGTAGAGGCTATCGGTAATAACGCTGTGTGCATTGCGCGTTTTGCTGTTAACTTAAAGGTAGAATCTGCATCCTTAGCGACCGTCAACTCTGGTACAGCAAGACTACTAGGAATAAGTGCTCCGCGCGCTTCTTTAGGCGTATCATCTTCATGCGAAAACAACCGTACAGATGGTTTCTGTTCGTCTGACATAGTCATATAATAACAGCAAGATGTGCTGCGGAATGAAAATAGCTCACAGGGTCTGTTTTTCTTAGAAAAACAGACCCTTTAGATTTATTCCGCCGCTACCTCTGTACTCTCTACGAAGGAATCTGAGGCGCGCTCACCGCTTTGCCGCTCAATCCGGCGCAAGAATACAATTCGCCGCAATGCATACCCAATAAATACCAATAATGCACCTATAACCGCTACTAAATACTGGCGCCACTCTTCTGGAATGCCAAGAAATGGTATTACTAAAAGAATAATACCGAAGACAAATACCAATGTTTCTTTACTCATGCAACTATTTTAACGCACATTGCAGGATAAAACGAGTCAGTATAATCAACCTACATTCATAGATCAAAAATAACTACAAACTTAAGCAAAATCATGAGGAGAGTAACGACGACTATATTTTGCTTATGCAGGCGCTTAGTCAGATTCGACTTACCAAGGGAGAGTCTGACTGTAGCGAGCTGCCATAGAATTTGAGGCTATTTTCGCTGGTCGAAAATAACTACAAATTCTCCTTTCTGCCGTACTGGTTCAGCTTCAAGCTGCGCTAAGATTGCGCCAGCTGTATCGACAATCATTTCTTCATGCATTTTGGTCAATTCACGACCGACGTATATTTTGGCAGATGGATATAGTTCATCGAGACTGGATAGCGTTTTAAGAATTCGATGGGTCGACTCAAAACACACCACGGGCAGTGAATACTCAGAAAGGTTTCTAAAAAATGTCTCACGACCTTTTTTCTGCGGCACAAACCCCAGGAAAGCAAATTGATTACCACTAATACCCGCCAGCGACACCGCCGCAGTCACCGCAGACGCCCCCGGTATAACTTCTATAGTAACTCCGGCCTCACGAGCACGTTCAACCAACAATACACCCGGATCACTCACCCCAGGCGTACCCGCGTCACTTACAAGAGCAATCCTCTTCCCTTCTAAGACGTCGTTGATTATCTGATTATGGATCCCTTCGCTCGTGTGCGCATCATAGCGTCGTAAAGTATTTTTAATCTCATAGTGAGCGAGTAATTTACCGGTGACACGAGTGTCTTCACAGAGCACGTAATCGGCCTCCTTAAGGATGCGTAGCGCCCGTAGTGTGATGTCTTCAAGATTTCCGATTGGGGTTGCAACCAGTGACAATACTCCTTTTTCCATATGAGATATTTTATTTATTCAATAGAAGTTTAGTCAGATTAACAATCGGACCCGCTCCCATCACTAACACCACATCGTTACTACTTACGTTATTAATAAGCTGCAGCACCACCTCTTCATAACTTTTAATAAATGCGACTTGGTCGTTGTATTCAAGTGCCTTTACCGCCAATTCCCGACTGGTAACTCCGTGTGGGTTTTCATTTCGAGCAGCGTAGATTGGCAGCAGAATCACTTGGTCTGCATCGGCAAACACCTTAGCGAACGCATCGAACAATGACGCCGTGCGACTGTACGTATGTGGCTCAAACACCAAGATTATATTTCGGTCTGGATAGAGTTCACGAGCACCAGCAAGGGTGGCTTTAATCTCGGTTGGGTGGTGTCCGTAGTCGTCATAGACTACTGCACCATTTATTTCTCCCTTGTATTCAAAGCGACGCCAGGTACCGGTGAATTGCTCAAGCGCTTCTGTGCTCGTGTCCATATCAAGCTTCTCTTTTTTAGCCACCGCCAAGGCCGCAGCGGCATTGAGTCGGTTGTGTAGACCGGGTTGTTTAAGTTTTAGTTTGAGATCAACAAACTCTAGGTAGTCAATTACTTTTGCAGCACAACCTTTTAAGACTGGTGCGACATTTGGGTCTTTGGTATTGGCAATCACTACGCCACCTTCATTAATTTGACCAACCAATTCCTTAAACGCTGATTGCACAGCGGCGAGATCTTTGTAGTAATCGGTGTGCTCATGTTCGAGATTTGTAATAACTAAAATGTCTGGCTTGAGAAACAAGAAGTCTCGCTTATATTCACACGCTTCCACAATAGCGTACTTGCTCTTCCCTGCTCGATAGTTGCTTCCGGTTTTGGCACGAAGCGAACCGACGATAGTGGTCGGGTCTTTTTCGTTTGCTTCAAAGACGTCAGTAATCATCGCGGTGACGGTCGTCTTACCGTGCGTGCCAGCGACAGCAATCAGATAGTACGGATTAGCAACCAAGCCCAGGGCTTCAAAATAATTTACTGTTGGAATGTCAAAAGAGCGAGCCTGCTGAAGCTCATTCCAACCCTCGCTGCCTTCGGTAATTGCTTCTGTATATATCACCAGCTCAATATCTTTCGTGATATTGGCCGTTGATTGTTCACCAAAAATTTGCACCCCTTCGGTATCGAGCGCTTTGGTAATCGGAGTCAGTTCACGATCAGAACCACTCACTACTTTCTTTTCATGCAACATTAGTCGCGCCAAAGCAGACATGCCGATGCCGCCGATGCCGATAAAGTGGATTTTCTTGATGTGATTTATGTCGATAGCAGTCATAGGTACGTATTAGAAACGTACCATGGTAGCACCCTAGTACGTAAGTTCACAAGCCGCTAGTGTTATGGCAATACTTCAATGGTTTTGCGCTGGTCCGCAAATAGTTCTTCAACCCGATTTCTAAACGACCCCGCATCTTTCGTGATAACAAACTGTACCTTACCGTCACTACCTTCTTCGTCTTTGAAGAGCTTTTTAGCCCGGGCGGCAACCGCGTGGGCTGGATCAATTATTTCTATAGAATCATTCAATACGCTCCTGAACACATTTTGTACCAACGGATAGTGTGTACAAGCGAGTACAAGAACATCGTAATTAGTGCTTTGTGCAGAAATGGCTTTGGTGATGGTATTTTTGATGTCCTCTTCAGTGGCACCGAATTCTATTTGTCCAGCCAGGTCTGGAATAGCAATCGTGGTTATTTCTTTATCTATCATGTGAAAAGCGTTCTGGTACATGCCAGAATCAATGGTTGCTTGTGTGGCACAAACCGCAACTCGGCGCGTATCTTGCAAGAACGACTGCACCGTTGGCCCCACCATCTCAACAATGTGCTGTGCACTCAAGAGGGTGTCAAAAAGTGAAATCGCCATGCTGGCAGACACACTGTTGCAGGCGCTGACGACATTAGTAACTCTGTTGTCTTTTAAAAACTTTAGTGCGTCTACGGTGAGGCGTGAAAGTTCGGCATGCGTCTTCTCTCCATAGGGAGCATTCTTAATATCGCCGTAGTATAAAAAATCTGCCTGAGGAAACTGTTTTTTAAGCTCGAGCAACACACTAAGACCACCCGAACCCGAATCAATAACTCCAATCATGTTCTACACTTTATCGCCTTTTGACAGCGGTCACAATGCGTATATTTGTCTTGTCACGCCGATAGCTTGGCAAATTCATATCGGTGAATGTGTCACGACCATCGAAAATAGTCTGGGTTGGTAGTATTGAACGAACGGCTGCTTCAAAGTCAAATCTGATTTCTTCGTTTGTAGTAATAAAAAAGTCTGTGCCAAATTTTGCCTGCAATAATTGCATACATTCATCTGGCTGAACAACGAATGATTTGATAAACGGGCCGACCCAAATCTCATCAGCAACGGAACCGAACCGTGCGAGTGACTTCTCTATAATATCCGCACAAACACCTCGCCAGCCGGCATGCACAACGGCAATTTTCTCTGTGTCGGCAATACATAGTGGTATACAGTCAGCAGTAACGACTCCGATAGAGATATCTTTACGTTTGGTAATGAGAGCATCACACTGAGACAAATCTTCATTTCCTGTCACAATCTCAATAATAGTCGAGCTGTGGCATTGATCTGGAATCAGTACATTTGGATAAGTACGATTAGTAGTTCGGCTCAGCGCTATTTCCATCTTGGCAAATGGCTGATCAATCGGTTGCATCTTACAGCTTTTCTATTAGTGACAAAAACTGATCGTTGCGCTCATATTCATTTTTGTATTGTGCGAATGATGCAAAAGCGGGACTAAAGAGGATGATGTCTCCGGCCTTGGCGGCGGCAGTGGCAGTTGCCACTGCCGCTGCCAAGTCTGCCACCACACTTACACTCGCGTTTTCATGCAAAAGCTCTAATAGTCTGTCGGTACCGCTACCAGGAGTTAGTATTACTTGTTTGCAGTGTTCAGTAATGACATAGGCAAGATTTTCTACTGAAATATTTTTGTCTGCGCCACCGGCGATCAGGATGATGTTTTGATTACCCAGGTCGAGTGCTTCCAGCGCCGCTTGCGTAGCTTGCGGCGTGGTTGCGTTATTGTCATTGTACACACGCACATTATCGTACGTTTTCACGAGTTGGAGACGACCCTCAACCCCCGGAAACAATGCCAATGCTGCGTAGATCACTGACTCTTCAATTCCCAATGCTTCTAGCGCCGTTGTCGCGAGCGCTGCATTAAGTCGATTATGTTCCCCGGGCATTGCCAAATGTGCCTCCTCAGGAATGAGTGAACTATCTACAAGCTTTACTTCTTGACCAAGCGTGTAATCAGGGAGTACTTTTTTCAACCACTCAAACACTGCCGGTGTTGTCACCAATGTGCCTGACTCGTCCTGATGTAAAAAGATTTGTGCCTTGTCTGTAAAGTACGCAGCCATCGCTTCTTCTTTGGTCACCCCATTGCGCATATAGTAATTCAGGTGATCCTCCATAAAACTAGTGAACACTGCCACTTGCGGGCTCATATTTGCCCAACCCCAGCCCTGTAGTTGCCATGAATCAAGCTCCATTACACATAATGATTCCGACTTAACATCTTTAAGCAATTGCAAGTTTGATACGCCTCGTACATTACCACCAAGCAGTATTCTTTCTCCTGTTATCTGTTGTAAACAGTGATGAATCATCATGGTTACAGTACTTTTGCCCCGCGTTCCAGTTACCCCAATTATAGGAATTCCGGAGAGTTCAGCAAAAAGTGCCGCGCTCTGTGCTACATATGCACTCTTAGATTTTGCAATGCGAACAAATTCTGAATCAGCCGGTACACCCGCCGCGACCAACACCAGGTCTCTATCAGTAAAATCTTCTTCTTTATGTCCGCCAAGAGAGTACGAAATGTTTTCGTGTGCTTGCAATGCTGCGATTGAAGACTGTAATTCTTCTGCTGATTTGAGGTCGGTTACTATCACTTCGGCGGCGCCGGCTTCGGCGATTAGCGCGGCGTCTCCGACGCCGCGCCCCAAAAGACCCAAGCCCATAACAGTCACCTTTTTCCCAGCAAAGTATTCTCTATAATCCTTCATAGAATGTCCCAAGCATACCAGAAACCGATATTCGTTCCAGTGGTATACTTTTGGTAATGAACCGCATCTACAATAAAGACACTCGCCTAGAGTCCTACGGCTGGTTTACCTACTTTATGTGGTTAGTGGTTATCGGTTTTATCGTACTCATCTACAACCTGTCAGGTTCGCTACTTGAAAAAAAAGCCTCTATCCAGGCTAATCAGATTGATGAAGAAGAGTATTTGATACCGATTGACGAACTACGTAAACAAAACAGCTCAAAGAAATGAGAACCCCTATCGTCAAACGATTCTTCGGTTACAGCTTTATAGGTGTCTGCACCTTCATATTCGATTTACTATTGGTATATCTTGGTACTCAAATTGGTCTCACGGAATATTTTTCAGTGGTATTTGGTTTTCTAATAGCGGTTAGTCTTAATTTCTATTTGTCGTACCGATTTGTGTTCCGGGGCACTGAGCAGACCGTCACTGCAGGATACCTATTCTTCATGGGTATCGCGGTTTTAGGATTTCTAATCATTGGCCCGGCGACCGTCTTCCTTAAGGAAGCGTTTTCTTTGAATCTTTACTTCGCGCGAACAATTGTTGGTGGAATTGTTGGTACTGGAAATTTTGTACTAAATAACTTTCTAAACTTCAAAATGGGAACACGCTAGCTTAGCTCTCAATCTGATTCCCCACTTTCAAAAAGAAGTTTTTATAATCGAGCCAAGCGACAAGTAAGAAAAATAATGACGCTACGACGACGGATTCGACTACTAATTGTTCTAGCCAACCAAAAACGCCAAAAATCATAAAGAGAACTAAGAGTAGTGTGCTGATAACAAAACTCCTTCCTTTAAGTTGATACAACATGGCACGAGTGACACCCAGTGTTGCCACAATGCCCATGACGCCGGCAAAAACAAAACCGAGTCCGGTCTGTTCCACTCCTTCAAGGATTAACTTGTAACCGACAGATAAGAGAATTAAGCTGCCAAACATAAGCGCGTGGGCGTGGATAAAAAAGAACAAACTGCGCGGCCGAACACCTTGATACCGATCACTATGATCAAAGTACAGCCACCACAAGGCAACCATAAACGCTAAACCGGAGAAAATAACTGCTGGTTCAGTGACTGAAAGTGATGTGGCGGTATTGGCGAGTGCCACCACAATCATACTCTCGCCAATTACTAGCATTAAAAAGAGACCTAGTCGCTCCTGAAGGTGATAGACGTTTAAGTACCGAATAGTGTTTCCCTTGCCGCGTGTGAGCGGTGTCATAATGTCCAGCGCTAAGGCTGCCCCTGCTACGACAAAATGCCACGGTGACGGCATAAAACCACTGAGTAGCCATACAAAAGAAGCTGCCAGCATTCCCTCAAGCAGGTTGTAGGTAACGGGACGCTTCTCCGGGTGTCGCACGTACATAATCACCAACATCATTGACTGCAAGAAACGAACGGCACCAAACGTCACAAAAAACCAAAAATAATCACCCACAAAGGTGGCTGGCATGGTGACACTCATCACAAAAGCGCCCACCATTTGAATCTGCACCAACAGTTTATCAAGTGCTTTTTCATCAGGCTGCAAATTGCGGTTGGCAGTGGTGGCCCACCACGCGATGAAGATACTGTATCCGACGATAAAAATATTTAAAAAATCTGCGACAGAGTGGTGGTATTTGGCCGTCAAATACGTTAGTTGTGCTACGAGCGCTACAAAAGCAACATCGTAAAAAAGCTCTAGCCAAGACGCGCGTTTATACTCAGGAATCATGCTTAGAGTATACGGGTTTGTGTAAAAACATGAAAGACCGATGAGCTATACTCGAACTGCTGACGTACCCTTACATTTTATTAAAATATTTGCTATAGTTCTGGCCACATAAATAGAAACCACTGTCCGCGCTTAGCTCAGTTGGCTAGAGCATTCGACTGATACTCGAAAGGTCCTAGGTTCGAATCCTAGAGCGCGGACAGTGGTTTTTATGTATCATTAATGAAAAAGCCTCGGTTTTCACCAAGACTTTGTAAAGAGGTTGGAGGGGCGACGTCAGAGCGTCACCCCTCTTCTAACCGCCCGCGATCCAGTATAACGGAGCATACAGGACTCGCTGGAAATTGTCAGGATTCTGCCAACCCACACCTCCGCCAAACATAAATGCGAGCAACGCGAAGATATTGATTGCAAGCCAAGCCAGCGGGATCCCGATGATGAGATCAAGCGGCCAATACCGAATCCGGTGAATGAAAGTTCCCGGAATGTATCGATTGTTCCGCCAGGTGTGGACTTGATTATTCCACCACTTTTGAAACAGATTGGGTTGCTGTCTTAGAATTTTGACATGAGCCATTACAACTCTCCAAAAAATGAAACTTATCGGTCAGGCTTTCTAACCTTGCTTAAATTATAGCACGTTTTGTGTAAAAAATCAATCTTCGGAAAACACTCCTCTTTGTGTGGGAATGTAAGCTATAATCTTAATATGTATAAAACGCTTGTCTTTCTTTCTCTTCTCTTCCCTTTTACAACCAATGCTGCTGAGGCTGATGGTGGCCTACAATCGCTCATTAACGGTATTTTAGGTTTTATTAATGAAATTGGTATTCCGTTCCTGCTTGGAATAGCATTTCTATTCTTCATTATTAATGTCATTCGCTATTTTGTCTTTGGTAGCGCAGAAGAAGAAGGTAGGAAAAATGCTAAAAATTTGGCCATTTATTCTGTAACTGGATTTGTCATTCTGATTATTTTCTGGGGCATTGTAAATCTGATTTCTAACTCGATTGGGCTTTCTGGCGTGGCACAACCAGAATTTGACTACAAAGATCCTGATAGCGTGAAGCGTACAGGGATTCCACAGAATGGTGGCAACTCACCTGGTGTCGGTGACGACACATCGCAGCCTACAGGCACCAATCAACCATTAGACCTCCCTCCTCCTGGTTCAGGTGACTCTGATTCTGAGTCAGACGCAACCACCGAAAATGATGGTTCTAACGATGATGGAGGAGGTTTCTTTGATAACATTAGAGACTTCTTTGACGTAGACGATCGGCCACCTCGTGATTATTTCTGGTCTGATTGGTAATTAGTAGTTAGAAAAAACCGCTGCAACATTTTATGTTGCAGCGGTTTTTCTAATAGAGACATTTGCATATCACACAGCGCTTTCGCGTATTATTTTGTCCTATCCTTTGGCTTCTACTAGTTCTTTCTCTAGAGTCAAATACCACTTCAGAGTGTTGAGTATCATTACTCGTTGCGTGCTCAATTGATACACACAACATCGACCAATTAGCTGTCATTGTAGGCTTGTTACCAAGCGTACGACAACGTGTCCAATTGGAATTAATCCACGACCAGCTTCCGCTAGCCGTGCCTTGTTACGACTTAGTCCTTGTTATCGAATTTACCGTAGGTCGCCGCTAGGACGAACTTCGGGCACTTCCGACTCCCCTGACTTGACGGGCGGTGAGTACAAGGCTCGGGAACGTATTCACCGTGACGTGCTGATTCACGATTACTAGCGATTCCGGCTTCATGTGGGCGAGTTGCAGCCCACAATCCGAACTGAGGAAAGTTTTATAAGGATTTGCTCCACCTTACGGTATTGCGTCCCGTTGTACTTCCCATTGTATCACGAGTGCAGCCCAAGGCATCAAGGGACATGCTGACCTGGCGTCATCCTCACCTTCCTCTCCCGTGAGGGAGCAGTCTCGCCTGACACATATAACAGGCAACGAGGGTTGCGTTCGTTTCCCCACTTAAGGGAACAGCTCAAGCCACGAACTGACGACGGCCATGCATCACCTGCCATACACCCTCGAAGGCTTCTCTCCTTTCGGAGAGCGTGCAGTATGGTTTCTAGCCTTGGTAAGGTTTTTCGCTTATCGACGAATTAAGCCTCATGATCCACCGCTTGTGCGAGCCCCCGTCTATTCCTTTGAGTTTTAAGCTTGCGCTCGTACTACCCAGGCGGTCCGCTTAACGTGTTAACTTCGTCTCGGAGAGGGTCGATTCTCCCCAAAACCAGCGGACAGCGTTTAGGGCGTGGACTACTGGGGTATCTAATCCCATTCGCTACCCACGCTTTCGTGCCTCAGCGTCAAGAAAGTCCCAGTGAACTGCCTTCGCATTTGGTATTCCCCTCGATATCAACGGATTTCACCCCTACACCGAGAGTTCTGTTCACCTCTTACTTCTTCTAGTTATACCGTTTCGAATGCGATTCTTGGGTTGAGCCCAAGGATTTAACATCCGACTAATATAACCGCCTACGCACCCTTTACGCCCAGTGAATCCGGATAACGCTTGAGGCCTCTGTATTACCGCTCCTGCTGGCACAGAGTTGGGAGCCCCTTATTCATGAGGTAACGTCAATAAACTTCCTCCCTCATAAAAGGTGTTTACGTCCCTAAGGACTTCATCCACCACGCGGCGTCGCTCCGTCAGGCTTTCGCCCATTGCGGAAGATTCTCGACTGCAGCCTCCCGTAGGAGTATGGACCGTGTCGCAGTTCCATCGGTGGGGGTCAGGCTCTCACCTCCCCTAGCCGTCGTAGCCATGGTAAGCCGTTACCTTACCATCAAGCTGATAGCCCGCAGGCCGTTCCAAGAGCGATAAATCTTTACCCCGAAGGGACCATCAAGTATTATTCCGACTTTCGCCGGGTTATCCCTGACTCTTGGGTACGTACCTACGTGTTCCTACCTCGTCTGCCATGAATCTAAATTCATTCGACTTGCATGCCTCATCCACGCCGCCAGCGTTCATCCTGAGCTAGGATCAAACTCTAATTTAAGACAGGTACCGAAGCAAAGCTTCGTGTATCTGCGTGATTGATTATAGTGAGCGGAGTGTACTTGTCTCAACGCTCAAATCAAAAACGATTTACCTAAAGGATAAGACAAAATAATCTACGAAAATTTTGTCTTGAAATATATGTTTGTGGAACATATATAAGTGCTGTGATGCATGTTGTCTAAATTTAATCTTACGATTAATGTTTATTCAACATACGTACTCATATCTATAATTGGGTTATAGATATGATGATATGCATTCATCGATACTTATGTACCAATGAAAGATGTCAAACTACAACGTTCTCGTTCGAAAGTATGTCGGAACTTACCCGCACAAAAATAGCTTTGCTATTTCTTTTTACTCCCGATGAACAGTGGCGCTATTATACAGATAAGTAAAAATAGTGCAAGTACTCTGTCTTGATAGTTGCCATAAGATAATTGACTTACAATTTTATGAGTACCTAATTGAAATGTTCTCACAGCTCTCCGCCAACATTTTCTCCCTTGGTAGGTCGAATCTGCTGAGAATCCTGTGTTACCACAAGAATATTTCCATTTTTATACTCTTATAGCAGTCGCTAAAAATTAGGTCAAATTCGACATAGTCACAGCGCTGCTGTTCGTTGTCTCATTCAAAAAGCCCCGCACCAAAGGTGTGGGACCACTTGCTAATAGTTACAGATGTATCTATTAGTTGGTATAAAAGAACCAAATGATAACCTATATAAACTAATTCCATGCAACCACCGTACCAACCATCCGTTTCCAAATGACCAATCGATGACCACACAAAATGTTGTTTACAGATTTTCATCCGTTTTCTTTCAGCTCTCAAAGAAAGCTGAGAGAAAACGAATGAGGTGGTGATGGGCGGCTCGCAATACTCGCCGCCCATCCCCTAGTTCGCCGATCGCGAAGACCGTCAGTAGCTGAGATTCAGTCGTCCATGACGGTTGGCTTTTCTCACGAACGCCATGATGTCCTTGATAGGCGCTGCCGAGTCGGAATGGTCACCGACACCAGCTTCGCAAATCCAGGAGCCTTCACGGCGACCGGCATCCACCGTGCACACTTCACCATCCTGACGCCGGAATTGCAGTTGACGCGTTGCCGCGTTTTCCTGAGATTCCATCTGCTTGAGTTCCTCAGCCGTTTCCGACGTCGGTTCCATCTGCATCGTCTTCTTGTCGATGGCATCGAGCTCCGTCTTTTTCGCCATGCCCTTGCGAGCCAGGAAGTAGAGCGGGAGACCGAGAAGCAGGAACACCGCTAGAGCGATGAGGGCAATTTGCCACCATGCCCACGAGGCATCTTTCGCTTCCTGCGCCGAGACAGCCGCAGCGGTTGCGGATTCTTCCGCGCTGTCCGCCGAGGTCTTGGCGGCAGTAGCCGATCCGTTTGCAGCCGTAGCCGAAGCTTTCGCCCGGCCAGCCGCGTCCAGCGCCTGCTTGAGCGCGTCTGCGACGGCTTCACGGTTTTTGCGAATCTCCTCGAGCGCGTTCTGCGCATCGTTGAGTTGCTGTACCTGCGTGGCCGTCAGCGGTCGGATCGTCCGCTGCTGCCGCAACGTACGGATGGTTCCCTGTGCCCGGCTTTCTTGTCGGGCCAGTTCGGTCTTGGTTGCTCGAGCCTCTGCCAGCATACGCTGGAGTTCTGTCCGTGTCCCCGGATCGTTCGCTGTCGCCAGACGGGCTTCGAGCGAATCGATTTGCTCCTGCATCGCAACAGCACCCGATGCAACCTGCGCTCCACCCACACCATTCGAGGG
>CATMPJ010000004.1 GCA_950073265.1 uncultured bacterium | reverse complement strand
ACCACTAACTGAGTTATAACCATCCGTTACTATAAAAGGCAATAAAACAAAGTATCATCCCTGTAAACGCATTTAGATACGGAAAATAGGCATACACTGATAATAGTGCCGGGCCTTCTTTCCGGTAAGAAATAAACATAAGACATAGATACGGGACGAAAAGCATAAGTGATAACCAGCCGAATAGCACATATCCTGCGAGCATAGCTATGGTGTATAGGGCTGTGCAGTACCATAATGTCCGCTTTGCCCCCAGGACAGTTGCAGTTGTCTCCAGTTTAGCTGCCCTATCAGCTTCTATGTCAGGTACCGCAGAATACGCGTGCATAGCCATCGCCCAAGCCATCGCTCCACCTATCGCAATCCAAGGAGTCGCTGCCTCTGGCTGCAGTAAGAAATACCCAAACATACCCGTTGCGACGTAGTGCCCCGCAGAAAATAACCCGTCCACAAAAGCTCTGGCTTTGGCGCGGATTGGTGGCATTGAGTAAAACAACGCACAAAACCAGAACAAAACGACTGCAATATACTGAGAGATTGAAAATTGAGTTGTGAAGTATACGAAGGGCATTGTAGTCAGCAATACTGTCAAAAGCACTAGACGGTGCTTTTCTTTTGGCAAGACACTTTCGTAGGTTATCTTCTTGGGATTTTTTATATCAGTCTCGTAGTCAAACACGTCATTGACTCCATAGATGAGCAAATTGGCTGGAATCAAGAAATAGAAGCCCCACAGCATTACTATGCTGGTCATAAGTTCTGAAACTGAAACTGCCGCGATGATAGCACCGAGTAAGAAAGTACCTGCTTCATATATCCAGAAGTGGGGTCGGGAGGTTTTAACTAGCAGTTGTAGATTACGCATATTTATATGGAAAAATAATATTTTAGCTCACGCGAAGTTCTTTTTTAATCGTCGCGAGGTTTCTTTTATTGACCTTAAAAAGGAAGTCGAATACGTCTCCGAGTACAGGCACCGAACCAAACAAAGCGTCTAGCCAAACCAGTAACAACATCTTGCTGACTTTAGTTTTAGAGACACCAGCTTGATATCCTCTAAGTACGATATAGACAGATATTAAGCCCCCCAGCGTGTCACCTATTCCGGGAAGAAGACCAATCAACCCATCGATTCCAAAAGTAAATTTGCCGATGGAAAAATGTGAATCCATGAGATTTGCTATCGTCTCAAGTTCGGAAATAATTTTTTCAGGTGATTTTTTCATAGCAGGAGATTTATCAAGGGTTTAACGAGACTTAATTTTATACTATTTTCGTACAGTGATTCAAATCTAACATACTTTTATCTCACGTATGCCTGCCAATGCGTGTGCTAGTATTGGCACATGTCACAAACCTTACTCTTGGTTTACAATGCTGACTCAAGCGTTTTTGCAGTCGCAAGTGACTTTGTTAAGAAATTAGCAGCTCCAGATAAGTATGACTGTCAACTCTGCATGGTGACGTATGGCGCTATCAGGATGAAGAATCCGTGGAAAGAATATCTCAATTCCCTTCCCTATAAGAAATCTTTTCTCCATCGTGACGAATTCAAAACTTCCTATCCAGCTGTAGACATTTCACTCCCTGCTATCCTATTAACAAATAAGGCTAACTTACCAGAAATCTTAGTGAGTAGCGAAGAAATCAACAACATAAAAAGTGTTCAAGAACTTATTATGATAGTCGAAGAAAAATTAAGTAAACAAAAACTCGGTTAGTCCGAGTTTCTAAGTACTGTAATCAATATGATTACGCTTCTTTTTCTTCAGTTGTGGCTTCCGACGAGTCAGCATCCCCTTCTCCAACTTCCGGCACATCAGCTGCGTCAACTGGTTCTGGGTCTTCATCCGGCTCTGCTTCTTTTGTCGCAGCAACTGATAGCAATACCGTGCTTGGTTCCATCGTGACAGTAATGCCAGATGGTGTCTTCAAATCAGCAACAGTGATAGTATCGCCAATTTCCTTTAGCGTTGTCATGTCGACTTCAATTTCCTGAATGAGGTCTTTAGGACGACACGAGATACTTACGCTATGTACCGGCTGGTTAATGATTGCTTCAAGATCTGCTGCCGGAGCTTCACCAACCAATGTTAGCGGCACGTCCGCGTTCATATCTACACCACGCTTTAGAGCATAAAATTCTACGTGATGTACTTCATTGGTAAATGGGGCTTGTTCAATATGCTTAATGGTCACTTCTACGTCTTTATCAAGTCCGGTGAGGGTCACAATATTATTTTGCCCGGCCTCATGTACGAGTTTTACGAAATCCTTTCGATTCATTTGTACGGGCACTGAATCCATTTCAGCACCTGAGACAACACCCATGCAGAGTGCATCATCACTTATTTTTCCTTCTCTTTTTTCTACGGTGAATGTGTATGTCATAGTCTTAAAAAGATAGCACAAATTATATTTTTATGCTCACCAAGGGATGACGTTGACCTAGAATTCAATGACTACAGGGAGTATGAACTCGGAAATACTCTTGTGGTGCGAACTTTATTTAAATAAAACTTAGGACTGATTTAGCTTTCAAGCCAAATATACCTTCATCTCTATAAGAATGCTCGCCGTACAGAATCGGAACGAATGACTCATTACACTCCTTAAAGTTTTGAAAATTACCCTCTTCCTTGATCACATCATAAACTTCATACAACTCATATTCATCACACTCAAATATTTTACCTAAATTCGTTGAAATCGACATTGGAAGATTGTATGAATTTTCAAGATCTTCGTGATGTCCGAGTTCAACCGAAACCCCGTTACGATAGTTGATGAGTGATTTGCCGGATTTTATATTAAGTGACATCAAGACGATCTTTTTAATACCGAGACTTTTTGCAAAGTCGACTTGAGCTTTATCAACTATAATTACAAAAGGTTCTGTCTCAGCGGTTGTTGTGTGAAAATCAATCACTAATTTCTCTTCTGGAATTACCATTAATAAATCAGCCGCTCTTTTAGATTCACATGTTTCATTCTCGGTTCCAAAAGAAGCATTAAGATCTTGATCAAGAAATCTTACATTTTTCTCGTACGCAACAGGGTTTCCTAATACAAATTTAACACCAGCATCCTGTAATGCTTTAACTGGTAGTCTTTCGTTTCCATGTATGCCCGCTACAAAAACCACTTCATTTTCCATGGAAAGAGTATACCCTGCTTGCAGGACTCGAACTAATTTTTGTTGCTAAATATAGCCAAAATCGTTTGCTCCCCTTATGGGATGATGTTCGAACTTTTCTGGCATCTAAATAAACAAAAACCGCCACCTCGTCGAAACGAAGTTTTGGTTTTCGTTTCTGGTGACGGAACTCGAACTCATCGAGACTTGAAAATAATCTCGAGAAAATCTAGAGCAGGATCATGATATATATATCTTTCTTCAGTTCCACAGTTCGGGCAATTGTGTGCTCTATACACCAGAACAGCAAGCCCACCATGTTCCCAGATGGTATTGCATTTCGGACACTTGTGACGGTGTCGATTCTGCTCGTGATAACGTCCAAGTTGAAAAGCTTTTCTAAAACCTAGAAATAGAAGAATGAAACCGAATGCGATTAGAAAATAATGAACGACCGACATGAACATATCCCCTCTTCTGCCGTATTGAATACTATTTTTATTATAACATTAATTTTTTTAATGTAAATATATTGCTCCGCCGGTAGGATTCGAACCTACTTGAACCAATGAATAGCAAAATGAATGCCCATATTCATTTAAGCTGTGAATGCAGTTCAAGCAAGCTTTGCTTACAACTAATCGTTTAGTGAAGAATAATTTCTTTGCTCCGCCGGTAGGATTCGAACCTACGACCAATCGGTTAACAGCCGACTGCTCTACCACTGAGCTACGGCGGAGCACAAAAATTATTCAAACGTAACAGCCGACCTTCTTACAGAAGCTGTTCAGGTTGACGCTCTAACGAGCTGGCAACCTCTTGCGCCAGTCCCCCAGACTGGCTCACTCCACCATGAGCTACGGCGGAAAAATGTAGCTCACTCGTGTGAGTGCAGGCATTGTACCGGAAATACCAAAGAATTCAACTCAATTAACCAATAAATGGTAGATTATTGCCAAACAAGGCCAGCAGCAGTGCTAATGTCGTATCTCCTAAAAATAAAGCCGGTATCACTACTTTTTTGCGCGCGTTACCAAACCCTAGAGCAATGGTCAGAGGGTCGTTTGGCAATGGTGTGAAGCCTACATAAAGATAGATAACAAAGAATTTAAAAGCTTCACCGTGGGAACGTAGCCAGGCAGTGAAGGATTCTGTCCAGTGTTTTATCCTACCCTCCGAGAGTACCTTATTACCTTTTTTAGCTGCCAAAAAATACACTGTGTCACCAATACCAGTTCCTAGCCCGGCAGCTACTGCAACAAGCATAGGGTCGGCGCCGCCACTGACGAAAGTAAGAATTGAAGCAATATACGATGTGCCGCCAACTGAAGTCATGCCCCCAAATAAAGCGATAAAAAAGAGTACTAGATAGGTGTTTTCAACCCCAACATACGCAACAATTTGCTCTGCACCAATAAAGTATAGAAGGCAACTAATTATTACTATGATAGATACTACCAAAATAAATTCAATCAACCTGTTTCTGCGGGTTTTCATGTTGTGAGTCTAGCATGTATTTGAGGACGGGATGAAATTTTTAGTCAAATGCGTACAATACATACACCATGCCAGAGTTACCGGAAGTAGAACATGTACGAATGCAGCTACGCCATAAGGTGGTGGGCAAAACAATTGATAGTGTTGAAATATTTCACAACAAGACAGTCGCTTTCGATGAATCAGTCGAAGACCGACTCATCAATAAAACAATTGAGGATATTGATCGAATTGGAAAACTCATGATTTTCTCATTTGAAAATGAGAATGATTTATTCTTACTGGCGCACCTTAAGATGACTGGCCAGTTTTTTTACGTTGATAAGCAAGGTGATGTTGCTGGCGGGGGTCACACTTTTACTAAAGTCGACCTCGATTTACCGACTCGACATACTCGGGTCACGTTTCATTTTACCGATCATACTGCCCTACACTACAATGATATGCGTTTGTTTGGTTATACCAAACTTGCGACTGCTGCTGAAGTAGCAGAAGCACGTGAGAAATTTGGTCCTGAACCCATTGATGATGAGTTTGATTGTGACTGGTTTGGAGAAACATTACGCAAACGGAAGACTTCGGTTAAGGCGGCTCTGCTAGATCAATCCTTTGTGGCAGGACTCGGAAACATTTACGTTGATGAGGCACTCTGGCGTGCTCAAGTCCGTCCCACCAGGCGTGCAAATCGGGTTACCAAAGCAGAAGCGGCGGCGCTGTGCGCCGCCGGATCCGTTATGAAAGAAAGCATTGCCGTTGGTGGCACCACCTTTCAACATTTCAAAGATACCGGGGGCGAGAACGGCAACTTTACCGATTATTTACAAGTATTTGGACAGCAAGGGACGAAATGTAGCCGATGTGGTTCAACCATCAAGAAAATACGCTGCGCAGGTCGCGGGACCCATTATTGTCCAGGATGTCAAAAATAAACCAGTGCTATGACAGATGTAAAAATTGAATATTCATGGAAAGAGGCTTTGGCTGATGAGTTTGATAAAGAGTACTTTAAAGAGCTTTCAGAAAAGATTAGGGCCGACTTTCTTCTTAACAAGCCGCCAGTATACCCGCCTGCTTCACTGGTTTTTAACGCATTTAATCTGACCCCACTGGGTGAAGTGCGCGTCGTTATACTCGGACAAGATCCGTACCACGGCGAAGGCCAAGCACACGGATTATCATTCTCAGTGGCTGACGGCGTTCGAATTCCCCCGTCACTCAAAAATATCTATAAAGAAATTGAAGCTGACATTGGCACCAAGCAACCCGATTCCGGTAATTTAGAACGCTGGGCCAAGCAGGGTGTTTTACTACTAAACGCCACACTGACAGTAGAGAAATCAAAACCCGGCTCGCACCAAGGCCGAGGTTGGGAACAATTTACTGACGCTGTCATCAAAAAAATTAGTGACAAACGTGAGCATATAGTCTTTTTACTCTGGGGCAGCTTTGCTCGCTCTAAAAAGACACTTATTGACACCAACAAACATCTCGTGCTCGAAGCACCACATCCCTCACCATTCTCAGCTCATACTGGCTTTTTTGATGCTGGACATTTTTCAAAAACAAATCAGTATTTGCGCCAACATGGTAAACCGGAAATAAACTGGTAGATTAGTTGTTATGAACCAAAATATTATTGCCTTTATAATCGGAATACTGGTAGGAGGTCTTTTTATATACGCCTTTATAAATGAAACAGCTCATCTTTCTGAACAGCAAAACAATCCTCATCCAATTGGGTACGCTGACAATGAAGAAGAAGTGCACGTGCACAGCGACTTTTTAGTATATCTCGACGGCGTACGGATTGACCTGTCGGACGATAAGTACCAAACTAGCAACACCCAGACACTGCATAAACACGTACATCTTCATGACAACAATGATGATGTTATTCATCGACACGACCGTGGTATTACCCTTGGTGATTTCTTTGGTTCGTTAGGCTTTACACTTGGATCAGACCGCATCACCACAGACGCGGGTGTTACTTTCTTAAACAGTGATACTGATGAGTTGATGGTATTTGTAAATGATGAGCGGATTGAGGACCCTGCAGAATACGTAACTCAGGAAGAAGACCGAGTTCTTATTTACTTCGGAAACAAGAACGACAATGAAACTATCCAAGCACTATTGCTTGAAGTCACCGACAAATCTTGCATCTACTCTGGTACCTGTCCTGAACGCGGCACAGCCCCGCCCGAAAGCTGCGGCTTAACTTGTGAGCTCTAAAATTATCCCTTCTTTAACACTTAAAGTATCTCAAACGATTGAGTTGTTGACAAAAGGTGTGACTGCATGTGATATTGAATCTAATCCAAAAGAGAGGAGAGTTCCAAATGATTAACATCAGCCAGTGCAAAAACCACACCGAGATTATGACCGCAATCGGTCATTACGGACAAGGTCGTAGAGATGGTTTTGTCTCAGGATTCATTGCAGCATGTTGCGTCTTATTGCTACTTGTTTCAATCGTATCCCTTGTCGTTAGCGAGCGAACTCGGTCAACCATAGGTAATCTAGCCATTAGCGAAATCAGCGCCCTATTTCAGGAGCGCTGATTTTTTGTATTCATAGTTTAACAAAAATGTCATTGGTTAGAAATGTCTTCTTAAACTTGATGAAGTTGTGCGGGCTGGAAAAACTTTGTGAATGAGGCGTACCAGGCTGTACATTGAATGAGTAAAATTCTGAAGTCAGTGCAGTTGCGTTAATTTTAAGAATTCTCCTCCTTGGCTAGGATCATGGCTTTAACGCGCATGGTAGACACCACCGCATCTCGATTTCGCTCATCAAGCTGCATAGTAATGAATTTGATGGTATCTTCGAGATTTGGAATCCGAACGTTTTCAAGTGCTGACACACGACGACGGGTTTTTTCAATTTCTTCTGCCAAGTTTTCGGCGGTTTTCTCAAGCTCAGCGAGGCGAAGAATATCTACGATGACATCGTCAAATTTTACAATCGCGTTATCAAGATCACCAGTGGTTTCGTAGAGACCGTACGAAAAAGCTGAACCTGACTTCTCTACAGTGAATTCAGGGATTTTTACAGACATAACACTTTTTACCGACACCCCTAAATCAATCTTCGCACTGGGTGCTAAGAAAGCGCTGTCCAGTGTTGCTGCAGCCGTCATAGCGCTAGCGCGGCTATATGAATCAAAAGCAGCCCCAAGCCGTTCTTCGACTGATTCTCGGGTGCTCTTTGCTTCATAGATAACCGTCATGAATTTCTTCACGAGTCCATCTCGCTTATCTTTCAAGAGCTTATGTCCCTTTTTTGCTACCTTGAGCTCTTTCTTGAGCCCAAGGAGAGCAATTCGAGTTGGGTTAACTTTTAGAATAGCCACGGTATTTATTCAGCAGTTACTTCAGTTTTAGGCATGTATTGTTCAATTTGTTCAGCCTTTACACGCTTAAGTGATGTTCGTGGAAGCATTGAGAGAAGCTTCCAGCCGATATCTAGAGATTCTTCAACTGAGCGATTTTCGTATTCACCTTGTCCAACAAATTCTTTTTCGAATGCGTCAGCAAACTTGAGGTGTGCGCGGTCAGTATCATCAAGCGATGCTTCCCCAAGAACCACCGCGAGTTCACGCACCTCTCGACCGGTTGCGTATGATGCAAACAACTGATCCTTTAGTGCCGAATGGTCTGCGCGAGTCTTCCCCTCACCTACTCCCGCTGACCAGAGTCGTGATAGAGAACCTTGCACGTCTACCGGTGGGAACACGCCCTTTCGATATAGTTCACGTGAGATTACGAACTGACCTTCAGTAATGTACCCCGTAAGGTCTGGTACTGGGTGCGTTTTATCATCGTCAGGCATGGTCAGAATTGGAATTTGGGTGATTGTACCCGCCTTCCCTTTCACGCGACCGGCTCGTTCATAAATAGTTGAAAGGTCAGTGTAGAGGTAACCAGGATATCCCCGACGTCCCGGAACTTCTTTGCGGGCTGCAGACACTTCTCGAAGCGCCTCACAGTAGTTGGTGAGATCCGTAAGGATTACCAGTACGTGCATTCCCTTTTCAAACGCCAGGTACTCTGCCGTCGTGAGCGCCATACGTGGCGTTGAAATACGCTCCACTACCGGATCAGCCGCAGTGTTAATGAAGAGCACCGACCGCTCTAACGCTCCCGCTTCTTCGAATTCACGTCGGAAGTATTCAGCTTCTTCAAAAGATACACCAAGTGTCGCAAACACAATCGCGAAGTCTGCACCGTCCTTTACGGATGCTTGTCGAGCGATCTGCGCAGCCAGTCGTGAGTGTGGTAGCCCAGCCCCAGAGAAAATTGGTAGCTTCTGGCCACGCACCAGTGTATTCATTACGTCGATAGAACCGATACCAGTCTGAATGAAGTCGTTTGGGAATTCACGAGAGTATGGGTTCATCGGTTCTCCAGCAATGTCGCGACGTTGTTCTGGCACCAATTCTGGACCACCATCAGCTACCTCGCCTGCTCCATTAAATACCCGACCAAGCATATCTTCAGATACACCAAGCTTAAGCGTTTCTCCTTTGAAACGTACTCGTGTTTCATCTGCAGTCATACCTGCAGTCGAGTCGAACATCTGAACTACTGCCTTATCTTTTGAAGTATCAAGCACCTTACCAAAACGTGGCTTACTTTCACCGGGCACGTTTACTTCAACAAGCTCTTCATATTTTGCACCGTCAACACCCTCTACGACGAGTAGCGGTCCGGCGATTGAAGAAATTGATTTGTATTCTTTGTTACTCATGTTGATTTTATTACTTATGCCAAGGCTTCGATTTCGCTCTTAACGCGATCTTGGAATGACTGATAATCTTTGATGTCCCAATCAAGCTTTTCCTTGAGGGAGGCCACTTCGCTGTACGTTGCGATCTGGGTGAAATCTGAGAAATCAAATTCCGGATTATTTACCACAGACTGTCCCGCTTCGTAGAACGTCATAATTGACTTCAGGATACCGTATTGGCGATTTAGTGGTGTATACGCATCATCTTTATCGAAGGCGTTTTGGAATAAGAAGTCTTCACGAATCATGCGTGCAACTTCAAGTACGAGACGGTCGCTGTTAGAAAGTGACTCCATACCAACGAGACGTACAATTTCAAGTAATTTGGATTCTTGTTCTAGCAGTTTCATTGCGGTTGAACGCACCGCAGCAAAATCTGGAGCGATTTCGTCTTTCCAGAAACCTTCAAAGTTTGGTGCGTACAGTGAGTACGATGTCAGCCAGTTGATTGATGGGAAGTGCTTCTTGTAGGCAAGATCTGAATCCAGTGACCAGAATGTCTTGGTTACACGGAGGGTCGCTTGAGACACTGGCTCTGAAAGGTCTCCTCCTGGAGGCGATACTGCACCGATAACAGTAAGTGAACCGGTTCGTCCTTCGCTACCTAGTGTCTTTACAATACCTGCTCGCTCATAGAACTCTGCAGTTCGTGAAGACAAGTACGCTGGGTACCCTTCTTCACCAGGCATTTCTTCAAGTCGTCCTGAGATTTCACGCATCGCTTCTGCCCAACGTGAAGTTGAGTCAGCCATCAGCGCTACGTTATAGCCCATGTCTCGATAATATTCGGCGATTGTAATACCCGTGTACACAGACGCTTCACGAGCAGCTACTGGCATGTTTGAGGTGTTAGCAATCAGAATAGTTCGCTTCATCAACGGCTCGCCAGTATTTGGGTCGATAAGGTGTGGGAACTCAGTCAATACCTCAGTCATTTCGTTTCCGCGCTCACCACAACCGATGTATACAATGATTTCCGCGTCACAGTACTTCGCGATTGACTGCTGCGTTACGGTTTTACCAGCTCCGAATGGTCCAGGAATACAGCCAGCGCCACCTTTTGCAATTGGGAAAAATGTGTCGATTGAACGGCCACCAGTACGTAGTGGCTCGCTTGGGAAAATCTTAGACGCCTTCGGACGAGCTACGCGAATTGGCCAGTATTGCAACATTGGCAAGGACGCCACAGAACCGTCGTCCTTTGTTAGAGTTGCAATTTCTTCCGTCACTATAAATTCACCAGACTGAATTGAAGTAACCACTCCTGATTCGTTTGGTGGCACCATGACTTTGTGCACAATAAGTGATGTTTCTTGGACTTCCCCGAGAACATCTCCTCCTGAAACGCTGTCACCCACCTTAGCGACTGGAGTGAACTTCCATTTCTTTTGCATATCAATTGGATCAGCTTCAATCCCGCGCTTGATATAACAGCCGTCTGCTACTTCCTCGATTTTCTGCAGTGGTCGCTGTACACCGTCGTAAATAGACTCAAGTAGTCCTGGTGCTAGCGCTACCGACATAGTGCGACCAGTACGGTACACCGAATCACCTGGCGCGATTCCAGCGGTTTCTTCATATACCTGAATCGCTGCTTCGTCGCCGTGAAGTTCGATAATTTCTCCGAGTAATTTCTCCTCAGATACTTTTACTACCTCGTACAGCTTGGCTTCGGCCATCCCTTTAGCACGCACCAGCGGGCCAGTCACGCGGAGGATAGTACCTCCGGCGATATCTTCATTTGTTTTGTTCTGTGTTTTAGTCATGGTTTTATAATTCCTGTAATACGTATAAATTAAATAATGGCTGCACCGACTGCCTGTTCAGCCATCTGTCGGAGACGTTTGATAGCATAGCCCTGGCTGCCGTTTGTACCGGGAAGTAACACTACAGCTGGTAAGGCACCGGTCGCTACTTTTGCGTATTCTGTCTCATCGAGATCTTTCATAATATCTTCGATGATGCATACCACTGCGTAGCGTTCGTTTGCATCTGGATCATTTGTTTTTTCCTTAATCACTCGCAAGTGTTCAATCGCTTGTGCACCTGAGGTTGCATCGTATGCCACCGCACCCAAAGCTTTGAAACCAGAGACGGTTTCGGTTGGACCAATGATAGCAATTTTGTACTCTTTACTCGTTGACATAACTCATTCTTAGGTTAGCGCGAATAGAATCCTCTGACATTCCACTGTTTTTACCAACAACGATAGTCCGCACATTAGCTGCCGACTGGCGACACAGTAAGTAATAGAGTACCAACGAGGCGGAACTAAACATGTCACTACTAGCTTCTTTAGCTAAAGCGATAAGATATTCATCTGCTGCCACATCAAGGCTGGTTGTGTTACCAGATTTACTGTACTGCTCTATCGCCGATGTCCACTGTGCAGATGAACCGAGTCGAGACAATGCTGTTAGTGTGTCATCTTTTGTGTCGAGTGACTCTTTTGAGAAGGTTCCGCCAGCAATAAAATGAACTCCATTATCAGCAACCGCTTGATGCGATAATGCTCGTAGCCGACTTTTGACATTGAAGATGTCGATATTCGCTATAACGAAACGCTTGATGAACAAATCGCCACTTTTTTCAGCAATTGCTTTGGCCGTTTCGAAGTACAACACATCGAACAACGCATCAACAGCCTCTAACCTGCCCTCCTGCACCAGCGCAACTGCTCTGTCAAAAACCTCTTGTGCTTTCCAACCAACCTGCATAGAGTCTAATGTTCGGTTCTCAGCATTTTCATATAAGACCACCGGGTCATAGACACCACGCTGGGAAAGATATGGAGCCAAATCACTAAACGTGATTTGTTCATGCTGTGCTTTTGCAAAGACGCGCAAATTGTGAATGTCATAATGCACCCAGAGAACTCGGAACATATCACCGTGCGGTGCGATTTGGTGCACTAACCGTTTAGCATCAATAAGGGTTAGCTCTATCGCCTTTGCCATATCTTCGTCATCAAGACGAGTAAGATACGGTGCTAAATAGGTTTCCTTCAGGGCTGTGTGCAATTCATCTCCAGGTGCAGCCACGAGTAAACGCTCAATATCTGTTTTGGTAAGCAGATACTCTCTAAGCGTATTTACGCGACTGACACTGTAGATATATGAAGTTTGCATGTTATTTGGCTTCAACCATGTTCATTAGTTCGATTTCCAGCTCAGGACGCTGTTCGCTCAACATACGGTCTAAGCTCGCGTCATACACACCATCCTTAGTATGCACAACCATTCCGGCTATCAGATTGGTCACTTCGGTAATTGAGGCATCAATGTGCAACTTTTTTAGAACCTTTTGTGTTTCTTCGACTCGTCCTTTTGGAGCAAATACGTCTGTAGCCGTTACCTTTTCTGGAACAGCTATCTCGGCGAGCTTCGTGCTGAGAGCAACATATTCATCACTTTCTAAGTTTTTTATTGCAGTGTGGAACTCTGCAAATACACCATCGATTTCTTTACGCTTAGCATTTTGAAATGCGATATTACCAGCTTGCTTAGCCTTCGATGAAGCAACAAGGGCTGCATGCTCCGTTGCTTTTTCAATCGCAATTGCTTGTTCTGCTTGCTTGTTTTTAAGTACCGCCTCAGTCTCACGTTCAATAGTTGCAATCTCAGCCGCTGCTGCTGCTTCTATTTCTGCTACCGTCTTGGCGGCACCTTGTTTAATTTTTTCAATGAGTGAGCTTTGAGACATACAGCAAATAATTACGCACCAATAGAGATAAGCAAGATGAAGCTGATGAGCACACCGAAGATCGCCCACGTTTCCACCATCGCTGCCAATGTTACAGCCCGTCCAGTGTTTGCTTCGTCTTTAGCAATCAGAGAAATACCTGATGCTGCTACGATTCCCTGGTAGATACCTGATACAAGACCGGCGATGCCAATCGGTAGGCCAGCCATGAAGTATTTCATTCCGGTTGATCCTTCAATAACAAGTGATGGGTCGCCACCAAGCACTCCTGAGAAGTTAAGGATAAGAAACGCGCCTACGAGGCCATAAATACCCTGTGATCCTGGGAGAGCTTGCATTAAAAGCATCTTACCGAAGAGACTTGGCTTTTCACCAACCACTCCAGCAGCTGCTTGGCCAGCATATCCCATACCTACTGCTGAACCCGCGAAACCAAGTACGGCTGTGATAGCGGCACCTGCAAATACGAGAGCTGTTCCTGTAAATAATTCCATATTAATTTTTTAACTTTTATAACTGAATAAAATTACGATCAATCGTCTCCGACCGTAACATAATCTTCGGAGCGAGTGAGTGGTGTGAATTCTTTTCCAGTACCAACAATAAATTTACTGAAGAACTCAACGAATTGGAGACGAGCACTATGAATGAAAGCTCCAAGCGTGTTAATGATAAGAGTAAAAGCGTGGCCAATGAGGAAAATAACAGCCGCCAAAATAAAGCCAATATACGGCACACCAAGCACCATGCTGGCGATAAGATTTACGGCAAAAGCGAGAGCCGACGTTGCCAGACCCAACGCCAAGAGACGTGAGTAAGACAAAATATCTGAAAGGAAACCAACTCCAGCATAGAGACCGAGGAAGGCAGCAATGATTTTACCAAACACACCTTCCCCATTACGTCCGGCAGCGAGCACAATTAGAACTGCACCGACAATTGCTAAATTACCAATTTGATTAATCGTCAAGATTGAGACATACCCTACTGCCGTTAATACGTATAGTATGCCAATAGCAAACATAAGCAACCACGGACCCTGATCTAGTATACCTCCAAGCAAATCGCCATTGCATGCATCGCTATAGATTTTAAGCAGTAACCCAACCATTACTTGTAGCACTCCGAATGCAAGCGCCAAATAAAATACTGGGAGAGGGTTACCAATTGGGTCAAACAATTGAATAGCCTGTAGCGGGGCGGGTAGAGATTCTGGCGCAATCCCTAAATAACCGCCAAATAGTGCACCAATTGCAACTGTTGAAGCACCAATGAAGAGTAACAACTTAGCAAACAAGCGTGTCCCGGCTGCAACTTTGGTAAAGAGCAAAATAAAAAGTGAGCCTATAACAAGAGCGAGACCATACCCCACATCAGTAAGGCAAAGACCGAAGAAAAGGAAAAAGAAACCTGCCAAAAATACTGTTGGGTCAAGATCTTTATACCCTGGCATACCATACAGTCTAGTTACCGCCTCAAATGGAGCCACTAATGGGTGGTTTTCGATTTCTACTGGTGGCACTTCTCCGTCTTTAATTTCTGCTTCGACTAACATTGCAGTGATGTCTTGCGCAACGAAATCAGCAAGTACTGCGTCTTTTTTACCAGCATGAAGCCAACCTTCAAAAACCGTTGTGAAAGTGGTTTGTTTACTGGTTGCTCGTGCTGCAAATCGATTACGCTCCCAGTTTAGCAACTCCGCGTCAATTTGCAGGGTTTTTAAATGAGTAATAGCGAAGTGTTCTGCTTGATCATGTAATAGAGCTATCTCTCCTCGCATTTTGGCCAGCGATTCCTGCACTTTAATAAGCTCTATCTCAGGCGTTTCCTCACCTAATGGTGTGCTAATCAATTCTGCTTTGATTGATTCAATCACTGTTATAGCCGCAGATAGTTCTTCATTAAGTACGGTAACTGCCACAAGCTCTGTACTAATTGGCGTAATCGCATAAGAGATATTTGCTTCGTTAAATGCAGTTTCTAAAATATCTCGTAACACATCTTCTTTACGAGGATTATTCCTGCGGACGAGTCTAGTTGTCGTTAAACCAGTGTGTAATTCTGATATCTTGTACGGCAATTCTTTCCAAACAGTAAGTATTGCTTCACGTTCTTCAAGACGACGAATAATTTCGTTTTTGTCAGCAAACTCTACCTGAAGAGCCTCGACATCAACAACAATTGACTCGATGTCGTCTGTCTCAGCAGTTCTCTTTTGTACTGCTTTCTCTGACATGTTAGTACGCGTGCCTTCACGGAGAGCTTTAAAGAAACCTACGTTCGGTGAGTATTGAGAAAGAAAATTAGCAGCATGCTGCACACGTGGTAATAGCGTCGCATGTGGAAATACTACTGCCGTGTCTCCCATAGTTTCATCCGTGACGTCAGTGAACTGCATCGCGCCATGTCGTTGTAGTACTGCAAGAGCAGTATCCACCTCATCTTGGTGAACAATTAATCTTACTTTCTGCATTGAAACGATGGACATACAAGAATGTGACGACTTCGACTAAGCTACGAAGCGATCCTTTAACATTTGGACAAGCGCTGCTTGTTTTGCGGCAAAATTTGCGGTCAGAGACTTAATTCGTTGCTCTGATTCAGTGGTAATTTTTTCACTAACCTTTGCGGCCATAACTGACTGTTTCTCTAGCGCTTCAATTTTTGTAGATTCGTATGCTGCATCTACTTGAGAAAGCTTTTCTTTCGCAGCTTGCTTAGCTTCACTGACCGCTGCAGCGGCAACTTCTTTTGCGTTGGCGATTTCTTTTTCGGCAGTTTGCTCCGTTTGTAATATCTCTTCGAGAGCCGTCATAAATATTAATACCTAAACTATCAATTTGTAATGTGAAATATGGCGCTTTTCTGTTTGAATTGTATAGCTGACCAAGCAAATACATTCGCGCGAAGGAGTCCGGGGGTATTTGCGACTGTATGCTACTATGCTTCACTTTAAAGTCAAGAAAAACGGGCTTAAAAACTGGGTATTGTGTGTTGTGATTTGATACAATCTACGTATCTATGAAAATCGTACTGTTAGCGCTCGGCGCATTTATACTTTTAGCCATCGTAAATGCCTACTTAGGGGGCAACCCACTTGGCTAGATGCTTCCTTACGTCGTTTTAGAAAAAGCTGTAGGTCAGACACCGCTTGTGTGTGCTGAATTGTGGCGAGCGGCACACCCGCAGTATGCGGATGTGCCGCTCGCCTACGCTGGGCGTCTTGACCCAATGGCCTCAGGAAAATTACTGGTCCTAATCGGTGCTGAATGCAAAAAACAAACTGAGTATCATGGACTTGATAAGGAATACGCGTTCTCAGTACTTTTCGGTATTACTTCTGACACTGCGGATGTGCTCGGGAGGTTAAAGTCTGAAATACAAGTTCCCCGCATCTCTAGGGAAGAACTTGAATATATTGCAATAAAACTGACTGGTCAGGTTTCGCTTCCCTACCCCCATTTTTCAAGCAAGACTGTTCAAGGCAAACCACTGCATACGTGGACACTAGAAGATCGGCTAGACGAGATAGAGATTCCAACTGCAGAGTCGACCATATACGAATTGCACTTAGAGTCACTCACCTCTCTTTCTCGAACGGAAACAGTAGAGACTGCCCTTGATAAGATCAATACCATCCCTCCAGTTACAGACAAACGAAAGGCCTTGGGCAACGACTTTCGCCGAGCTGATGTTCGTCAAGACTGGCAATCTGTTCTAGACAATTTTTCCCTGCCAAATCATTACCAGATTGCGACATTCATGTGTAGCGCCACCTCCGGTACCTACATGCGTTCTTTAAGCGAAGTTATTGCTAAGAAAGTCGGTACCTGTGGCTTAGCTTGGAACATCCATCGCACTAAAATAGGTACCTACAGTGCAGAACATAAAACCTGGACTAAGGAGTATTAGAGATTGACAATAAAACGCTTTTTGGTACAATCTGCGGCACTATGTCACAGGATTTACTAATCAAGATGGTTTCAGACGGCGACGAAAAAGGCGTTGGTAAAGGTCACGTCTACTACACTCGATTCAACAACAAAAACAAGAAAGACCCGAGTAAAAAGTATCAAACTACCAAATATAATCCGGTAGCTAAAAAGCACACTGTCTACAAACAAAAGAAAAAGTAAATATTGGCCCCCGCGGGGGCCTTTTGCTTAGATTTTCAAATTAAATATTACCGCCCCAATAGGTGTGCTATTATCTTAAAGATAGTAACGAGGGAGGTTGAAAATGATAATTAAACCAAGGACACTTCTCGCAGTCGGCTTGTTCCTTTTAACATGTGTCGCATATTTATTTTACGTTCAAAAGCCGTCGCCTCATTTCTCTACCGGAACTAAGGAAACGGAAATGATGCCAAAGAGCATTATTCGCGACAGATAACCCGGCACCAGCGGGCGGAAACAACACCGGTTTCCGTGCTGGTGCTGTTTTCGTTTCTCAGTGAAAAGGCGCGTCTCTGACGCGCCTTTTTTGGTACTGCTTGCGCAAAGTTAGAGCTTTCCCTGTGCGGCCAGGCTATTCTGCTTGCAGGTCTCAAGCAGTACTTCTTGAGCTTTTTGACTATTTTCAGACTTTCCAGCCCATGCGTTAAGGAAAGGCTCTTCAATCGCCCGTGAGAATGAGTAGGTAATTGGCCATGGTTGTGCGCCTAACTTTGCAATCGCGTTAAGATTCTCAGTTGCGCGTTTCGGGCTTTGTCCACCAGAAAGAAAAACAATACCGCCTGTCTCATGTGGTACAGACATGTGGAAAGTACGTAGAGTTGCTTGGGCTACCTCTTCCGCTGAAGTCTGGTTTTGGTATCGATCACCCGCCAACACCATAGAGGATTTAAGAATGAGCCCTGCTAAGTCGACTCGATATTCTTGCAGGGTTTGAAACAGAATCTGTAACGTACGCGTGGTTTCAAGTTCGGCTTTTTCGAGCGAATGATCACCGGCATGAATTACCTCTGGCTCAACAATCGGCACAATACCAGCCGCTTGAGCCAATTGTGCATAGCGTGTCATCATGACACAGTTCATTCTGACGGCTTCGTATGTTGGGGTTTTATCTTCATCAATGGTAACCACCATACGCCATTTAGCAAAACGTGCACCCAAGTCATAGTACTCGGCAAAACGCTTGTCTAAATCATCAAGTCCTTGAGTAATTTCTTCATCTTTAAAGCCCTGCAAAGCGCGCGTACCTCTGTCTACCTTAATGCCAGGCACTATACCTTTGGCCGTAAGTACATCAGCAAACAAAACTCCGTCGTCGGTCTCGTTGCGAATCGATGAGTCAAACATGATCACACCTGATAAATATTTTTCGATATCGGGCGCAGTAAACAGTAGTTCTCGAAAATCTTGGCGATTCTCAGGAGTGTTCTCCAGACGCACCATCGCCAAACGCTTCCCCGCTGTACCATCACTCTCGTCAGCCGCTAAGATGCCTTTTCCCGAGGCCATTAGTGCCGCAACTGTTTCGTATAGTTTTGTGTTTCTTTGCATAAAGGACTTATTAAGTATTTGTCTTAATTGTAACAAAGGCCGGCCGCAAAGCGGCCGGCCTTTGTTAGTAAACTATCGTCTACGCGCGTATTTTCCATCCCTTTCTAAAAAGTGTGGTCACTAAGATAGCGAGCCCCACTAACAAACCGACAATAACAATAAGTCCGATTGCAGTATTAGCTTCGCTATACCCAATCATGCTACTTCGAATACCGTCAGCAAAATAGAAAAATGGATTGGCACGGGTGATCTCTGCCGCTAATGGCGGCAAGAACGTGATTGAATAAAATATTCCGCCGAGATACGTCAATGGAGTTATTACAAACGTATTTAAGACTTGTAGTTGCTCGAACCCTTCTGCCCACAAAGCCACAATGATACCAAGCATCGCAAAAATAGCGGCGACAGCAGCAACGTACAAAAAGAACGCAACCGGATTAACCAGACTGACTGCCCCAAACGCCAAGCCAGTTAAGAGGATGAGTACAGACACCATAAGAGCCCGAACAACTGCACTCCCCACGAATCCAACCAACATTTCAAGATAGGAAAACGGTGCAATTAAAATCTCTTCGATCCCGCGCGTAAAGCGCATGAAGTATAGGTTTGATGAAGCGCTCGCAAACGACGCGTTAATAATGGACAACATTAAAACCCCAGGAAATACGAACGATATGTAAGGCACACCAGCGAAGTCTTCAATTTTTGTGCCAATCACTGTACCGAAAATAAACAAATACAAGGCCGCCGAAACAGTCGGCGCTATAAGTGTTTGTACCACCACTCGCAATGTTCGTTTTGCCTCACGGCGCAACATTGTAAAAAGTCCAATTGCATTCATACTAAGCTTTCTTATCGTCATTACGGGTAATTTCAAGGTACGTTTGTTCTACAGATTTGCCGTCTCGCATAAACTCCGCTTTGGTTCCTTCTTTGATGATCTTACCGTGATTAATAATCGCAATTTCGTTACACAACTCCTGAATCTCTTCGAGGTAGTGAGACGTCAGAATAATTGTTTTACCTCGACTATTAAGTTCACGAAGATAATCCCAAAGCTCATGACGCTGTTCCACGTCAACACCCGCAGTTGGCTCATCAAGAATGAGTAAATCTGGTGTGTGCACTAAGGCGCGCGCGAGGATGGCCCGTCGCTTTAATCCACCAGATAATTTCTGAAACTTCTTATCACGATGTTCTTCTAGACTAAATCGACTGATTAATTCATCGATTCTGGTCTTTCGTTCGGCTCGCGGTATTCCGTAGTACCCACCCATGTAGTCAAGCAAGTCGTCGACCTTCGCAAAAAAATCTATGTTGAACTCTTGCGGCGAGAGCCCCACTTTACGGCGCGCGGTTTTATAATCTTTAACAACATCAACACCATCAATGAATATTTGGCCTTCGGTTGGTTGTGCAATTCCAGTAATACAATGAATGGTAGTGCTCTTACCTGCACCATTCGGACCAAGCAACCCAAAAAAGGCGCCCCGCTCAACGGTAAGCGAGAGGTCATCGACAGCAACCTTAGCATCCTTGCCGGTGCCATACACTTTTTTTAGATTTTTGATTTCTAACATTGGTGAACTCATAGGGATGGTAAAAATTATTTTTTTAAAGACTGTTCTAGTTTGATTGTTTTTAAAAGATCACGAGCAGATTCTTCTCCAATAAGTCGTTCAAATAGCGTTAGTCGGTTAAGATCTTGAATCAAAGCCAGCACCAGGACTACCGCTACCACAAAGGATGCTTTTAGAAACGAAGCAACCACTGCGGTATGCGATTGGATACTCATAATCGTAACCACGAGGATAACAGCGAGAAGAACTAGTAACATCCACTGCAATGCAGGTACTTGCTCTCGCATTAATGAGATTTTATCTTTGCGTACCCGCTGCAAATCCCGTAAAGACCATTGCATTTGCATCAAACTCGTTCGCTTAAACTCCGGCATCGCCATTTCTTCACCCACGTGTTTGCGTAGCGTCTGATGAATCTTGGTAATTGTTTCTGATGGATGCACGATGTGATACGTCCAATCTCGTGAGCGAAGCAAATTCTCGTAGTGAGTAGTTATAATCTCACCAATCTCTTTTTGTAATGCAGGACTTAAATTACCACTTCCTCGATAAATCGATGAGAGATTGCCATCAAACTGGGTAATACTTTCGCGCAATGAATCGTGTCGCGAGCTTTGCCGAGAAGTGAAAAAACTGGCAAAGATTGCAAACAAGAATGTTGCTACCGTTAGGTATGCTGTATTGACTGAGAATGGTAGTTCTACGAAGTATGCAAAGAGAAAAGTAACCAGTAAGACGTTTATTGTCACCACAATCTGATCCTTCAATCTCCTAGTGATTCGTTCTGTAATAGCTTCCATGCCGTGCAGTATAGCAGATTGACTATTTAATCGATAGATAGCATTGTAGGGATATGGAAAAAGAAATGCAGTGGTTACTCAAGGAGAAATATGGCGGAGAAAAAACTATGGATTTCTTTGCCGACTGCCGCAGATTGGCGTTAGGTGAACCGCTTGGATATATAATCGGTCATGTTCCGTTTCTAAACACAACCATATATTTGGACAGTTTTCCGCTTATACCACGCACCGAAACCGAATACTGGACTGAAAAAGCAATAGCGGAAATACGCCAGTACCAGTCGCATAAAACTGGACTCGGTCTCGCTGAAGTTGAGCCACTTAAAATCATTGACATGTGCGCCGGATCTGGCTGTGTGGGAGTTGGGGTTTTGAAAGAGACCACCAATACCATGGTCGATTTTGCTGAACTTGATAAACAGCACCTCACCACAATTGATAAAAATGTGGAGCAAAACGATATCGAGAAAACACGCGCAAGAGTGTTGCAGAGCAATCTCTTTAGTGCATACAAAGACGACAAGTACCACTTTATATTGGCCAATCCACCATATATTGATGACGCTCTCAATCGTGTGGATCAGAACGTTCGTGGATTTGAACCACACTTAGCATTGTTTGGTGGACATGGTGGCATGGAAATAATCTTACAACTCATCACTGAAGCCAAATATCACATCGTCCCTGATGGACAATTGTGGCTTGAACATGAGCCAGAACAAAGCAAAGCCATCGCTGCCATAGCGGCTTCTCATGGTTTTAAAACCACTACCCACAAAGATCAATTTGGCGTCCAACGATATTCTGTGTTGGTGTTAGAATAATTGTATGCTGCCAGTGCCAACACCATTCGCAGACATTTTTACCGGGCAAGGTAGCCTGCTATTGCTGTTCTACATGATGGTGGGAATCTATGTGATTTTTACTATGGTTTTGTTTTACCATTGGCGAACCTACTCAAATGATGCCCGTATAAACCTTATGACATTCGTGGTGTATTTTATTTTGACCATACCATTAATACTAGTACTCGCTGCTGCAGTAGCTATATAGAGTATGTTGCTAGACAAAATTCAACTTGAACCAGGAGAGGAGGTGCTGGCAACTGCTAGAAAGCATTGGTTTGTGATTGTTGCAGAATTACTTGTTGTAGCCATCGCCGCAATTATTCCCTTACTGCTATCTGCTGGCCTCGTGTCTATGTTGGACATCATTACTAACAGCACGGTAGAGATTGCTCTCAACGGTCGCCTAATTTCATTTGGTGTCGCTGCATGGTTGTTGCTTGCGCTCATGAGCGGGTTCACTATATGGACACACTATTATTTAGACTTGTGGCTGATAACGGACCGACGAATTATCTCAGTTGACCAAATTCACTTTTTTAATCGGACTGTATCTATCTTTCGACTGGAACGACTCCAAGACATTCAGTACCACATCAATGGTCTCTTACCCACCTTTTTAAACTTTGGCACCATTAGTGCCCAAACAGCCGGCCATCACGATCATAATTTTAGAGCTACTAGCATGCCAGACCCACGTGGTTTGCAAGCAACGATTCAAAGCGCGATGGATAAGCGCCTTTCGAAACTCCATATCGATCCCTTTACCCGTGAATAATTAGTTGTCACCCAAATTAAATAGTCATTTGATTTGCCTGGCGACTTACCCTACAATCACTCTATGAGTAACGATTTCTTAAGTACTGACCCCTACAAAGGTGTTCGTGATTTTTATCCCGAAGACATGGCCATACAACAGTATATTTTTGACACCTGGAGTAAAACCACAGAAAGTTTTGGCTACGAGCGCTATGACGCGTCGGTACTTGAGCCGGCGTCTTTGTACAAAAGCAAAGGAGCAGTTAATGAAGAAATCGTAAATGACCAAACGTACACATTTACCGACCGTGGCGATCGTGAAGTAACACTCCGTCCTGAGATGACCCCAACAGTAGCGCGGATGATTGCTAAAAAACAAAAGGAGCTTGCCTTCCCTGTCCGCTGGTACTCCATTCCAAATTTATTTCGTTACGAACGACCGCAAAAAGGACGCTTACGTGAACACTGGCAGCTCAATTGCGACATGTTCGGTAGCGACACCGTGGCGGCAGATGTAGAGATAATTGCGCTCGCCCACCAACTTCTTTTAGATTTTGGCGCGAAGCCAGAAATGTTCGAAATCCGAATCAATGACCGAGCGTGGATGAACGAGAGATTTGAGCAAGAAGGATTCACCCACGAACAGAGCAACGCCATGCTGTATCTCCTTGATCGTAAAGCAAAGATTGATAATTTCGATGAGGAAGCTGAAAAAATTGCTGGCAAACCATTTGATCTAGGATTATCTGATCCGGCACCAGACTCACGCCTTGGCCAAGTATTAGCTGGGCTAATGCAGCTTGGAATCAATAACACCAAAGTCTCACTCTCAACTGTACGCGGCTTTGATTACTACACCGGCGTAATTTTTGAGATATTTGATGTCTCCGGCGAAAACAACCGCTCTCTACTTGGTGGCGGTCGTTACGATAATCTCACCGGTCTCTTTAGTGCTGATCCGGTATCGGGTATCGGCTTTGGAATGGGCGATGTAACCATGCGAGACTTCCTCGAAACACACAATTTACCTATGAAAAAGACTAAAAGTGAGCATATAGTCATGATTCCGACCAAGCCTGATCAAGATAATAAAGCCCAAATGATCGCAGCCTTAATCAGGCAAGAAAATGCTGGTACCGTTGTTTCAATTGATTACAATGACAGACAAGTGCCTAAAAAGATTGAAGCAGCAAGAAAAAAAGGTGCTTCGGGTTATATAGTAATAGACGAAACTGACGGACACTCAATCCAAAGATTTGAATAGCAACTGTGCTACAATGCCCGCTATGCGCTATATCGTTTTTGACCTTGAAACTCAAAACATTTTCCAGGAGATAAACTCGTCTGACCCAGCCGCCCTCGATATATCTGTGGCTACGGTGTATGACAGCGAAACTGACAAATACACCACGGTCACTATCGATGACATCGACACACTTTGGCCAATCATTGAAAAAGCTGACGCGTTAGTCGGCTATAACTCAAACCATTTTGATATCCCCCTTTTGAATAAATACTATCCTGGCGATCTAACTCAGATCAAAAGTATTGATATTCTTGAAGACATTAAAGAAGCGTTGGGCCGGCGTCTGCGACTCGACTCTGTTGCACAGGCAACGGTCGGTGCCAAAAAATCAGCGGACGGCCTGCAGGCCGTCCGCTGGTGGCGCGAAGGTA
This sequence comes from uncultured bacterium, assembly GCA_950073265.1. Classification (GTDB taxonomy): domain Bacteria; phylum Patescibacteriota; class Minisyncoccia; order Phycocordibacterales; family UBA918; genus OLB19. The sequence goes on along the minus strand of CATMPJ010000004.1, from coordinate 23,022 downwards.
AAGTCAAAGAAGTAATGAAATACTGTGAACAGGACGTGCGAGTGACAAAAAAAGTATTTGATTACGCACGGAAGAATGGTCATATTCTCTTCAAAGACGGGCACCGCAAGCGTGAACTTAAGCTAAATATCGCTCACTGGGAAGAGAAGGAGGAAAGCGCTATGACACACTCGTTGCTTTTCTAGACAGCAAAAAATGAAACGTACCAAATGAAGCTGGCTAGTAGCAGGCTGTACCAGACAAACGGCCATAGGGTGTATTTACGAATAAACTTAAGGAAATAATGGATGACAATCAGCGCTGAGAAAAATGATACACCAGCCGCTACCATCAAGGGAATCCACTCTACTGCATTGTCAGTTGAAAGTAATTCAATTGTTTTCTTACTACCAACCGCGAGGGTGATCGGGATTGCTAACAGGAAAGAAAATCTGGACGCTTCATAACGTGACATGCCAAGCAACATACCACCAGCAATGGTAGTGCCTGAACGTGATAGTCCAGGAATCAAAGCCAGCGCTTGAAACAAACCAACTTGCCACGCTCTTTTGAGCGTAACACTACCGTGTTCAGGCCGTTTTAAATACCTCCATTCAACAAATAAGAAAAAGAGGGCTGCAATTCCTAAAAAGGTACCCACAATAAGTGGTGTCTGAAACCGCTCCATGTGAGATTCAAGTAATAAACCAAAAGCAACAGCTGGTACTGTACCAACCAAAAGCGCATAGACCAGCAATAAATCTTTTTCGTTTACCGGCAGTCGACCAAGTTTACGTAATAACGCCTGTAGCAAAACCCATAAGTCAGTCCAGAAGTAGATGATGATTGCAGCTGTAGTGGCTAAGTGTAAAACGGCGTCGACAGCCAACATATTGAGTGAACTAATGTCCATCAGCTCTCGCACCAAAACCAAGTGCCCGGTAGAAGAAATCGGCAAAAATTCTGTTATACCCTGAATTAACCCCAAAATAATACCGTCACTTATTTCCATATTTTAAAAAGTATACCACCTATATGATATAATTTTTTCATAATTTCTTAGTAATTGTTTCTCTATGGAGCCATCACAAACACCACGTTCATCTATTGCAATACCGGTAGCTATTGTCTTCGGTTTTGCTTTGATTGCCATTGCGATATTTTTTACCACCCAAAACGAAGAGCCGGCAGCTCAAAAGGCTAATACTCCTGAGCAAAATGAAGGCATCCTCTCAAGCACGCCAAAACCAGTCACCGATATGGACTATATTCGTGGCAACCCAAATGCACCGATTCTATTGATAGAGTACTCTGATTATGACTGTCCATTCTGTAAGGAGTACCACAATACCCTCAAAAGAATCATGGATGAGTATGGAGTTACGGGCAAGGTCGCTTGGGTCTATCGACATTTTCCACTCGGACAGCTACACCCTAATTCCCCAAAGATTTCAGAAGCGGCATTGTGTGTCGGATCTCTTGGTGGTAACGATGCTTTTTGGGACTTCACTGATCTGATATTTGAAGAACGGGAACTGGATGAAGCCACGAATGTTACCAAGATCCCTGACTACGTAGAGACAGTAGGTGTAGATGTAGACGCTTACGCCGCTTGTATGAACGGCACAGAGATGGAAGAACGCGTCTCAGCAAGTGTACAAGATGCATTTAATATCGGAGCAAACGGCACACCTTATAGCGTACTGATTGTAGGTGACCAACAAGCAGTAATTAACGGTGCACAACCATATGACATTGTTAAAGGTATTGTAGAAAACCTTATTGGACAGCTTGAAGGTACCGTGCAAACCACTCCTGCACAGTAAACAAAAAACTCGGCACATGCCGAGTTTTTTTACTGTGTCCACGCTGGAACGAGGTGACAATAATTACAAACCGTTTCATCGCAACCTCCCAATAATGCACGATTTTCAACGATTTCTTGTACAACCCGAACAATGTCGTTTCGCAACGTAATTATCTCTTCTTCTATAATTTCAAACACCTCTTCTTTTATCACCCCATGTGTATCAGGTTCAACGAATGAAATAACCCCTGTTTGGCAATGCTTGTCTTCATTTTTCTGTAGCGAAAGTAACAACGCATAAAATACAAGCTGCCGTTTATATTCCCCATTACTGGCCTGAGTCTTTCCTTCAATGGTCGCGCGAGTTTTTGGCTTACCTGTTTTATAATCCACCACCTGTGTAATAACACCATTTTTATTATCAATTCTATCTAGATTTCCTGTGATTCGTATCTCAGGAAGAGTATCTAAGCCTGTTTCTAAAAACGCTTCAACCTGGTACTCAGTTTTAGCTTCACTACTCGCATTATTTTTAAGATGTGGAATGTACGTAGCCAGCGCTGCACAACCACGTTCATGTAATCGTGTATACTCTTCATCGGTTAAGGCCATTTTATTCAGCACGTTTGTAAATAATGCTGGGACAAGTGACAACCAAGCATCTACGGAATCCGCTGAATGATGGCGCACCAGCAACTCAAGAACTTCGTGCACGGCAGTCCCAAATTGGAGCTCAGTGGTCTTTGCTTGTGGCACACGAAGTACGTTTTTGAAAAAATATTCCCACGGACTTTTTAGATAGTTGTTTAAAGCGGTTGGCGACAATCCTCGTTCGCTTAAGACTTGAAGCATAATTTCATGGGCAGCTGGAACCGGGAGAACGCCCATAAGAGAATCAAGAGGGCTAAACTCTTTCACAAAATTGGTTGTATCTATCTCTGTAATTAATTCGATTGGGATCAAATCCAGAAAACGTGACGGCACGAGCTCTCTACCAGTACTATTGGTCTCGGCGCTTGTAAGCACCAGTTTGCCCTTAGCGCGTGTCATTGCTACATAAAAGAGTCGACGTTCATCTTCTTCTAATTCAGGCAGCTGATTAGTGTTATATCGTAGTATTGGTAAATCAAATAATTGCCGCTGGCGCTTACCACCCCAATTTGAATCAGTCATATTCGGAACGTACACAATCTCGTACTCCAATCCTTTTGCTTTGTGGGCTGTGGTAACCTGCACTGCAGCCTCACCGTAGGAAATATATGGAGCTGGGAGAGAAACGCCGTATTGTTTGTGCAGTTGAATCTGTCGAAGCACATCGCGTAACGAGGAGACCTCTTTACGTTCAACCATAGCTTCTATTTCATCGTACAAACGTCGCAATACCCGCACACCTTCTTGTGGATCAGATTGAAGCACATGCGTCACCAACCCGCTTTCTACCAGCAACATTTCAACCAAACGATGTGGCGCTGTGGTGAGCGTTCTTTTCTTAATACCCTGCAGAAGAGGAATAATACTGCGCACCGGCGAGTCGACATTGACGTCAGCGACATCAAGCTGTGCCGGGTCATGAAGAATTGCGCTTATTTTCGTATTTCTCGTTGCAGAGGTAAATATTTTTGATATATCTTTAGGTTCGATATCCCAATACGGCTCATGTAGCAGTTGGGTAATAACTGCATCGTCAAGTGGATTTACCGCACTACTGATAAGTGTCTCCACGCTATGCAGCAATGGGTGTTCAAGAATATCGCTGTCAGCTGACGGAGCAACAGCAATTCCCTTTTTTCGTAGCGCCGTCGTGTACTGCTCAACTTCTTTGTTGGTGCGAACTATTATAGCGATTTCGTTTGCTTGAATATCTTGAGCTAACTGCTTTTCAATTTCTGATATTATCCAAGACTGTTCCATGCTCACGTGTGGTAAAGACGACACTTCCACGATTGCAGAATCCACCGCAGCCGCAGTGAGTGGGATGCGCAGTTGACGCAGCGATTCATCTTCACTAGCAATGACTGATTGGCTAGAGTCCAAAATACTCTGTCCTGAACGATAGTTTTTAGTCAATGAAATAGTCACCGCCTCGGGGAAAGCTGTTTCGAAATATAAGAAATTCTCTAGTGATGCACCCTGAAACCTGTATATGGCTTGTTTTTCATCGCCTACTACAAATATATTGGGTGCGTCATGGAAATGTACTAATAATTCTAAAATTCTGTTTTGCGCGCCATTCACATCTTGATGTTCGTCAGCCAGTACATACTGATATTGTTCTTGTAAGTCTCGCAACATGTCCTCGTTTTTTTCTAGCGCAACAACGGTCTCAAGTATCATATCGTCAAAATCGTACCAGTTTTGTTCTCGCATGAGCTGCTCATAGCGCTTATACACTGTGAGTAGCTCTTGATTACGCTCTAACTTCTTGACTGCGTCTTTATACTCTCCACGCTCCTTGCCCTTATGTGCTCCTTTTTCATGATATTGCTCAATATCTAACAGCGCGTTAGCTTGTTTACTAACCGCAACTGAAAATGTGTCTGGTGTTATATTTTCTTGCTTAAGTGTCTGTATTGCTCGCAGCAGCGGTTGTACATAGTAGGCTGGATCACCACTCGGGCGCACAGCCTTGAATGTCGTATCTGTAAGAATAGTTTCAATTAACTGAATACGTTCAATTTCAGAAGCAGCTCTGCCACCAATTATCTTCTCGTAGGCCTCAGGATACTGACGAATAAGATTGTCTGCAAAAGCATGGAAAGTGCTTATTCGCACGTCAAAAGCTGCTTCACCAATCAGTGATTTGAGTCGTTGACGCATAGCTTTTACTCCTGCGTCAGTAAAGGTAATCGCGAGGATATTTTCTGGCTTAGCTTGCGTCTCTCGCAGAATATTTGCAATGCGCAGGGTCAGTATTTGTGTCTTCCCTGTGCCGGGACCAGCCACTACCATCACCGGTCCTTCAATGATGTCGACGGCTTTTTTTTGCTCTGCGTTTAAGGTTTTGTATGTAGCTTCAAAAGCGCTGGTGTCCCTACTTTTTGACATTAACGCTTAGTATAACGCAAATACGTTGCCAGCGCTTTATTAATAAAATTGCTTACATTGCGGTTAGTACGACTTGAGTCTCCGCGCCTTGTCGTGTTGACGAATTTTCTCAAGTGCTTTGGCTTCAATTTGACGGATACGTTCTCGAGTTACGCCAAATTCTTTACCTACTTCTTCGAGTGTGTGGTATGTACCATCAAGCAATCCGTGACGCATCTCAAGAATTTTTCGTTCTTTTTCAGATAGCGTGTCGAGAATTTCTGTGATTTGATCGGTCAGAATACTATGTGCCACCTCTTGATCGGGTGAAGTTATTTTGTCGTCAGAGATAAAGTCAGAAAGACGAGAACGATCATCATCGTCACCAACTGGCAATTCGAGTGAGATGGTGTCTTGAGAGATCTTCTCAATTTGGTACACCTTTTCAACCTCTACTTGCATCTCAGTGGCAATTTCTTCGGGCATTGGATCACGGCCGAGATCTTGCGCCAATCGACGAGAAACCTGCTTGTACTTAGCCATAGTTTCTACCATGTGAACCGGGATGCGGATGGTTCGAGACTGATCAGCCAACGCGCGAGTAATGGCTTGGCGAATCCACCATGTCGCGTACGTTGAAAACTTAAAGCCTTTCGTGAAGTCGAATTTATCAACCGCTTTAAAGAGACCAAGATTTCCCTCCTGAATAAGGTCAAGTAGCGTTAAGTCTGGTGATCGGCCCACATACTTTTTAGCGATCGAAACCACCAAACGTAGGTTGGCACGCGCCAGCAAGTTACGCGCCTCATCATCTCCATCTTCGATACGCTTAGCGAGCACCTTTTCCTCATGTGCATTTAAAAGCGGGTACTGACCAATTTCTCGCAAATACATTTGAATTGAGTCATAACCACTATCACTTCGCTTAAATGAATTCTTTTGTGCAATCACTTCTGCACTCGGATCAGCTCCGAGCATTCCACCGCTCTGGAGCACATCAATGCCGGCAATATTAAATCGCTCGTAGAGTGTATCTAAGAAGTCAACATTCTTTTCAATTTCTGGAAACGAGCGCAGCAGCTCGTCATAGGTTACATAGCCCCGCTCGCGACCCAGCTGCATTAAGTCTGCAGCCTTCATCTCAAGCAACTTCTCACTCCGGGTCAGCTTCTTTGGTTTGTCCTCAGCTTTTTTTGCTGCGGTCTTTTTTGGAGAAGACTTTACAGCCGCTTTCTTAGCGACTTTCTTGGTGGTTTTTGAAACTGGCTTCTTTGCAACCTTCTTGGTTGGTGTTTTCTTTACTGCGGTCTTTTTGGCAGCAGGGGCTTTCTTTGCTACGGCTTTTTTAGCTGTCACAGCTTTCTTTACGGTAGCTTTTTTCTTTGGTGTTGCGGTCTTTTTTACCGCTTTTTTTGCAACTTTCTTTGTGGCTTTTTTGGTTGCCATGTGCGACACACTATACAGGAAAATATTTAGTTGTCTACCCTATCAACTAGCAAATTGCCTTATTTTATGTATTAATTAGATTATCCAGGATTAATCCATATCTGGATAAATTGGGAGATGAATACATGCTCGAATCCAGTTCCCTCCAAAACATTGTGGCTATACTGCTGATCATCGCCGCAATCATCATGGTCGTCAGCCTGCTCTACACGACTTCGAGAAGAGACGAGGTGCCGATCACGCCTGATCATTAGGCTTTGTGCCTATGAAAACACCCCGCTTGGCATTACGCTGAGCGGGGATTCGTCTTTTACATTAAATTATCAGCAGTATATGGCCGCTCTCGGCGCATCGCTTCTGCCTTTTGATGTAAAGCAACCGCTTCGGTATCAATCGTCCAATCGTCATGAGTCGTCCTTACTTTAGCTAAGAGTTGCTTTGCTGCTTCTTCATGGAAACGATTCATTTCCCCTGCTATCTCAGTATAGATATCATGCTCTTTTCTGTGATTAAAAGAATCAGACAACTCAAAAGTAGCGCGACTTAGCTCATCAACAGAAACAATTGGGTACTCAAGATATTGTGCGAACACCGCTAAGGCTGCGTCAATTTGTTGTTTGGTTTCTGGCTGTATCTCTTTGACCGCTTGCAAGTACGTGTAGGTTTTTTCAAACAGACTACTTTTACTAACTGGTGCTTTTTTCTCTTCATTTTCGTTATCGGTCTGCTTATTACCATCTTCACGTAAGCGGTCTAACTCAAACCGAATAGCGTCTTTGCTACTACCAATTTCTTTAGCAATCACTCCAACAAAGTGCTCTTGATCCATTCGATTAGGTAACAGGAGTACGAATGGAAGAATCTGGTCTCTCGTCTTTAACTTGAGTGTCCGTTCGTCGCTATACTTTTGCTTCAGTATTTGCAATAAGAACTCAATTACGTGCGCTGACTTTCCTACTATCTTTTTAAAATCATCTTTATTTTTTTGAATGATATCAGCTGGATCTTTCCCTTCGGGCATAATTGCCACTTTTACGTCAATACCGCGACGCAACATTACATCGGCGGCCCGCTGCATCGCAGCAATCCCAGCCTTGTCGGCATCAAGCGCCAACACCACTCGATCAGACAATCTTTCCAGAAGTTTTACGTGGTGTGGAGTAAGCGCGGTACCAGAAACAGCAACCGCGTTTCCATACCCCGCTTGGTGACACATCACCACATCAAATTGACCTTCTACAATCAGCGAGAAATCCAAGTTTCGGATCCCCTGCTTTGCTTTATCGTAACCAAAGAGTAGCTCGGATTTTTTATATAATTCTGTTTCTGGCGAGTTAACGTACTTTGGAGATTTTTCATCGGGATGTAAAATACGTCCAGAGAAAGCCACCACCTTCCCGCCTGAATCAGCCATCGGAAACACGATTCGATCACGAAACACATCAAAAGGTTCTTTACCTCCTTCAGTATTTTTAATCAGCCCAACCTTTAGCAGCTCCTCTTTATTGTATCCTTTGCCTTCCAAGTATTCCTTGACCATGCGCCAACTGTGCTCTGGTGGACCTGGTGCGAACCCAATCTGCCACTTCTCGATAGTAAGCTCTGAGACCCCTCGATTTTCCAAATACTCTTTTGCGGCCGCTGTTTTTGCTAGCCATTCTTTATAGAAATCAGTTGCATGCTGTAGCGCACTGTAAGCACGATCGCGGGCCGTCTTTTTTTCCGGCGCTTCCGGCACCAACTCTACACCCGCTTTTCGTGCCAAAATCCGTAGAGACTCCTTAAAGTCTACACCCTCCATCTTTTCGATAAACGTAAACATGTCACCGCCCTGTGAGGTAGAAAAGCAGTAATACATACCGCGATCTGGTGAGACAAAAAATGATGGCGTTTTCTCAGTCGTGAACGGTGACTTGCCTTTGTAGTTTTTACCCGCTTTTTGCAGTTCAACATATGGCGCAATCACTTCCACAATATCCAACCGGTCTTTAATCTGTTGCACCGCATCATTCATTGTTGCTTAGTATACCCGCATTTTAGTTTTAGTGAAAATAAACCAACACATAATAAAAACCTGCAGCAATGCAGGTTTTTATTATGTGTATTTTAGAATCTAAAGCTTACTCTTGCGTCGCTTGAAATTCTTCAATCATTTCGTGTTTGCGGCTTCCTTCAAAACCGGTTCCAGCTGGGATCAGTTTACCGATAATGACGTTTTCCATCAAACCAGCAAGATTGTCATGACTTCCCTTTACAGCTGCGTTAATGAGAACACGGGTTGTGTTCTGGAACGATGCGGCTGAGAGGAAACTCTTGCGTGAAAGCGACGTCTCGGTAATACCAAGAATCAGACGTTCACCCTTAGCAATAGACTTGCCTTCTGCTTTGAGCTGTTCATTTTCTTGTGCCAAGATCCACTCTTCCACTACTTCGCCATTAGCGAAACGACTATCACCGCGATCAGTCACCTTCATGCGTGACATCATTTGCTTCACAATCAATTCGATGTGCTTGCGAGCAATGGTTACACCTTGAAGTTCGTAAATCTTGTTCACCTCAGAAATAATGTAATCTTGGGTTACTTCTTTTCCACCAAACTTAAAGAGGTCTGGAAGGTTAGCAGAACCGTCGGTCATCAACTGACCAGGAACAACTGTGTCACCCTTTGCTACCGCAACAGTACGACGGAAGTGTACAGGATACTCGATATTATCCTTTTTCTTTGGTGCGCCAGCAGCTTGCATGTCTGGGGCGATAACGATAATTCGTTCACGTCCTTCTGTTCGAATTTCAACCACCTGTCCTTCATGCTTGTTGATTACAGCTGGAATTTTTGGTTGACGCTTTTCGAATACCTCTTCTACACGTGGAAGGCCTTGGGTTACGTCTCCACCAGCTGAGGCAGCACCACCGGCGTGCTTTGTGTTCATAGTAAGCTGAGTTCCCGGCTCACCAATCGCTTGTGCAGCAACAGTTCCTACTGCTTCACCAATATCAACAATGTCATTGGTAGTAAGGTCAATACCATAACACTTCTGGCACACACCACGGAGTGTGTTACAGGTCATCGGTGAACGCACGACTACTGATTCACAGGTAGTTTCTTCAACAGCGATAGCGTCACGACGTGATAATAAGTGCCCCTTCTTGAAGAGAACAGTGCCTTTCGCATCAAGAGCATCTTCCGCCAAGATACGGCCTTTGATTGCTTTTGAGAAGGCAATCTCGATACCTGAAGCAGAGATACGGTTAATAGAAGTACCGGCCTTGGTTTTACAATCATCTTCAGTAATGATAGCGTCCTGTGCCACCACGAAGAGACGACGAGTAAGATAACCAGCTTTCGCAGTTTGAAGCGCGGTGTCAGCTAGACCTTTACGAGAACCATGAGTTGTGTTGAAGTACTCGATTGGTGAAAGACCTTCTTTGAATGAAGAAATTACTGGGGTCTCGTTTGTCTCACCACGTGTGTTTACAATCAAACCTTTCATACCGGCCATCTGAGCAATCTGACCAAGAGAACCTCGAGCTCCAGACTTCCACATCTCATATGCAGAACCATCTTCATCGAGTGTTTCCGGTAGAAGTTTTTCAATATCCGATTTAGCGCGTAGCCAGATTTCTACAATCATCCGTCGCCGCTCGTCTCGAGAAAGCAACCCTTCATCGTAGTGCGCAATAATGTCGCGCTCTTCAGCTCGTGCCGCTTCGATAACTACCTCTTTCTTTTCTGGCACAATCACATCATCGATACCCCACGTCGTACCTGATACCGTTGCGTATTTGAAACCAAAACGCTTCAGCCGGTCGACAATTGGTGGGACCGCTTCTGAACCTCGATCATCGATGATATCAATAATGATTTGGAACAGTGTTTTCTGCACAACAACGTCATTAATAAATGAGTGATCACTTGGAAGCACTGAGTTGAACAAGAGTCGTCCAACAGTTGTTTCAAAGAGACCGTTTTCAAATTGTGCGTATTTTGGCGTATCAGTTGCAAGTACGTGTACTTTTGCACGGAAATCAATTACACCATAGTCGTAGGCATTAATTGCATCGTTTGGTGAAGCAAAGTACTTCCCTTCACCTTTTGCACCTTCTACTACCTTTGTCATCCAGTAGGCTCCCAGAGCCATATCAAGAAGCTTTTCAGATACGACTGGTTCTGAGGAGCCTGGCTTAAGAATGTTCTTGTTAGCAGAGATAATGTTTTTGGCTTCAAGTTGTGCTTCTTCAGAAAGTGGTACATGTACCGCCATCTGGTCTCCGTCGAAGTCTGCGTTAAACGCGCGACAGACGAGTGGGTGCACCTGAATCGCGTTGCCTTCAATCAACACTGGGCGAAAGGCTTGGATACCTTGTCGGTGAAGCGTTGGTGCACGGTTAAGAAGTACGTGCTTGCCGCTGATAATCTTTTCAAGAATAGCCCAGACTTCAGGCACGCCATCCTCAACGAGACGACCGGCGCCACGGATGTTGTAGGCCAACTCTTGCTTAAGAAGCTCAGCCACCACAAACGGTCGGAATAATTCCAGTGCCATGTGCTTAGGTAGACCACATTGATCAAGTGCCAGTTCTGGACCAATCACAATCACCGAACGGCCCGAATAGTCCACACGCTTACCGAGTAGGTTTTGGCGGAAGTAGCCTTGCTTACTTTTTAGGTAGTCAGAAAGTGACTTAAGCGGACGTCGCTGCGCTGCGCTCATTGCTGAGTAGGCGCCACCACCATGACGAATCGAGTTATCGATGAGTGCATCTACCGCCTCCTGCAGAATACGCTTTTCGTTTCGAAGAATAACGTCTGGTGCCATGATGTCGATCAGTTTCTTTAGACGATTATTTCGGTTGATAACGCGTCGGTACAGGTCGTTAAGATCAGAAGATGCATGACGACCTCCTTCAAGCGCCACCATTGGACGAATCGCTGGAGGGATTACTGGGATGCGAGTGAGGAAGAGCCATTCGGGACGAACACCAGCGGAAAGCATACCGCGCAGCAAAGCTAGACGCTTGTCGAGCTTTGCTCGCTCCATCGCGCCAGCCTTCGTGTAGCGATCTTCTAGTTCTTCAATCAGCTTCGCTACATCAAGCTGCTTAAACAAGTCGAAGATTGCTTCAGCACCAATACGAGCTTCAAACAAGGTTGAGTACTTAATTGAGAACTTATGAAAGTTCATTTCATCAAGCACGATACCTTGTTGGATGCTGTTGATTTCTTTCTTAGTTTCGTCAAAACGCTCTTTTAGTGCATCGCGTGCTTCTTCGTTTTGTAAGCTTTTCAGTTTTGTCTTGTACTCATTTTCAAGCTCAGCCAAGATGCGAGTGCGGTCAGATTCACTAACTTTGGTCACAATGTATCCAGCAAAGTAAATCACTTTCTCTACTGAAGATGCAGTAATACCAAGAATCATCGCGATTCGACTTGGAATACCCCGCAAGAACCAAATGTGTGAGACTGGCACGCAAAGGTCGATGTGACCCATGCGTTCACGTCGCACTATTGCACGGGTAATTTCTACACCACATTTTTCACACACAATACCCTTATATCGGATACCACGATATTTTTTACAAGAACATTCGTAGTCTTCAACTGGACCAAAAATACGTTCGTCAAATAGTCCGTGCTTTTCCGGTCGTTGGGTACGGTAGTTAATTGTTTCTGGTTTTGTAACCTCACCTGATGACCAGTCGAGAATGGTTTCTGGTGAAGCCAACTTTAGATGAACCCCAGTGTAGTTGGTTGGAATCATCGGTGGTTTTTTGAATGTTTGTTCAGCCATACAGATGAAAGTTATTTGGTCTCATAATTACGACGATCTTCTCGTTCGAGTTTTACCTCAAGCGCAAGACCACGCAGTTGATTAACAAGGACGTTGAAGGCAGCTGGCGTATGTGGGTGAGAGATCTTTTCACCTCGCACGATAGCGTCAAAAGCTGCGCTACGTCCGACGATATCGTCAGACTTAATCGTAAGCATCTCTCGAAGAGTGTAGGCAGCTCCGTAACCAAGAAGCGCCCACACTTCCATTTCTCCGAAGCGTTGTCCACCAATCTGAGCCTTACCACCAAGTGGTTGCTGAGTGATAAGAGAGTACGGACCAATAGAGCGCATGTGAATCTTGTCCTCCACCATGTGGTGTAGCTTCAAGATGTACATGTATCCAACCGCTGTCTTCTGCGCGAACTGTTCGCCAGTGAGACCATCGCGCAGCTGTAGTTTGCCGTCTTCAGGTAAGCCGGCAGCTTTAAGTTCTGCCTTAACGTCATTTTCGTTTGCACCAGCAAACGGTGGAACCACCGCTTGGAATCCAAGCGTGTTTGCTGCCATACCAAGGTGGAGTTCCAGAATCTGTCCCAGGTTCATACGTGACGGAACACCCAATGGTGTGAGGAGCACGTCGATTGGTCGGCCGTCCTCAGTAAACGGCATATCTTCTTCAGGAAGGATGCGAGAAATAACACCCTTGTTACCGTGTCGGCCAGCAAGCTTATCACCTACAGATACGTTACGTACCTGTGCGATAGTAATGTGAATACGCTTGATGACACCGCTGTCGAGTTGGTCACCGTTTTCACGTGAGAAGATTTTCACTCCAATCACGCGACCGCGCTTACCCGCTTCAAGGCGCAATGAGGTGTCCTTTACGTCCTTAGCTTTTTCACCAAAAATCGAACGAAGCAAGCGTTCTTCTGGAGAAAGTTGTGTCTCACCTTTTGGTGTCACTTTACCGACCAAAATATCTCCGGGACGTACTTCGGCACCAATGCGGATGACACCGGTCTCATCGAGGTTACGGAGTTTGATTTCAGATACGTTTGGAATATCTGGAGTGGTTACTTCTGGGCCAAGTTTAGTATCGCGAACTGACACCTCAAGTTCATCAAGGTGAATAGTTGAAAACTTAGCTTGCTTTACTAGACGCTCAGAAATAATAATCGCGTCTTCGTAGTTGGCGCCGTTCCAAGACATGAAAGCCACAAGAGCGTTTTGCCCTACGGCAATTTGCCCATTATCGGTTGCAGAAGTATCTGCAAGTAAATCACCCCGTTTTACTTTCTGCCCAACTGACACAGCCGCTCGATGATAAAACGCTGAGAAGTCATTGGTTCGCTGGAATTGTGTTAGTGGATAGGTGTGACTCTTGCCCGCCTTGTTCTTCACTGTAATTTTCTTAGCATCAACTTCAGTCACTTCTCCAGCCTCTTGTGCATAGATCACACGTCCAATATCACGTGCAGCCATACCCTCAACTCCAGTAGACACCAACGGTGCTTCTTGAACGATACAAGGCGTCGCTTGTTTCTGCATGTTTGAACCCATGAGTGTGCGGTTGGCGTCGTCGTGGTTCAAGAACGGAATCATTGAGGTCGCAACAGAGAATGGTTGATTGGTTGCAATATCCATATACTGCACCTCTTTTACTTCCACGATACGTGGCTCCCCTTTGTGTCGAGCTTCAACTAAGTCTGCCTTGATTTTACCAGCATCAGTTATCTCAACCGCTGCATGAGCAATGGTGAATTTTTCTTCTTCGTGTGCATTTAGGTAGACAACCTCGTCGGTTACCTTCCCTTTTTCTACCTTAATGTACGGTGTCTCAATAATACCGAATCGGTTTACTCGAGAGTACATTGAAAGACGAAGGATTAGACCAATGTTTGGACCTTCTGGAGTGTGGATTGGACAAAGTCGTCCGTAGTGAGACGTGTGAACGTCACGCACCTCAAAACCAGCTCGTTCCCGAGTAAGACCACCCGGACCAAGCGCAGAAAGTGTTCGAAGGTGTTCAATTTCGGCAAGGATATTTTGTTGTTGTGAGAATTGTGAGAGTTGGTTGGTGGTGAAGAATTCTTTGATTGCAGCCTGCAGTGGTCGTGGGTTGATGATTTGCATTGGCAGCTGGGTTTCTGCCTCAATCGTAGACATACGATCTTGAATATTTCGCTTCATGCGAGTCATACCGACTCGGACGCGTTGCTGAAGCATTTCACCAAAGTAACGAACTCGGCGGAAACCAAGATGGTCGATATCGTCAGGCAGGGCCGAGTTGTCGTGATTACTCTCAACGATGTGGGTCAAAATAAGACGCATGTCTTCAATAGTGACTGTGCGTACATCATCTGCTTTCTTCGTGTTTGGTAAATCAAAACGGTTGTTGAAGTGATGACGACCGATTTCAGAAAGATCGTATCGCTCTGGAGCAAAAATAGAATTTACGAACTCACGAGCATTATCAACGGTCGCAAGATCACCGTCGCGTAGTCGTCGGTAAATTTCAATGTATGAGTCATCTACTGTCTTGGCTGGATCTTTTTCAAGCGTAGCCTTCATGTACTCTTCACCGCGCTCGACCCCCTTCATGAGTTTAATCATGTCAGCGTCTTTTTCTACTCCAAGCACACGTAAGAGTGAAGAAATTGGGAATTTTTTCTTACGATCAATCTTTACATAAATTACTCCATCGGCTTCAGACTCAATTTCCACCCAAGCGCCGCGGGCTGGAATAATTTTGGCACCGAACATGGTCTTGCCTTTTGATTCAGAAGTAGTGAAAAAGATACCGTAACTACGGGCAAGTTGCGGAACGATAACCCGCTCCACACCATTGATGATGAAGGTACCATTATCAGTCATTACCGGGATATCGGTCATGAAGATTTCTTGCTCTTTTTCTGTTTCGAAGGTTTTGTTCTTCAAAACAACGGTCGCACGAAGAGACGCTTCGTAGGTACGTTTATTTTCCTTAGCAAACTCTGGTGAGTACTTTGGTTCACTAATATCGTAACGCTTAAATTGCATCTCAAATTTCTTTTCTGAGTAGTCAGCAATTGGCGAAAATTCTGTAAATACCTCCTTGAGCGCTTGCTCAGTGAACCATTTATATGATTCACGTTGCGGCTCAATGAGATCTGGTAGCGGTACCCGTGCCGCTGCGCTTTTCTCAAAGCGCTTTTGTGGCCAGTGTCCCACCGATAGTTCTTTGGTGTCCATACAACAAAATAATTATGTAGCGAAAGTGTTAAACACAAAAAGCACGCGTCTGCGCTTTTCTATATTCACCACTTTGTCTACCCGATAAATAAAAACATCACTTCGTGATTTTTACTTCCGCGGCACAGAAACCACCCCTGGCTTCTACTCAATCTCTCCCCCACAACACATTCGGAGATCGCATTACTGCGTACGTGGGCGGTAGTATACCTGTAGAATCTTTATATTGCAAGAGTGATAATTGACTCTTTCGTTTTTTAATTGTAGTGTGAGGGTCGCTTGAACATTTTTGGGAGACCTACGATGGAAGAAGTACTTCGTTTTTTACTAAACAACCTCAGCTGGTGCATTATCGCTGTCACTGGCACTAGTCAGCTTGTTTATCTCTTGCGACACCGCAATGGGCCGGCTGGCCGAAAGACCCGTGGTTTGCTGAGTATCCTCAGCGTGCTGGCTATGCTATACCTTTTCAGTCTGGCGTGGCCTACGGGAGATGCCATTGCTACAGCTTCGGTCATCGCTAGTGTGATGGTTACGTGGCTGGCAGCAAACGCTACCCACATGTACCAGGACCAGAACTATCCCTGGGACCCATATCCATACATGCTGCGCGAGGGTGTAAACTTTTACTTCCTCAGCAGCCTGCTCGGGCATCTGGCGCTAGCAACAGCAATTATCTGGGGCGAGTGGATGCGCTCACTCCTCCCCTACTAGCCCAGAGCCACTTGGCTCCAACCGCGGCGGATCTTCACTGGTCCGCCGTTGCTTTTTTAATACAAAACATTTTTTTGTTTTCACAAGTGTTCAACCTCAGAGACAGGAGTACTATGTATATACCACTAAATTAAAGCTCTACGTTGTAGTTTAGATGGTACGAACTAGTTGTTTATGTTCATTACCTATATATCTTCTCCGGAAGCTGTATAACAGAACACTAACCGATGGGTAAGTTCATCTTTCCATCAAGTTCAGCAAAAAGCGGCTCCGGCCGCTTTTTGTGTTTCTCAAGAATCTTATCGTGCTCTTTTTTTGTCTATTTCCGCATGATTACCAGAGGTGAACACCTTCGGAACCTTAAGTTTTTTCTTTTTCCATTCAATTGTTTCAGGACGGGTGTACATTTCATTACTCGAGATTCGCTCTTCTTCGAGTGAAGTGAATTCACCAAGGACACCCGGGACCTGCCGCGCCGTCGAATCCACAATTGCTAGTGCTGGCAATTCACCTCCGGTCAGTACGTAATCACCGATTGAGATCTCCTCGGCTTTGAGAGCTTTCTGCACGCGTGTGTCAATCCCTTCATAGCGGCCACTACTGCCTACGAGATGGTCGTACTTTTTAACCAAATCTTTAGCCATTTTGGTTTCGAATTTTTTACCTCGTGGACCCATCACTAACGTCTTTATTCTCTTTTGATCTTTCTTTCGGCCGACTGCTTTTTGCCATGCTTTTAAAACTGGCTCTGCTTGCATTACCATGCCGGGACCACCACCATACGGCCTATCATCTACTTTTTTATGTTTATTGGTCGAGAAATCACGTGGATTGTAGTAGCTCACCGAAATCTTTTTTCCACGACTTTTGGCACCCTTTCCTTTCTCAGTTTTCTGAGCACGACCTAAAATACTTGAATTTGTATACGGCTCACACACTTCAGGGAACAACGTAATAATATGAAAATGCATACTATAATTTATCTTTAAATCTCTCTAACTCTCCCGGAATTTGGGAATGAAGCGGGGTTGGTAATGAGTCTATTCTAAACCAGCCTAACTCTTCACGCTTATGAGGCTCATTATTGATTACTTGCTCTCGATCAACGAGCACCTTGAATCTAAACGCTACCCAATGACTTTTCTTTCCGTCAAAATCACGAAATACATCAGAATAACCTAGTTCCTCTATCTCCAAAGGATCTGTGCCGTACTCCTCTAATACTTCCCTCTTAACTGTTTCTTCGATTGATTCTCCATGCTTGACTCCTCCTCCGCCGCCATCCCAAACACCAGACTCATCACGACACGCTTCACCTCTTTTGTGGAAGACATAATTGCCTTTACCGTCATGACAATAGAAGCAAACGCAAACACCTATATAATCGAATCCTTTTTGCATAGAAAAAGCCTAGCATAGAAAAAGCACGGCGGCCAAGGGCCGCCGTGCTTTTTACCATTCATAGTCTTCATGAAGTTAGAAACTGGATGAAGAACAAGGAGCCTAAAGAAAAACAGCACGAGTGGGACAACTGTCCAGTGAGTGCTGTTTTTGTTGTAGCGACGATGTTATTCGTCAGTTTATATCTTCAGGTCTTCGATGGCCTGGTCGAGAGATTTAGGCTCTGAAGACGGATTGTCTTCACGCATAGCGTCTGACATTTCCTGACTCATACCCTTACCACCTTCCGGTTCGTTGATTTTTAGATTCACGCGAGCGTCATTCTTCATACCTACGACCCGCAATAGTGTGCGGATTGCTTTGGCGGTGTTACCTGAGCGGCCAATTATTTTACCCATATCGTCAGCATGGACGTCGAGGGTTAGAAGCACACCCATCTCATCAACCGTGCGATCAATCTTTACGCTGTCTGGGTTGTCTACCAATGACTTTACAACATTTTCGAGAAATTGCTTGTCTTCGTAAGTTTCCATAGTTCTGTAGTTATTCGTTAAGCAAGCCGTCGCTGCAACAACAGCGCGCTATACAAAAAGCATACGATTGTATGCTTTTTGAGTCAATACATCCTAGTGCATTAGCTAACTAGTCTGCTTCTGCATCAGCGGCGGCTTGTGCTTTTTCTGCGGCTTCTTTTTCTTTTACTTCTTCTGATTCTTCGGCTGTCTCGCTGTGGTCGGTTGGATCTGATTCGTCTGCCACAACATCGACTTCTACAGTGTCTGTTGGTTCTTCAACGACTTCTTCGGCTGGCGCCGTAGCGGCTGCTTCCGCTTCTTCTTTAGCCTTGGCCTTAGCTTCTTCTTCAGCTCGTTTTATCGCTTCTTCATCAATAATTGGTGATTTTTTTGGTAGAACATTGCGTTTCTTACCTTCAATCACGCCTTGTCCCACCAGGATGTTGTACACCGTGTCTGACGGCTGCACCCCTTTAGAAATCCAGTCTTTTGCCTTTGCAGCATCGAGTTGTACCTGATTCATTTTTGGATTGTATGAACCAAGACGATCGACATGCTTATCGCTTTTTGGACCGGTGCGTTTGTCGGTTACCACAATTCGGAACGAAGCATCGTTCTTGCGGCCCACACGCTGTAATCGCATCATTAACATAAGTGGCGCCTAGCATAGCAGATAAGCCAAAAAGGTCAATAGGAAATAGTAAAGAAAAGGACCCCTACCGTGTCGGTGGAAGGGGTCCGGCTTCTGGAGAAACCGTCCCGAAGGACGAAAATAATATACAACTTTTATTTGTACACATCAATGTTATACTGCGCGCAATGCAAAAAACTATTGAAGGCCCAATTATGGTGCGTGGTAAAGGGACTGGCTTCCTAAAACATCCCGATCATGAAGAAGATGTGGTTATCGAACGCGAAGCCCTTGGCTTCGCGTTCGATGGAGACTTAGTCGAAGTCACCCTCAAGAAAAAACAAGCCGGTAAACGACAAGAAGGCATAGTTAATCACGTTATTAAACCAGCTCATCGTGAACTAATCGGAAACGTAGTCGAAGACACTGTCGATGGCAAAAAAGTGTTACAGGTAAAGCTTGATAACTCCAGACTCCATATTAAGCCCATTCTTCCTAACGCTACACCAAATGACATCGGCATGAAGGTGGTGGTGGAGATTGAAAGCTGGAAGACACCGACATTGCCACCATTGGCTAAGATTGTTGAGACACTAGGGCACGCTGGCGACCACGAAACCGAAATGCAAGCAATTATCCGTAGTGGCGGTTTCTCAAAAGCGTTTCCTGAATCAGTTCAGGAAGCCGCCCACAAACTATACGAAAACAAAGAGCAGATTTTTGCTGACGCCCTCAAGGATCCAAAACGCCGAGACTTTCGTGGCGTGACGACAATGACTATCGACCCGCACGACGCGAAAGATTTTGATGATGCGCTCTCAATCCAGACGCTTGAAAACGGTAATACCGAAGTCGGTATTCATATCGCTGATGTATCTCATTACGTGCGCGAAGGCGAACCACTCGATCAAGAAGCACGTGAGCGAGGTACATCTGTATATCTGGTAGATCGCGTGATTCCGATGTTACCGGAAGTGCTTTCAAATGATCTGTGTTCCCTGCGCCCTAATGAAGACCGCCTCGCCTTCTCTGCTGTGTTTGAACTAGATGATGACGCTCGCGTAGTAGACGCTTGGTATGGCCAAACCATTATTCACTCTGACAAGCGCTTTTCTTACGAGGAAGCCCAGCAAGTTCTCGATACACAATCGGGCGAATTTCTGGATGAACTCAACCAGATGATGAAGCTTGGGCGAATTTTACGCCGCAAGCGTTATGCCAACGGCGCTATCGCCTTTGAGCAGCCAGAAGTTAAATTTGAACTTGATGAACGTGGTGCACCAATCAGAGCTTTCACCAAAGTGCGCACCGAAACCATGATGATGATTGAAGACTTCATGTTGCTTGCCAACCGTGAAGTTGCCACCTTCATCAACAAATTAGCTAAATCAAAAAATCAAGAGTTGGCTTTTGTATATCGCATTCACGACGTACCAAATCCAGACAAGATTGAAGAACTCGCTACCTTTGTACATGCCCTTGGTCATGAATTTGAGACTAAAAAAGGCTACGTAAAAGCAACTGCTATTAATGAACTCTTAAAGGAGGTCGAGGGTAAACCGGAAGAAAATCTTATCAAGACCGCCAGCATTCGCAGCATGGCCAAAGCAGTTTATTCGACTAAAAACATCGGCCACTTTGGCCTAGCCTTTAAGTACTACACCCACTTCACTTCACCAATCAGGCGCTACCCCGACCTCATGGCACACCGCATGCTGCGGCGCCATCTTGATGGTTCTGCTATTGGGCAAAAGGAAGCAGCGAAGTTCGAACAGATATCGGTAAAATCCTCTGAGCGAGAAATGGAAGCAGTGTCAGCCGAACGCGATTCAATTAAATTCAAGCAAGTTGAGTATTTGATGAATCACATTGGTGAAGAATTTGAAGGTGTGATCACCGGCGTCACCGACTGGGGTATCTACGTACAAGAAAAGAATACCCTGGCTGATGGTATGGTGCGACTCTCTAGCATCAAGTCCGACTACTTTGAACATGAAGCGAGCAAATACCGCATCAAAGGCAAAAAGACTGGCAAAGTGTACCGCTTAGGTGATGAGGTGCGTGTGAAGCTGTTGCGTGCCGATAAAGACGAACGACAACTCGACTTCGAACTACTAACTTCTAAAAAATAAAAACAGCCGATATCACCCTATTGTGATATCGGCTTTTCTCTTTCCGACCGACACCGATAGATGCCGGTCGGTTTGAATTATTAGCGCTTGCGTTGCTGTGCCTGTGCTCGAGTTACCGGCATCTCGGTCAGCAAGACCTGCTTCAGCAGGTCAAGCAGATCAAGTGCCGCAAGCAGACGAGCGACGGTTTCGAAGTGAGGCTTCTTGGTATCACCCCACGCGAATTTTTCGACCGTCTTCTCGTGAAGACCAGCCTCGACAGCCAGTTCCTCGAATCGACCGCCGTACCGCTTCCATACATGGCCTCGGACATCGTCGAGGAGTTTATCCCCGACCGATGTTCCATCGCGACCCTTGCCCGACTTTCGAAACGCTTCTCTTGGCAGCTGTATCAATGTCCATTCCTCTTTTGAGAAAAAGCATCACTATGATGCCTTACTACATTTATTATATACTATTTTTGACAATAAGTCAACAATTTGTTACTCTCCTTCTTCTGCAATTTCCCTTAAAATTTCTGCAGTATCTTCAGGGGTAATCTCGTGATTCGGTCGATAAGGCTTTTCGTGATTGTTAGATCTGATTTTTTCGCTCATAACTTACTTTGCATTTAAAACTGCGTCATCAAATTTAACTGATAGTACTTTAGACACACCATCTATCCCCATAGTTATGCCATACAGAATCCCGGCCCGACTCATTGTTTCGCGATTGTGAGTAATAAGTACTAATTGTGATTTTTGTGCCAATGCTTCAATCATATCACCATAACGACGACTATTTGCCTCATCAAGCGCCGCGTCAGTCTCATCGAGAATGATAAACGGCGGTGGATTAACTTGGCTCATGGCAAAAATAAGCGCGATTGAAGTGAGGGCCCGTTCGCCACCCGAGAGCATCTCAAGACCTTTTACCCGTTTATTGGGGAGAGCTACATTTAATTCTACCCCTTCGTGACTTATCTCGTCTTCAGTATCCTCATCATCTGCGCCACGTTTTTTAACCGTCACCCGATCAAGTTTTGCTGCCCCACCACCAAACATGAGCTTAAAAAATTTATCGAACTCGGTAGTTATCTTATCCACCCCTGCGACAAACTGTTCTTCTAACTTAGCCTGCATCTCGGTAATTAAGGTATTTAGGTTCTGAACTGATTGATTGAGATCAGACAGCTCTTTTGCCAAGAACTCATCCCGTTCTTGCGCCTCTTTATACTCTTTAAGCAGGTCATCAGTACCGCCAACACCTAATTCTTCGAGGCGGATTTTCAGCTTCTCTAAAGTATGGCGACGTTCACGTTGCTTATTTCTATCTTCTGCAACAATTGCCTCTTTATCTAACCTCTCTCCATTTTCATCGAGGATTTCTAGCTCGTAGTATTGCGCAGCAGCACGGCCAATCAGAGTGACTGCCTCTTGAAGCTCAGATTTAAAATCAGCGCGGTCACGTTCAAGCATAGTTAATTCGCTATCGATGGTACGCAAAGTACTTTCAATATCACGTCGCTGTTGCATAAGCACAAACAGTTCTTTTTCTGCTTCTCTTTTTTCTTGTAGCTCGTTCACATGTGACGATTGTAAGAGGGACAATTTCTCTTGGGCAGTTTGCTTTTTCTCAAGTAAGCGAATCATTTCTTCTTTGGCCACCGTCAATTTCTTTTCGAGCATGTCTAGTTCCTTAGCATCTTCGACGCTCGGCTCAGGCAATTCTTCTGACTTATCTTGGATGAACGATTTTAATTTCTTTACCACATCACGAACCAAAGACATTAGCGACGCAGTATCATTGCTTCGCATAGCAGACTCAACACTTTCTTCTACCTCACTAACCAATTGCGATAAGGCGTCGTAAGAGATGATTTTCTTTACTGTTGTTTTTGAAGCTTCTTGCGATTCAAGTCGGCGTTTTAGAAACGTTATCTGTCCTTCTAGCTGACTGATATCGTTTTGTGCCAGCTGCCAAGCTTCAGTAGCAGCTACTGCAGTCTCTTTAGCTTCCTGTATCTCAGCACTGTCCTCAAGTGGCTTTACTTGCTCATCGACAATCGTCTGCACTGTGGCAATTTTGTCTTCAGTCTCCGCTAAGGTTTTTTGAGGTGATTGCTTACTCTTAGTCAGTATGTCTGTTCGTTTTGCAATATACGTATCTTCACGACACAGATATTCAATATAGGCTGTTTTTAACTCAGCTTGGACTTGTAGTGAACGTTCAGCGCGCTCAACTTGCTTCTTCAAATATCGCAAATGTGGTGCCGCTTCGCGCCGCAGTGATTCGACTTGCGAGATGTTTTCTAGCGTCTTTGCAAGCTTTCTATCGGTTTCTTGCTTTTTTAATTGATAGATCTTGAGCCCAAGCGCATCTTCAATCATTTC
>CATMPJ010000003.1 GCA_950073265.1 uncultured bacterium | reverse complement strand
ACCTTTTGTGGGGGCAGGCGATGTTGGAGCAACTCGATGACAAGAGTCACCTTTTGGTTGATGGTTTTCCGCGGACGGTCACCCAAGCTGAAGTCTTAGAAGAGGCACTCGATTTCTTCGAGCGAGACAATCTCTGCGTTATTAATCTTGATACTCCTGAAGAGGTGGTGCGAGAGCGTATGGTTGCTCGTGCGCGAGATGATGACACAACCGAGTCAATCGAAACGAGACTTGCGTGGTATCGAGAAGATACTTTGCCAGTACTTGATTTCTACCGAGTCAGACCTGACACAGTAGTGCATGACATTGACGGAACAGCCTCAATTGCTGACGTACACAAACAAATTTGTGTAGCACTTAATCTAGCGTAATACATGATCACAAAAAAGACTTCAGAGGAAATACAAACTCTCCAGGCTGCCGGAAATATTTTGGCAACTATTTTGCATAAGCTTGGGGCAGCAGCCGTACCTGGTGCAACCGCTCTTGATCTAGATGATTTGGCCATGGAGCTTGTTGCTGAATATCAAGTAGAGCCTGTTTTGCTCGGGTATCATCCATCGTTTGCGCCTCGACCGTATCCGGCAGCGGCGTGTATTTCGGTTAATGACTGTGTGCAACACGGTATCCCTACTGCCGATATTGTCTTTAAAGAAGGTGACGTGGTTAATATTGATATGTCCATTGCTCACGAGGGTCTTATCGTCGACTCAGGCATCACGGTGCCGGTCGGTACTGTCGCGCCTGACGTGCGTAAACTGCTGGATGTGACTCGAGAGGCGCTAGCGCATGGTATAAATGCCGCCCAGCCAGGAAACCGGATTGGTGATATTAGTCACGCCATACAAACCTTTGTTGAGTCACGCGGTCTTTCTCTGGTAGAAGTGTTATGTGGTCACGGGGTTGGGTATGCTGTCCATGAGGAACCAACTATTCCCAACCTAGGACGCCCAGGGACTGGCCCAAAGATAGAAGTAGGTCATGTGTATGCCATCGAACCAATCGTAAATATGGGAAGTGCCGATGTGTATTTTGACGATGAGGGAGATGGATACAGTGTGTTCACCAAAGATGGGTCATGGAGTGCACACTTTGAACATACAGTAGCTATTACCGAGAATGGTCCGTTGATTTTGACTAAGCGTAGATCGTAAATGAAACGGCCGCGAGCGAAGCTCGCGGCCGTTTCATTTTGCTTCATCCTCTGGTATACTGCCGCCACTATCTAAATACAATATCTATGGATAAACACCCACACCAAGAACGTTCACTTGTACTACTCAAGACCGATGCGGTACAACGCAGCCTGGTCGGAGAGATTATTAAGCGCTTTGAGCAAACCGGGCTAAAAATTACCGCTATGAAAATGCTCAATGCCACAGAAGAACAACTTCTCACCCACTACAATAAAGATGACGAATGGTACTCTAAAAAGGGTGCAGGGATTGTAGAAGACCTAAAGAATATGGGTAAGCCGGTTGAAAAAGAGGCGATTGAATACGGCAAAGATATCATCAGAACCATTGTTAAATACATGCAAGAAAGCCCAGTGGTCGCACTTGTCTTAGAAGGCAATCGAGCAACTTCTGTAGTTACAAAAATTGTAGGTACAACTGAACCGACAACTTCTGACGTGGGAACAATTAGAGGAGACTACACAGTAGACTCGTTTGCTCACGCCGCATATGAAGACAGAGCGGTACGCAATCTTGTTCATCAGTCTGAGTCACCTGAGGAAGCGGAACGAGAAATTGCTATCTGGTTTAAGAGTGAAGAGCTCATGGATTACACCACCGCTCAGCAACGCATTCTCTACGATACTCTATAAGACTAAGGCCGCCCTTGAGGCGGTTTTTTTGTGTGATACCATTATAAATGGAACCACATTTGTATGTTCTGAATTACATTGCATCAGGGCTTCCGAATTCAATACGAGAAGGACTGAGAACAAACTGTCGCGCAAGTTATAGTTTGATTTCAAACACGACTCGGATAGGTCGCCCACCTGGAATTTTCATTTCGGGAGCATGCACTTGTGGTTCCGATGAAAAAACGCCTCGCCAGAGGTGTTTTTTCATCAGCAAAAAGCCCGTTTCTCTGTTAGAATAATTCTATGTCAAAAAGCATCGTTGTCTTCTTAACGCTCGGTGGTTTATTTGCACTCACGCACGTCTTTGCAACGATTACTTCGTTGTATTGGTACTATCCCTGGTTTGATGTTGTTATGCATTTTTGGGGAGGGCTTTTGATAGTCCTCGGGGTACGTGTTTTGCATCACTTGCAATATGTTAAGAAAACTAATAAACGCACCGTTTTCGGTATTGCTTTGCTTATGATGTTTGCTTGGGAGGTATTTGAATATACTATTGGATTTGTTAGTCAGTCTACCTATCTATTCGATACTATAAAAGACATCTTTGTCGGTGGCTTGGGTGTACTGACTGGTTATCTTATTTTGAAGCAAAAGAATAAATCATATGAGTAGTACACTGGGATTTTACGGCGGGGTTGGCTCGGTAACAGGTGCTAATTTTATGCTACGCACTGATAACGCTACTGTGTTGGTTGATTGTGGGTTGGTTCAAGGTAGTGAATTTGCTACTGAGATTAACAGCGCAAACTTTGCTTATAACCCGAGTGAAGTTGCTGTTCTCCTTGTTACACACGCGCACGCCGATCACATTGGCCGTATTCCAAAATTAGTAAAAGATGGCTTTAAAGGAATTATTTACTCAACTAAGCCCACCAAAGATTTAGCTGCGGTAATGTTCGAGGATGCACTCAAGATCATGGAAATGGAAGCCGCTCGCGAGAAGCGTGACCCTTTGTATGCTGCCGAAGATATAAGAGCAGCGTTAGCCTTATGGGAAACGGCTAAGTATCATGAAGAAATTCATCTAAGTGATACGCTAAGCGCAAATTTCCTTGACGCTGGTCACATTCTGGGTTCAGCAATAGTTGAGGTTACGCGTGACGGTAAAAAAATTGTTTTTACTGGAGATTTGGGGAACAATCCGCAGCCACTGCTTGCTGCTCCGGATATTCCGCATGATTACGACTATATGGTAATGGAGAGCGTGTATGGCGATCGCTCTCATGAACAGGTCGAAGAACGCACCAATCTCCTTAAGGGATATATTGAGGATACTATCAAAAAACAAGGGACACTCATCATTCCAGCGTTTAGTCTTGAACGCACCCAAGCAATGCTTTATGAGATAAACAATATGGTGGAGTCGGGTGATATAGAGCCGATCAAAACGTTCCTTGATTCACCGTTAGCGATTAAGGTGACAAGTATTTATCGTAATTCCATTGAGTATCTCAAGCCAGAAATACAAGAGCAAATAAAAACCGGTGATGACATTTTTGCCTTTGAAGGACTAAAGTTTACCGAGACAATCAAAGAGTCTAATCAGATTGCACGGACAAAGGGTGCCAAAATAATCATTGCCGGCTCAGGTATGAGTCATGGTGGTAGAATTCGACAACACGAAGTAGAGTTTTTGGATGATCCTAGCACCACACTGCTCCTGGTCGGGTATCAGACCACAGGCAGCATCGGCCGCCTACTGCAGGATGGTGCAAAGAAGGTTTGGATAGATAGGAAGCAAGTCAAAGTAAAAGCGAAGATAGCGACGATTCGTGGTTTTTCTGGTCACGCTGATCGCGATCAACTAGTTAATTTTGTATACGAAGGAGGAGGGGAGAAAGCTAAACAGATTTTTGTGACTATGGGCGAAGAAAAGGCGTCGCTTTTTTTGACACAGCGTTTGCGTGATTATGTTGGAGCGAAAGCAGTTGCACCAGAACCAAACGCCGAAATAGAGATAGATTTTTAAATATGAAAAAAGCCATATACATTGATTGTGACGGAACATTAACAACAGACCATCTTTGGCGCAGTTTACCGGAAACAGATAGAATTGCGGTTCAAAAGTTTTTGTTTGGGGGTGACAGAGTTTATATGAATAACTGGATGCGGGGCAAATATTCTTCTGAGGAAGCAAATCAGTATGTAGCCTCGGGACTTGGATTATCATATGAATATCTTTGGGATATTTTTGTGGAAGACTGCAAGAACCTATATATCGATCCAAAATTATTAGACGAGATAAAGCGACTCAATAAAACCTACGTCACTATTTTGATGTCGGGTAACATGGATTGTTTCACTAGATTCACAATTCCAGCACTGAATCTAACTAAATACTTTGATCACATCAGTATTTCATTTGATGAGGGTCTTCACAAGACTGACAATAATGGTGAGTTATTTAGTAAGTGGGAAACCAAGACTAGCGTGCCGCTCGGGAACTCATTATTGCTGGACGACCAGCAGCAAGTGCTCGATATCTTTTCAGACCTAGGAGGGAAACCCCTCAAGACCACGGGGCCAGTTGATTCGCTGGAAATATTACGTTCACTATAAAAACCACCGACTCTATGAGTTGGTGGTTTTTATTTTGGTGAATCTATTTGACTGAATCTACGATTCGACCAAATGCTTCTGGGCTGTCGACGGCAATAGTAGCGAGTACTTTGCGGTCAAGTGTGACGTTTTTGTCTTTCAGCATCTTGATGAAGCGACTGTACTTAACACCGTGAGGCATAAGTGCTGCATTGATGCGGACAGTCCAAAGTCGTCGAAAATCTCCCTTTTTGTCCTTGCGGTGATCAAACGCATGCAGTTGCGCATGATAGATCGCCTCGCGGGCGACGCGCTTCTTCTTAGAGCGCTGTAGTCGGTATCCCTTTACTTCGTCGAGGATGTTCTTGCGACGCTTTTGCGCCATCAATCCTCCTTTTACACGTGCCATATCTTAGGTACTGAAATTAAGCTCCACTCTTAGGAAGGAAGCGGCGAGTAATTCGTTTTGACATAGTAAGCGTTTGAGTTCGCTTGCGGCGAAGTCGCTGCTGACCTGTTTGTCGAGCGTTAAAGTGGTTTTGGCCTTGTTTACGAGCAACAAGTTTACCGTTTTTTGTCACTTTAATTCTCTTTGTAAATGATTTGTTTGTTTTCATATTGATTTCGACTAAAAGCAGTCGGAGCTATGATCGGGCTTGCCCAAGGGATAGGGCGAAGTGGCAAGAATATACCGTATTTAGTGGTTTTTCGCAAGTAAAAAGCAGCCGGCCTCTAAGGAGGCCGGCTGCTTTTTACTAGATCAATCCACCTTCAATGTCTAATAGGTCGTCGAGACTTTTTTTCTTCGATTTTGCAACTTCTTCTGTCTGTTTCTTTTCCTCCTCCTTTTCGGTCTTTTCCTCGATAATCTTTACCTTATCGGCTTTAGCACCAGCGGTTTTTTCGATGGTGGCGGTGAATCCTTTCGGACTTTTCTTAATCGGATCAGCAATCTTGTAGTCAGCCGGGATGATTTTTAGGAATCGTTCCAACCGTTCCTTAAGAAAATCCGCTTCCATGTACTTGTAGCGTCCCCACAGGAAAAGATCGACTTTAACGCGATGACCTTCCATCAGCCACTCCGCGGCTCGCTTGGCCTTCAGTTGCTGGTCGTGATCCCCAGTACCAATCTTTACTTGCACACTTTTTGTTTCAGTGACGTGTGCTTTGGCTTTCGCCTTACTAGCTTTCTTCTTGGTTTCGTAACGGTACTCACCGTAGTCGGTTATTTTTGCTACTGGTGGCTTCGAGTTTGGAGAGATTTCAATCAGGTCGAGCTTCAGTTCGTCGGCCTTTTTTAATGCATCTTCGCGTGAAAGAGTTCCCAAGTTTTCGCCTTCAGGACCGATTACTCGTAGTTCGGGTGCCTTAATTGCGTGATTAATTCTGGTGCGTGTATCTTTTCTAGGGAATCGTTTGTTGTTTTGCAAAGTGTTGAAGCTTAAAAATTAAAAGTATGCGTGTCTTAAGTCAATAAGCGACGCAATAATGTCATGAACAATACCACAAGACTGTATATTTGCAACGAATCAAAGCTTTATTTCTTAGCTTTTTTGTACGTTTCCATAGCGCGGTGGAAGGTTTCAGTTTGGTCTACGAGCGGGCTTAGATAATTTTCAGCGATTTCACTAAAATCTTGCGTTTTTCCGTCGGTGAGTTTTTTGTTTTCAACTTCACGAAGCTCTGGCACCCACTTTTTAATGTACGCAGCATCGGGATCATATTTTTGTGCTTGCGTGTACGGATTAAAGATACGTAATGGCCTTGGGTCGGCACCTGTTGAGGCACTCCACTGCCAACCGCCATTGTTTTGGCTTGGGTCGTAATCAATCAAATGTTGCGCAAAAAACTTTTCACCCCAGCGCCAGTCAATCAATAGATTTTTGGTTAAATATGAAGCTACAATCATGCGGCTACGGTTGTGTATCCAACCGGTGCTGATTAGTTCCCGCATACCAGCGTCTACCATGGGCACACCGGTCCGTCCTGTGCACCAAGCGGAAAACTGATCCTCGTCATTCACCCATTCAATATTGTTTGCCCAGTCTAAAAAAGATTCCTCAAATACTTTTGGAAAATGGTAGGCAATATAAAAATAAAAATCTCGCCAATACAGTTCACTTATAAACTGAGAATGCTTACCCGCTTCTTCTTTCGCCATATGATATGTCTCGCGAATTGAGATGGTGCCAAACTTGTGGTGGGCAGACAGACGAGAAGTGCCGTGCTCGGCTGGCAGATTACGGCGATCTTTATAGTTTTTAAGATAGTGATTTTCACGCAAAATCTTTAAACCTTCATCGCGTCCCCCCTGCAAGTTTAAGTCGTACTGATCAACGTCTACAGAGTAGTCTGTCAAAGAAACCGTCTTTGTCTTGGGTGCCGCGGAAAAATAATTTGAAAAATTATTTTTCCGCGGTGCTGACACGTCTTGCTCCATCGCTTTCTTCATAAACGGGGTAAATACCGTATAGACTTTGTCTTGCCCAGTACGAATCCCCTCTAGGCTCGCTAGAGCGCAATCGTCACAGCGTTTGAAATCAACATTGGCTGCCTCACACACAGCAGCTATTTCTTTGTCTCGTTTGCGTGAAAATGGGGTGTAGTCTTTGTTTACAAAAACAGCGTCAATGTCGTCGTTTTCGATAAGTGATTTGGTGACTTCTCCTGGATTCCCTTCGAACACATACAGCCGGCTGTCGCGCGACGTGAGAGCTTCGTGTAGTTCTTTGAGTGAATTAAGGAGGAAGTGAAAAGCCGGAGCGCTGAAATATTCGTTTTGTTTCGGGTCAATTTGGCGCGGATCAAAAATAAAAACTGGCAACACCTCTTCGCTTGCTTCCAGTGCCTCTAGGAGGCCTAAATTATCTCCAAGGCGTAAATCACGTCTAAAGATAAAAGCGGTGCGCCGGTAGGTTTTGCTCATGCTCTGAGCATAGCGGAAATGTAAAGATTATTCAAAAATTGTTTGGTCTATTGAGGGGAGGGATCAAACAAAGACTAAACACACTGCTTGAGCCTGTCTATACCCAGAGAACACAAAGCACTTTACATTGTAGCTACATTTGTTAGTATGTAGCTACATAATATGAATTAATTATGGCAAACATTAAAAAATTGGTCGATAAATTTTTAGCAAACCCTACATCAATTCGCTTTGCTCAACTTGTGAGAGTGTTAGAGCATTTTAGCTTTTTGATGATTAAACCGAAGAGTGGTAGTCACTATAAATTCAAACATGATAAATTGCGGGAGGACTTAGTAATCCCTGTACACAATGGAGAATGTAAAGACTTCTATAAAAAAGAAGCAAAGAAATATATTGAAAAAGTAAAGTAAAGCCTAGTAAAGTTATGAAAAGAGTCGAAGGGGTAGTCTCAGTGCAAAACAAAAAGTATCCCTACAGCCTTACTGAAAAGAAAAATGACGTAGTTTTTGTTGAATGTAAGGCAGCAAATGTCGCGCAAGATTTTCTAAAAGAAGATGTGGCAAATCTTCTCATCGATCTGCCAAGTTTAATTGTTGCAGAAAAACAATATCAAGCCACACAGTCTAATGTTGTCAGATTCAGAATTACCCCTGCAGCTAAAAAGCAGATTGAAAAAAAAGCCGTCGAAAGCGGATTTAAATCAGTCTCAGAGTATATGAGACATCTAGCATTGAGCTCATAAACCCACAATAATAAAAAGAAAACCTGGATAGACATCGAGGTTTTCTTTTATTATACAAGCATTCCAAAACCACCCCCAAAATGCTACATTTATCTACAAATGACAGAAGCAGATGTTAGAGCAAAATTAATTGATCCAGCAGTAGAGCAGGCTGGTTGGTCAGAGGATAGGGTACAGCGAGAGATCACTTTTACGGCTGGGCGCATCCATGTGCATGGAAAGACTGTCTCTCGTGGTAAAAAGAAGCGAGTTGATTACATTTTGTATTATAAAAATGATCTACCATTAGCACTAATTGAGGAAAAAGATGACTCACACTCTGCTGGCGATGGTCTTCAGCAGGGTATTTCTTATGCGCAAGATTTAGATATTCCTTTTGTATACAGTAGCAATGGCAAGGGCTTTATTGAACATGATTCATTTACAGGTGCTGAAAAAGAACTTGATGTGTCATCGCTACCTTCTCCCGAAGAATTGTTTGCTCGATTTATACAAGCTAAGGGTATTACGGAAGAAACAAAAGAGGTCGTTTTATCTGACTATTTCACAGACGGATCCGGCAAAAAGCCTCGTTATTATCAGCGCAATGCTATTAACCGTGTTGTTGAGTCAGTTGCAAAAGGTCAGGATCGCATAATGCTGGTGATGGCAACTGGAACTGGAAAAACCTATACCGCTTTTCAAATTATCTGGCGATTATGGCGAACAAAACAGAAGAAGAGAATATTGTTTTTGGTAGACCGAACAGCCCTGGCTGATCAAACTCTACGTGGCGAGTTCCGACATTTCGGTAAAGCTGTTACAAAAATTGACGGTCCTCGTGTAGACCCTGCGTACGAAATATATGTCGCTTTGTATCAAGGTCTTATGGGTGGTGATGAAACTGAGAAGTTTAAACAGTTCTCCCCAGACTTTTTCGACTTGATTGTGGTTGATGAGTGTCATCGTGGTAGTGCTAAAGAGGATGGTTTGTGGCGCTCGATTCTTGAGTATTATAGTTCAGCGACTCAGATTGGTCTAACTGCGACTCCAAAGCATGCCGACGATGCGGATAATTTTGAATATTTTGGCGAGCCGGTATATACATACACCCTCAAGCAGGGTATTGATGACGGATTCTTGGCCCCATATAAAGTGATCCGCTATAGATTCGATAACGACGAGTGGCGCCCACCTCAAGGCTTCGTTGATGCTGAAGGGAATGAAGTGCCCGACGAGATTTACAACGAATCAAACTTTGACCGCTCAATTATCTTAGAAGATCGTAATCGAGCCGTGGCCCGATGTATTGCTGAATATCTTCGAGACACGGATGTTTTCCAAAAGACAATTGTTTTCTGTGTCGACACAAAGCACGCCGAACGCATGCGACGCTTTCTTAATAATGAGCTAAATGAACAATCACACGAAAATCCGAAGTATGTAGTACGTATGACGGGCGATGATCTATATGGAAAACTAGAGATAGAAAACTTTGTTAATCCTGAAGAAAAGTATCCAGTCATCGCTACTACCTCAAAGCTCCTCTCGACTGGCGTCGATACGAAAACAGTAAAGTTGGTAGTACTCGATTCACCAATGAACTCAATGACCGAGTTCAAGCAAATCATTGGTCGTGGTACTCGTATCGACGAACAGCACGGAAAGTACTACTTCACCATTATGGATTTCCGAAATGTGACAAGACTTTTTGCTGATCCAGAATTTGATGGTGATCCAGTAGAGAGTTATGAGCAAGAAGGTAATGAACCGCTGGATGTCGCTAAAGCCATTGAAGAAGAAACAAAATCAGAAGAAGAACTCATAAAAAATAACCCTCGAGAAGAGGTGCTGATTGATGGAACTGAAGAGAATCCAAAGCCAAAGAAAATCTATATCAAAGAGGGTGTTTCTTTTGACCCTATCCAAAAGATTATCCAATACATTGATCCAAAGACCGGAAAGCTTATCACCGCTTCACTGGAAGACTTCAGTAAACAGGCTATTACCGGCATCTATTCTTCACTAGAAGATTTCCTCAATCGCTGGCAAGCAACCGAGCGAAAAGACATCATCGTGCAAGAGCTCCAAGAGCGAGGAATCATCTTTGAAGAGTTGCAAAAAGAAGTGGGACAAGACGTCGACGTGTTTGATCTCATCCTTCATGTTGCTTATGGCAAGAAACCGTTAACTCGCAGTGAACGGCTCCGTAATGTGAAGCAAAGTAGTTACTTTGATAAGTATGAAGGAGAAGCACGAGAGATCATCGACCATCTCCTAGAGAAGTACGCAGAACACGGCATCACTGCCATTGATGATATCGGAGATCTTCAGGTCACTCCATTTACTCAATACGGTCCTCCAGTTGAGATAGTGGAAGGTATTTTTGGTGGCCGAGAAGAATACATGCAGGTCGTACGAGAGATTGAAAGACAATTGTACGAAGTAGATGCCTAGCCTATGACAGACGTACAGAATGTAATCAAACACATCCAAAAGATCATGCGTAAAGACGCTGGTGTTGACGGTGATGCGCAACGTCTCTCGCAGCTTGTATGGATTCTTTTCCTGAAGATTTTTGATGACCGTGAAAAAAGCCATGAGCTCATTGATCCAGCCTACAAATCACCAATTCCCGAAGAGCTTCGCTGGCGTAATTGGGCCTCAGATCCAGAAGGTATTACCGGAGAAGAACTCTCTGAGTTTATTGATAAAGAACTCTTTCCAAAACTGAAAGCACTCTCGGTACGTGATGAAAACTCACCAGCTGGTATCGTTCGCAATGTCTTTGCGGATTCATACAACTACATGAAGAATGGGACGCTCATTCGGCAGGTAATCAACAAGATCAGTGACATCAATTTCAATAAAAAAGATGATCGCCATCAGTTTGGTGATATCTACGAAGGACTCCTGAAAGACTTGCAGAGTGCTGGAAACGCTGGTGAATTCTACACGCCCCGACCACTCACAAAGTTTCTAGTGGAAATGATAGATCCTAAGCTTGGCGAAAAGGTGCTCGACCCAGCTTGTGGTACTGGAGGCTTCTTAATCAATGCACTTGAGCACGTCCGAGCCAGTGGCGAGGTAAAGACTGCTGAAGATGAACAGTTACTGCAAAAATCAATTCATGGTATTGAACTCAAGCAAATGCCACATGCTCTGGCGGTTACTAACTTCATGCTCCATGACGTGGAGAATCCAACCACGATTCGTCACGACGATATGCTGGCAGCCAAGGCACTCACTGAGTACGGTCCGAGTGACCGAGTGGATGTGGTCGTGGCTAATCCACCATTCGGTGGGGTGGTGGCAGATGGGGTAGAGAAAAACTTTCCAACGAAGTACCGCACCAAAGCCACAGAACTATTGTTCTTAGTACTTATTGCACACATTCTTAAAGATGGAGGTAGGGCTGGTCTTGTTCTTCCAGATGGCACATTATTCAGTGAAGGTGTCGCGACTGAGATTAAAAAGCACCTACTTGAGACGTGTAACTTACACACTATCGTACGTCTTCCGCAGGGTGTATTCAATCCATACGCAGGCGTAAATACCAACCTACTTTTCTTTACCAAAGGCGAGCCAACGAAAGAAACCTGGTACTACCACATGCCACTCCCCGAAGGTATGAAGCAATACACCAAAGGTAAGCCGATCAAGCACGATGAGTTTGATGTGGTTAGAGAGTGGTGGAATAAGCGCGAGGAAAATGAATTTGCTCACAAGGTTTCAATCGAGCAAATTCATGAACGTAACTACAATCTGGATTTCAAAAATCCAAACGGAGGTAGTGATGTAGAACAGTTGAGCTCAAAGGAATTGAAAGAAAAAATTTTGAAGTTTGAAAGAAACATTGAAGAGCTCTTAAAATCACTATGAATCCTGAATTAGAACAAGCATTTCATAGTGTTCATGCTAATCTGCAACACCTTCCTGACGAGTATTGTAAGTGGCGAAAAGAGGCAACTGACGGAAGGATGATTTCTAAAAGCCTCAGTGCAGACTATAGACCAAGATTTCATTTTATTAGGGACGTTACATTGCGAAACAATCTAGCTGAACTAAGAATGTCTCTTGATTATCATCTCAGTATTTTTTACTTTTTAAAACCAGGTTTAACTTTTGGATGGCAGCATAAATTAGTCATTTATCAGATAATTGGTGCAATAGTCGAGGGTCTATTAACGGACTATTTAGAACACCTAGTTGAGAGTGATCAGAACGAGTTGGTCAAAAAAATTGCAAAGCAAAGGACAGAGAGTAAAACTTTCGGGCTCGGTTCTTTGGTAGAGATATATAAACAAGCAAATTTTTTCAGGAGACCGAATAATATACAGACTCTAGAAAATTTACGTGACTTAAGAAATTCAGTTCATCCGAGAAGTTTAAATAGGAGAACTAATGTCAGAGAGAATCCTCTCATGGGGAAGAGTGTCGATGAAGTAGTTCGAATTTTCGATACTCTAATTGACTTTATGGAAAGCAAATATGAAAACTAAATGGCCAACAAAAAAACTTGCTGAGGTTTGTGAATTTCAGAACGGCCTTTGGACTGGTAAAAAGCCTCCTTACAAAAGGGTGTGTGTGCTTAGGAACACCAATTTTAAGAACAACGATGGTTCATTAAATTATGATGATGTTGCCGAAATTGAGGTAGAGGAAAAACAATTAGAAAAAAGACTACTTCAGCCAAATGACATCATTCTCGAGAGATCTGGTGGTGGTCCGACTCAGCCAGTTGGTCGTGTTGTGTTTTTTGATAAAGCTGGCGAATACAGTTTTAGTAATTTTACTTCTCGATTAAGAGTATTTGATACTAATGAATTGATGCCCAAGTTTCTTCATTGGTTTTTGATGCTGCAATATATATCTGGAAAGACTGAAAATCTTCAAAAACAAACGACTGGTATAAGAAACTTGATTTTTGCTGAGTATAAAGAGATTGAAATCCCACTCCCTCCACTCGAAGAACAAAAGCGGATTGTGAAGGTGCTTGATGAGAAGCTTGGAAAAGTAAGGGAAGCTATTCAACTTCGCAAAGAAGCTATTGCTGACACCGAAAAAATTCTCTCTGCAAAACTCACTGAAATTTTCACCGAAGGAAAAGAAAAAGGTTGGGAAGAAAGAAGAATTGACGAAGTGGCAATTATAAATCCTAAGAAATCAGAAATCTCTTGGGTTACAGACGAAACGCAGGTTGCTTTTGTACCTATGTCTGCAGTGAGTGATACCCAGCAAAAGATTGTTGACCGTGAAATGCGATCACTTGGTGAAGTAAGAAAAGGATATACCTATTTTAAAAGAGGAGATTTACTTTTTGCAAAAATTACACCCTGCATGGAGAATGGAAAGGTGGCTGTGGCTGATATTGAAACAGAGATTGGTTTTGGAACGACAGAGTTTCATGTGTTGAGGTCGATAGAAGCTAAATCTAATATTAGGTTTTTATACTACATTTTGGCTTCTAAAAAATTTAGGCTAGAAGCAGAAAAAAAGATGACAGGCAGTGCGGGACAAAAGCGCGTACCAAAAGATTTTATAGAGAGTTACAGAATAACAATACCAGACCTAAAAACCCAAGAAAAAATTGTAAAAGAACTTGATGAACTCAGCGCGCGCGTTGCGGAGCTTCGCGCGCTTCAAGATACGCAACTCGCTGACCTCAAATCCCTCGAGCGCGCCTACCTCTACGAAGCATTTAACGGTCAATTACTCTAGTTTTATTAAGATGACAAAGGTAATCGAATTCGTACTGAACTACATTTTTATACCGATCATTTTGATATTGTTTGTTGCTTGGGAAGTTTTTTCTAGACTGTTTTCAGACGTCTGGTCGCATTTATACGGAAAAATATTAGTTCCTTTTTTAGCTTTATTAGTTTTTACCTTGCTTCTAAGCTACCTATTCGATATCAATATACTAAGTATTTTAAATTTATAATTTTACTTGTTACGTAGCATGCTACGTAACAGGGGCGGGGTATACTTGTAATATATGGAAAAATTAGTTCGAAAATTGACTCGGGTTGGGAAGCGGAGTTTGAGCGTAGTGATTCCAGCCGAGCTCATTGATGAACTCGGCTGGCGCGAGCGACAGAAGCTCACGGTCCGTCGCCGCGGCCAGCAAATCATCATCGAAGATTGGAAAGGGAAGTAAGAGCAGGTGCCGCAGGTACCTGCTTTTGTTATACTCCGGGCATGGAAGTGCTCGGGAAAGAATTTTTTGAACGGTCGGTGTTGGAGGTGGCGCCGGAGTTGTTGGGGAAGTACTTGGTCAGAGAAAGTAAGAACGGTGCCGCAGGCATCGCGCATATGATCACTGAAGTGGAGGCGTACGACGGTCAGGCGGATCTCGCCTGTCATGCGAGTAGGGGTCGGACTAAGCGAACAGAAGTGATGTTTGGTCCGGCCGGGCATTGGTACGTGTATCTCATCTACGGCATATATGACATGCTGAATATCGTGACCGGTCCAGAGGACCATGCTGCGGCTGTGTTGATCCGTGGTGTTGTAGCGTATGACGGTCCCGGCAAGCTAACCCGCGACCTAGGCATCACGCGCGAACATAACGCCGCGCTCGCGCTGCCGAAGAAAGAAGGCGGCAGCGGTCTGTGGATCGAAGACCGTGGATACACGGTCGACGCCGCGTCTATCGAGGCCACGCCGCGCATCGGCGTCGATTACGCCGGACCGGAATGGTCACAAAAACCCTGGCGCTTTGTGCTGAAAGATTCAAAATAAATATATGTCCAAATCCACGTTACACCTCGATTTGCATTCGATAGCCAAGAATGGGCGGCCGATTGATGACGCGCTTTTGCGCCTCATGGAAGAGGCGATACAAAAGCGCGTGAAGAAAGTAGAAATAATCCCTGGTAAAGGTAGTGGGCAATTAATGAAACAAGTGAAGAAGTGGCTCGACCAAAAGGAAATCAAAGCGCAGTACAAGCGCGTGGAAATAGACACAAAGAACCACGGCCGCTTGTTTGTACATTTTTGATATGAACAAAAAAGAAATTAAGACATGTGAGCGATGCGGACTTATATTTGAAAACCGTAAAAGTTGGAAGCTGCGTGGGTAATGGGCAGAAGTGAAGTATTGCAGTGACCGCTGTCGAAAGGGAAAGTAAGAAATTTAAAGTGCGGCCCCGAATGGGGCCGCGCTTTAAATTGACACACAACTTGAAAGACGTCAGTCTTTCTGTAAACACTTAGCGCACTTACACCCCGCTGGCGTTATTTCATTCTTAAAATAATAGCTACCGTAATGATAGGTAAACTCCTCACCAGCTTTAATTGCTCGCTTTGCCTTGATGAACACCTGGGTTTCATCTTCAGTTAGTTCGGCGTAGCAATTTGGCTTGCAGCTATGATTGATATACCGAGCGGTGTTGTCCCGACTTTTGCCATCAATCGTCCATTCATCATTAAGCTCAAAAAGATATTTTCCGCCGCGCCTTTGGGCTTCCGCGTCAGATATTGTCTCTCCAACGTATTCGATAATCACTTCATCTTTTTTGAAGTCGCGGTTGGCAAATAGTCCAAGACCGGCGCTGCTACGTTTTACTACATAGTCCTTCATAGTGGACTAGAGTATAACAGCCATGGGGTAAGCTACAAAACAGTGGTACAGGTTTCCCCGCTGGCCGCGGCGCAAAGCGCCGCGGCCTGCTACTATAGATATATAACAAGCTCTTCATGTCCGCAGTATTTGTCATCAATCCAGGAGGTACATCAAAGAAATATGCTCTTTTTATATCTGGCACCGCCGAGCTGGAAGCGATCTTTGAACGTACTGACAATGACTTCCAAGTCTGCACTAGAGATTCGCAAAAAAATGAAGAGATAAAGACAATCACTAAGGACGAGTATGACAACGCACTATCAGAATTTGCCGCGGCCGCCAATAGCCACGCCCGAGGAAAAGGAATTACTATAGACGCGATTGGTATTAGAATTTTGGCTGCCGGAACTGAATTTCAAAATCACCAAAAGATTGATGATGTGTTTGTAAGCAAGTTGCAAGCCAAGGAACCAACGGCTCCTCTTCATATTCCGGTAACGCTTGAAGAGATACGACAGTGTCGATTACTCATGCCCGGCGTGCCGCTAGTAGCGGCGTCTGACACAGCATTTTTCGCAAATCTTCCAGCAATAGCTCGGGAATACAGTGTCGCAAGAAATGATGCAAAAGAATATGATTTGCATCGTTTTGGGTACCACGGCCTCTCCGTAGCGTCAGTAATTGATAGGGTACATGCAGTGACTGGAGCCGAACACGAGCGAATGATTGTGTGTCACATTGGTAGTGGCATCAGTGTGACCGGCGTCCGCACTGGGCAGCCAATGTATACATCTGCCGGCTACGCATCTTTCACTTCACTACCAATGCTAACGCGTGGTGGCGACATTGATGCTGGGGTAGTGTTGGAGTTGCTACGACTGCATCACGGTAAATATACGGAGGTGAATAAGTACTTGCATTTTGATTGCGGTGCCAAGGCGCTAGCTGGCGTCGATGATGTTCGTATTCTGTTAGATCGTAAAACCCAGGGAGATAGTGATGCTGCCTTCGCGCTCGATTTACTATCTTTCAGTATTCAAAAAGCTATTGCTGCTGCGACAGTAGCGACTGGTGGTGTTGATGCGATTATTTTTACCGGTACGATTGGTTCGCGTAGTCCAGATTTACGTCGTTTGATATTAAGTCGATTAAGTTATCTGGGCTGTACCTTAGACGAGGACAAAAACAATTTATTCCTTAGTCGTGAAGGGATAATTAATCAGTCACGAAGTCTAGTAAAAATAGCGACTATGCGTACTGATGAAATGGGCCAAATTGCGCACATTGCAGCTCACCGAATCGAAGCAAAACAGAAGTAGTTATGAAACCGTCATCATCAAAAATCAGTCAGCCCCTTTTCTTTTCCGTCACCCTTTTCTTCATTCTATTGCTGGTGATTATTATTGCCGGAGCAGTAATCGACTTCACTCGGTTTGATGTGTTTGGGTTGTTGTTCATGACAGCTTTCGTTTGTTGTGCACTGATTGCAAAAAGTGTATACGATAGCTTGGTTGTTAATGAACAGATTGCTCGCACTGAAGTAAAGATCGCTGACTCGATTGCTATCGACTCAGAGGAACTGCACACACAGCTCTACCAAAACAGTCCCGTCCCATACATGCTGCTTGATACAAACGGCGTAGTTAAGTCAGCAAATATTGCGGCTGGCCGTTTGTATTGCGAGACGGTGAACTCCTTGGTCGGAGAGTCAGTATTTGAATCCCTGTTTTCAGAAGAGGCTGATCATATTGTTGTGCTACAGCAGAAATTTAAATCAGGAGTTCCTTTGTCGGAAGAAACTGTTCAGGTGCATTGCAAAAATGGAAAAACAGCCTGGGTGCTCCTGTCACTTTTCCCGTACGAAAATGCGTATGGCGAAAAAATTGGCCTTCTGACGTTGGTTGATATCACCAAACAAAAACAGATTGAAAACGCTAAAGCAGAGTTTGTCTCACTCGCCTCACACCAATTGCGTACACCAATTGCGGGCATCAAATGGAGTGCCGAACTACTGCAAATGGATCCAGATAAAAATCTAAACGAAAAACAAAGACGATACGTTGAGCGGCTACTTACCGGAGTAAAGCGAATGGCGCTACTGGTTGATGACTTCTTACGCGTTTCCCGATTTGAACTCGGAACGTTCCAGCCAGAGTATAAGATGGTTTCTCTCCCCACACTCTTTTCTGAAATCATTCGTGAACAGGAAGATAGAGTGATCAAGAAAAACATTTCAATCGAGACATTTTTTGACCCCAACATTTCCGAGCTCAATACCGACCCCAATCTTCTGCGGATGGCAATTTCAAATTTATACTCAAACTCAGTTAAATATACCAAGCCGGGCGGAACAGTTCATGTTGGCTACAAAAAGATTGGCAATGAACTTCATGTATCAGTAGCAGACAATGGTATGGGTATTCCAGTTGCCGACCAAGAAAGGATTTTCACTAAACTATATCGAGCTAGCAATGCAACGAGAAACGAGCCTGATGGGACAGGTCTTGGTTTGTATATCGTCAAAGAAGCGATTGATGTGTTGCGCGGCAAAATATCTTTCACCTCCGTCGAGAATGTCAGTACGACCTTCGATATAATTCTGCCAATTAGTTAGTTAGTCAGTAATGCGAGTAGCGACAATTTCACGCAAAGCCTCGACGCTTACCTCCGGCTTGAAGAGCACATAGTTGCGTGGCAGATTTATATTTTTAGCAATGTTTTCCAGTGATTCTGATGCGGTCAGCACCAGCACCTTGGCTTGCTTACCCCAAGCGTCTGCCTGGAGCCTTTCGTACACCTGATAGCCGTTCATATCCGGCATTTTAATATCCAAAATAATCAAGTCAGGATGGGTTTGTAAGGCTGTTTCAAGGCCATTGTGTCCAGAATGAGTCACTGTCACCTCATAATCGTCCATGATCAAAATATCCTCTAGTGTGTCAGCGAGATTGTGGTCGTCCTCAATAATCAACACGTGTTTTTTCATACCTTAAGTGTACCGCACTCAGTTGTGTTTGTTTAAGACTAAGCTACAATAACTGTACGTAAGCAACTATCAAGCTATACGTCATCACTTAACATATGAACAAGAAAAATAAGATACTTTTACTAGTTGTTATTGCAATCGTAGCGGTAGCAGCCATTATTTACTTCGTAATCGACAGAAAAGAGCAAGCAATATTTGACTCGCAAAACGCAGTGGAGACAGTAATGCGGGACGATCTTGGTTTTGAATTTGGATACACAGCAGGACCTGACGCGTTATCAATGGTTGAGCCACCGGTAACTGGTCAACCGATGGAAGGGGCATTCATTATCATGCCAAGTAGCGAATACGTAGCTTTTGCTAACGGTGAAGATCAAGACGTTGGTCCAACTATTTCACTATTTGTATTTCGTTACTCTGACAACGAAATGGCAAGCACTACAGAGGTGTTGAGCAAGGATGAAAAGCTCATGACCTGGGCACAGGAGAATCAAACATTGACTAGTATCAATAACGCAACTTCAGATGTAGTTGATTATGAGCTTGATGGTCTGAAAGGAATTTCCTACACAGCTGAAGCTGAGTACAAACAAAATATCAAACTGTTCCGTCTGGGAGACAGAAACTATATGTTCGTAGGTCAATATCGAGATAAGGGTGACCAAATGGACAAATACTTCGAAGAAGTACTGAGTACTGTTCGATTCAATTAAATTCCAGACTAAAGCATCTAGGTCAAGAAAGCCGCTGTCAGACAGCGGTTTTCTTGACCTTTTTTCTAATCAGCGTATGTTTTACTCAAAGGTTCTTCATTCAAAGGAGAGTAACGTGAAAGATTCTTTCGTAGTCACAAGGGGCAGCGGCCGTCTACTGTTCGGTTCGTTGCCACATCGCGGGAATATTGTCACCGCTAAAGTCAGCAAAATTCATGCGAATTCAGAATGGTTTCAACGCAAGCGTGTGCAGCAGCGAATCGAAATTGATCCGTCAGTTACGATAGCTGCCGACTTCATGGTGCAGTCGTTACCACGAATGCACTTCTCGTTTTATGAGTTCATTCCATCAATGTCTCATGCAAGTTTTGAAGAAGGTATAACTGAACATGGTCACATGTCTAAAAACAGGCGTTTATTGCTCGGACTGATTAATCTAGTAATGCTCGGCGCAATCAAGCCTGTATTACCAGATGAAGAAGGCTTTACGCTGCAGGCATTTTATGCAGTCAACGTTCCGGGGTATCGTAAAGCAGTACAAAGCTATAATCTGATTGGATTGTCAGATAACAGATGGCGTATAACGCAAGGTTTTGAGAAGCCAGGGGACGGTATCATTTTAGCGGCTTGATCTTGTAGGAGCACGGTGGGGACACTAGTCCCCACCGCGCTTTCTTGACTAGAAGAAAATCAAGTTGTATTGTGTTGGTCCGCCCAGTTCTTCAAATTTTTAAGGGAGAAATAGATATGCTCGTAAGAGTTGAGAATATGGATCCGATTGTACCGAAGAATTCGGATCCAGAGAGGATCAAACATTGTCGCAGATGGAGTGCGGCCCGGCAGACTCTTATCGGACTCACCTTTCCTGTGACCGGTTCTGATGTCGATGATCGCGGCAACGAATACCATATTGTCGCTGGTAGCGACTTCATGCAAGAATTGCGAGCTCGTGATATGAGCGAAGCAATGGATTACTATGGTCCTCTGACCGCTCAGTCAGGGATTGGGTTGCTTGTTGCAAACTGCTCTGTGGTGAGCTAGCTCTTTCGGCCGGGCGGGGCTTTCAGCCCCGCCCACCAGCCGCTTTGGTTAGAAGACCTAAGCGGTTTTTTTATTACCTTAATTATAATCTCTCGGGAGACTGTACTTGAGTAGCATGTCATAATGGCTTATGTCAGTCGTTATATGAAACAGAAAGAGGCAGAACAGCAGTTCTTAGATGCGTATCACCAATTCGGTGATGCGATATTTCGGTTTTGTCTGGTGAAAGTTTCTAACCAGGAATTAGCCGAGGATATCACTCAAGAAACCTTTATTAAATATTGGCAATATCTTCGGGACGGTAAAGAAATTACCAACACCAGGTCGCTTTTGTACACGATTGCTAACAACGCAGCTAAGGATTGGTATAAGAAAAAGAAAGCGGTGTCTCTTGATGATCGAATGGAGGTCGGCAAAGAACCAATTGCTGTAGAAACTCCTGCTGAAGTACAAG
Organism: uncultured bacterium; assembly: GCA_950073265.1. GTDB lineage: Bacteria > Patescibacteriota > Minisyncoccia > Phycocordibacterales > UBA918 > OLB19. The sequence continues at coordinate 42,235 of CATMPJ010000003.1, read as the reverse complement.
CAGCGTATAATGAAGTATTAGACACCATTTCAGAACTCGAAGAAGGTGATAGAGAGGTTTTACTACTCACACACGTGGAGGGATTGCCACCGCGTGAGATAGGTGAAATGCTTGGTGAATCAGCGAACACAATCTCAGTACGGCTCAATCGAGCAACAAAGCGACTAAAAAAGTTACTATACGTATGAATGAAGAAAAAAATACAACCGAATATCTCCATTCATTAAAGGACATTTCACTGTCTGAGTCTTCGCGTGCTCGAATTGAAAAAGAATTGCTCGCACATGCGCAATTTCATCCAGTCCGCGAAGGTGTAAGAGTTGCTGCGGGAAGTCGTTCTATAAGGCAAGTACAAGGAAGTACTTCATTATTCGGATTAAGATTAACTTTTATGCCATTAGCATTACTACTTGCCGTATTTATAAGTGGAGGAGTCACATTTGCAGCCCAAGGGACTGTTCCAGGGGATGCGTTGTATCCCGTAAAGACTGAATTCAACGAGTCAGTCCGCAGCGCATTTGCGATTGGAGCTAACGCTGAGACCAGACTCCAGACCAAACTATTGGCCGAACGTCTTGAAGAAGCTGGTGAGCTACAGTCAGAAAACCGTCTATCAGGTGACATTGGAGTGAATATGAAGACTGCTGTTGAGTCCCAAATTGAGTCAACCGCAAGCGCTGCCACAGACGCTGATACTGCAACGCGAGTGGTTGCAACTGAAGCTATTATTAATGCCGTGACCACATTTAACGCCATGGTCGAAAATGACACATCACTCGCTATTGCCGTAGACGCATTAGATGTAGATACCAATACCAAGACCGCTATCAGTACCTCACTAGCAAGCAACCCGATTGATGTGGCTGTGCTCAAGAACAGCACTGAAACTCGAGCAACTGCCCTTAAAAATCTTTTGGTTACTTCCTCAGCAGAAATTTCTACTGAGGTTCGCACAGCTCTAGAAGCTAAAGTAGACACCGCTCTCGCACTAGTAACTGACGTTTCACTTGAGGCTGAAGCTGAGGCACGTACCCAAATTACCGAAGCTTCAAACCTACTCGGAGAAGTAGAGGCTGCACTTACCACGATGGGTACTGCAACAATTGATACGGATACGGGTACTATAATCGATATTGATTTCAGCACCCCGCCTCCAGCAGAACCAAATCGTGGTGATGGAGAAACACAGAATCAAAATCAATCTGACACAACCACCACTACCGATGTAGACGTAGACGGATCGGTTGATACAGATATTATCAATGTTGATGCAGATGCATCACTTGAGGCTACAAGCGGAATCAACCTCTAAGAGTTGCGTCTAAAAATCCCCGACAGGGGATTTTTAGATGGCTAATGTATAGCTCGTCTACCGATTGGGCAGTTTGGCTGATTGCGCAACTCTATCAACTAAGAACGAAAGAGGGAATCCTTCTTGTTCTCCTTCACAATCACTCATTTCGGGTTCAGGATAATTTGCGCAGTTAGGGTACTGGGCGGTAAAACTCATCGTGAAAAATTGATTTTGCATGGGGTAGGTAATTTGATATGACTTATATACGCTTCCAGCGGCACCTTCCGATGTCTCCCAAATACAGTAAGTATTATCATTAATAATTATCTCGCTAGAGGTGGCGCCAGACATAGCTTGTGTTTGCTCATTAAGTTCACACTTTATCGGATCGACTGCGTTTACAAACCGGGGTGGCCACTCTGTTAACTTGATGTAGTCAAAGTTGGTTGAAACGGGGTAAGAGAAAGTAATGCCGCTTTTTGGATCTTCTTTCGTTTGGTAATTAGAATTTGGACTATTACCTGGCAATTGTTTGGTAATCCAAGGAGTGCTTGCGTTGACAGATACTTTTTCGACGCACACTTCGCCTGATAAGTCACACGCTTCAATTTCGAGCAAACCTGCCTCGGTCCACGCTTTAACGTGACCATAAATTAGCTCGTCCTTATGTAGAGTATCAGTTTCTACGTCATAAACTTCCGTTACTTCTTCTTCAAACCCATAGCCACTAATAGCAACGTATCTACCGTTGGGTGAAATTTTATATGACTGGTACGTTCGAACTTCGGTAAAGTTACCGTCTTCAAAAGGTACAAATGCTGCAATTTTTCTTTGCTCACCGTTGGAGAGTTCAGCATAGACACCGTCATCTTCTTTAATCGTTACATTTGTGATAGTAAGCTCTTTAGAAGACTGTGTTGAGTCATCGTTTTTTGTACTATGCTTATGGTTAAGCACCAGGAAAGTTGTGCCGATAGCAATCAGTGCGATAAAAACTAGAATAACTATAGTCGTTTTCTTCATAAGACCACTATACGCGCCGATCAACTAAAAGCAAAGGTTCATTGTGAAGGCACCTATGAGCGGAGTGTTCAAGACCACGTTAAAGGTTGACTCAGTATTTTGGAAACGCTACGAGATGGGTTGGATTGTACAAGTATAGTAATCTTGTTATTCTGCAGATAACCAAAAAAACTATGTTACATATTAAACTAATTGTCGGTAGCACTAGAGAGGGACGCTTTAGTGAGAAAATCATTCCGTGGCTCGAAAATGAACTTAAAAAGAAAAAAGAAATCATTTATGAAGTGCTTGATTTACGCGACTATGATATGCCGTTCTACGATCAACCGATTAGTCCGTCTATGGTGGAAAATGGCGAGTATGAACACGAAGTCGTTCGTAATTTTGCAGGCAAAATTCGTGAAGCAGATGCGTTTTTGGTTATTGCGCCAGAGTATAATCATGGTTATACCGCAGTACTCAAAAACGCACTCGATTCCGTTTATGCTGAATGGAATAAAAAACCAATCAGTTTTGTATCTTATGGTAGTGTCCTCGGTGGTCGTGTAGTCGAGCAGCTACGACAAGTCGCGATTGAACTGCAAATGGCTCCTGTGCGCAATGCTCTTCACATGAAAGGCCCATGGTACTTACTAGATGAAAACAATAATTTACCCGAGGGTGCGCTCGATGAATATAAAAAGAGTTTTGAAAGTGTTCTCGAACAATTGCACTGGTGGGGAGAAGCCCTCAAAATTGCGCGTAATAAATGAAAACTACAAGTGCTCGTCTATTAAATATGTGAAACCCCAAAGTTATTATTTGCAGTAAGGCGTGCACAGTGACTATTATTAATTTCTGATAATCTACTCACTTATGAAAAATATTTTTATCGTATTTACCATCATTATCCTGGGAATTGTTGGGTATGTACTTTTTAATCAGTCAGCTACCACTGCCGGTACTCAGTCTAGAGAATCTACGTATACAGGTGAAATCTTCAAGTTTTACACAGAAAGCGATTCATTTACCGTGCAATATAGTGTGGATGGTGAATTGGCAAAAGTTATGTTTGGTGGCAACACGTACGAATTAAAACGTGCACGTTCTGCGTCCGGCGCAAGGTATGTGTCTGCAGATAATTCTGTAGTCTTCTGGGAACATCAAGGCGAAGCACTGATTGAAATTGCTGGAGAGAATGTCATTGAAGGAGCAAAAGTTATAAATGACTAAAAAACAGAAGAACCTAAAATACCTCAAGAAGTCTTTAAATTAGAGGGCACATTAGAGACTGTAAACAAAGATGTTTTCATAGATGGAGCGTATACTGCTGTCGTGCAAAGTGAGACATTCATCCTAATGAAAGGTTTAGCCACAACAGTTGTGGGGCGTGTTCGTTTAACGAAGGAATCGGAGGGTTTGAAAAATGCATAGGTAGACCAGTTTCTGTCTTCGGGGCTGATAGAGAAGAAGGCTCTACTCTCTATGGTCCTAAGGATTGTTATATTGGGCCAGCTCCATTGTCTAGACAATAGTTAAAAATTACATTTCGTAGAATCTTTTTAAGTCTTCTTTAACTAGATCAAAGGATTTCATGGGATTTGTTCTATCGGGCCAGAAAAAGTCATACTGACTGTTTTTCATTTCTTCGTATTGAAGATCAAGGCACTGAATAGCTAACATCAACGCCTGGAGCGAGTCCACCCCGCCCACGTCAAATGATTTGTGTATGTCGCCAGTAATTTTAGCTTGGCAGATATAGTTTTCTCCGTCATCAATAGCATGCGGCGGCATTATTTCAAACGCGATGTGTTCTTCTCGGTTAGAGTCTCGGTCTACGATAATCACTTCTCTGCGTGCGATAGGTTCCATGCCACTAGTATAACAAAACCTAAGAGCTTTTCATTTTGAACCTTTTTATATTCTACAGCGACAGAGTGAAAGAATCGTTCACTCATCAACCGTTCAAGTTGAGACAGGGTCGATAAGTGTTAGACTACTTGAAAAGGAATTATCCAGCGATAAAACTTCTCTATGGAAATCTTTACTATTGATAATTGGCAGGAGATAGGCAGCATCCTAATTAACGCAGTGCTCATCTACGGGAGTATCATTCTTCTTACTAGGCTCGCAGGAGTGCGGGTGTATTCAAAGATGACCACATTTGATTTTGCAATCACTATTGCGATTGGTTCAGTTGTGGCTAGCGGTATTCTTTTGTCAGATGTTGGATTGGTACGTACCGTGTTTACCTTGGTGTGTCTTTTATCTCTACAATGGATAGCGTCATCACTAGTGAGTAAATCGAACTATTTTGAGAAGCTTCTCACTAACAAGCCAATCACGCTTATCTACAACGGGGAGGTGCTGCACGATAACCTTAGGAAAGCTCGGCTTAGTACGGATGAACTATACATGGAACTGCGCAGGACCGGCCTCCATAGCATCGAGGAAGTAGCGATTGCTATCATGGAGACAACAGCTGATGTGTCTATTATTAAAAAAGAGGCAGATAAAGAAATAAGCCCTGACATACTGCAAGGGGTTAATCGTTAAGAGTTATATCGTTTCTTACATTTCTATTTTGGTGGAGATGGCGGGAGTTGAACCCGCGTCCGAGTTAGGGTGCGAAGGTGAGTCTACGTGTGTAGTTACACTTTAAGATTTAAACAGTGTAGCTATAAGTGTGACCAAACACTACACTGTCGAGTTGTTACAAAGCTTAGAAACCGAGCACAACTGACTTGGTTTCCAAAGTCTCATGGCTATTCTACGAAGACCAGCGTATGAGACGTTTACTGGCTTCGCATCGCAGCGGCGAGCGTTAAAGTTACGCTACAGCGGGTGCGAACCCGAACGCGCGAGCGTACGGGCTTGGTACTGCTTTGTTTGCATGTACAAAGTGGAACCTTTTAACGAATTGATTACCAATTTCGACACGCACACATTCGACACGACTAACCGTCGATGCCTAGCATCCCCGGAAAATTTTGAAAGTCCTTTCAAAATTTTCCGGGGAAGGTGTACTTACTTTAGATACATGAAGGTGGTGCGGATTCGCAGTTAATGCTGCTATTCCGCACTAGATTCATGCAACCTGCACGATCCCTTCATTCGAAAGAGTCTGCAGGAAGTAGCGAATATCATCCATCAGATCGCCAGTCCCATCTTCCTGTGCGTTCTGAAGAACGCACAGCAGGTCGATGAGAAAGCGAGCCCAGTTGCCCTGGTAGTAGAGAGGGACGATTTCTTCTTCGATCATCACCGCGAGCTCGATGACATCGTCTTCGTCATCGTTGAGGAGAATGGCTCCTTCAGAGCTCGAACCGCCGAGGATATCGTGACCACGACTGGACTCATTTACGATGAGCACCAGATGTTCTGCTTTCGCCTCTCCAGTGGTCGGTGCTTGCGGATCGACGTCAATATCAGATTCGCTCATCTAATTTCCTCCTTGAAATTTGCATTTGGTAGTCTTATGACCACCCTCATGTATCCAAATATTAATACTGATTTTTCAATGTACGTTCGATATCGCGCTTGGTATCTCGCTCCTTAATAGTCTGACGTTTGTCAGCTTTTTTCTTACCGCGAGCAATTGCAATTTCAAGCTTTATTTTGCTACCCTTTTTATACAACGAAAGTGGGATAGCTGTCAAACGGTTTTTTTCAACGGCTTGTTCGATTTCAGCCAACTCCTTCTTGGATAACAGTAGCTTGCGGCTGCGTTCAGAATCATAACTTTTAGGAGTATTGGCGACCTGAAAGGGGTTTATATTGGCGCCGACTAGGAATGCCTCACCACCACGCACTACTACATGAGCACCGATTAATTTCCCCATACCGTTTCGTATCGCTTTTACTTCATGTCCAGACAATACTAAACCAGCCTCGAACGTCTCGATAATTTCAAAATCAAAGTGTGCTTTGGGGTTTTTGATATACGCCATATTTGTATCTGGTACTATAGCAAATTTCTCGCAAAATTAAGCTATTTCTGTATAATGCCCATACTATGAATGAACCAAAAAAAGACGCTCCAGAAGAGTCAAATGAGCTGAAAACACCAGAAACAACCGAACCCACAAACGACTCAAAAGAGCAATCTGAACAAAAGCCAAAAATGCGTCCAATGCCTAAATCGAGCAAGGATATTAATCTGAAAAATCTGCGTAAGAAAGTACCAGTAGGACCGGGTAATTTTTGGAATAACATGCTTTCAACGCTACTGTTGCTGATTTTTATCACCGCGTTGTTTTCATATATTTCAGAAACGAGAAACGAACCAGACCAACTTTCAATTACTGAAGTAGCGCAGCAGGTCAAGGCTGGTGAAATTGAAACCATCGTCGTAAGAGGCGCGGCGCTTGAAATTGATTACAAGGACGAAACCAGAAACGCTGCTGAAGCGAAACGGGAAGTTGATGCCTCAATTACTGAATCGCTCACCAACCTCGGTGTATCTACCGAAGAATTGGCTGGAGTAAAAATTGATGTACAACGTGAGACTGGCTTCTTGTACTGGTTTGGTCAGTTTGCACCATTCTTATTCCCACTACTATTTCTCGGTGTGATTATTTGGTTCTTCACCCGTTCTGTAAAAGGGGCTGGGATGCAAGCAATGAGTTTTGGTTCGAGTAAGGCGCGCATGATTGATCCTAATGATGGTTCAAAGAAAGTGACATTTGCGGACGTGGCTGGTGCCAAAGAAGCGAAACTAGAGTTGATGGAGATTGTTGATTTCCTAAAAAATCCTAAAAAATTCCTCGACATTGGCGCTGAGATTCCAAAGGGTGTAATGATGATGGGTTCACCAGGAACAGGCAAGACGCTTCTTGCTCGTGCAGTAGCAGGGGAGGCTGGTGTGCCATTCTTCTCAATTTCAGGTTCGGAGTTTGTGGAGATGTTTGTGGGTGTGGGTGCGTCTCGTGTACGTGACTTGTTCCAAATGGCAAAGAAGAACGCACCAGCCATTATCTTCGTTGACGAAATTGATGCGGTGGGTCGCGCCCGTGGTTCTGGAGTTGGTGGGGGTAACGACGAACGGGAACAAACCCTCAACCAAATCTTGGTAGAAATGGATGGTTTTGAACCGAATGCAAAAGTTATCGTAATGGCAGCTACAAACCGTCCGGATGTACTTGACCCAGCACTACTACGACCTGGACGTTTTGATCGTCGGGTAACTATTGATTTGCCAGACCGAAAAGATCGCGAAGAGATTCTTCAAGTACACGCTCGCAAGAAGCCGCTCGCGGAAGACGTGAATCTTGATATTATCGCGCAGCGAACACCTGGTTTTTCTGGCGCCGATCTTTACTCACTGATGAACGAAGGAGCGATCGTTGCCGCTCGTGAAAACCGTAAAAAGGTTGGTCAGTTTGACTTGATTCGTTCAATTGAGAAAGTGATGCTTGGTCCTGAACGGAAAAGTCACGTGCTTTCTAAGCACGAAAAGCTCGTAACTGCGTATCACGAAATGGGACACGCGTTGGTGGCGTCAGTCCTTCCGTACGCTGATCCGGTTCAAAAAGTGTCTATCATCTCACGCGGTCGGGCTGCTGGTTACACACTGAAGTTACCTGACCAAGATCGACGCATGCACACCAAAAACGAATTCCTTGATGATATTGCAATGACACTCGGTGGGTATGTGACTGAGCAGATGATTTTTGGTGACTTGTCGACTGGCCCATCAAATGACTTGCAGGTTGTTGCAGGTACGGCCCGAGACATGGTGACTAAATACGGTATGAGCGAAAAGATTGGTCCGGTTGCGCTTGAAGCTTCAAGTAGTCGTTTACTTAGTGGGGAAGAGAGTCGTGGCAGCCGCCACGGTGCGCAGACAGCGAAGCTTATTGACGAAGAAGTAAATCGAATTATTGAAGAAGGGAAGGAGCGCGCCAAGAAAGTGCTTGAAGACAACATTGATGCTCTGCACGCTATCTCAAAGAAGCTCGCCGAAGTTGAAGTACTTGAGCGGGAAGAATATGAAGCTGAGCTCAAGAAACATGGCGTTGAAATTAGAGATGCCTTTAAAGAAAAGTACGGCGAAGAACGTGGCGCAGACCCGAGCAAAGTGATTGCTCCAGATGCTGAGGGGAATATTTAATTCGGTACATCACTTACTATTCGACCGTCTTCCATGTCGACAATACGCGTACAGTTAGTGGCGTATTCACGCTCGTGGGTCACCATGACAATAGTGTGTTGGTGACTTCGGTGTAACTCAGTAAGAAGATCAATTACTTGTTTGCCTGAAACCGAATCAAGATTGGCAGTTGGTTCATCAGCAAAAATAATTTTTGGCTTTCCTGCAATTGCGCGCGCGATTGCTACCCGTTGTTGTTCGCCGCCAGAGAGTTCAGCGGGAAGATTCTCATATTTTCCCTGTAACCCAACACTGTCAATCGCTGTTCCTGCTACCTGTTTTGCTTCTTGCCAGGATAAATTTTTCATTAAGAGCGGCAACATGACATTCTCACGAGCAGAAAGATCAGGCACAAGCGCATAATTTTGAAAAATATACCCGAGTGTACGTAAGCGGAAACTAGTGCGTTCATGTTCTTCCAGACTAGCGACATCGACATCATCAATAATCACTGATCCCTCACTCGGTGTATCCAACACTGACAGCTGGTACATGAGCGTAGATTTGCCGGCGCCAGATTTGCCCATAATTGCAACAAATTCACCCGGTTCAATTTTTATATTGATACCCTTAAGAATGTGAGCCACTAGATCACCTTCTCCAAATCGTCTATGAATGCTTTGTGCTTCAATTATAGCCATATTACTTTCTACCCAGAATGGAGTTAAGGGTGTTTTGTTTGACAATGAGCCAAGCGGGCACAAAGCCAGCTACTAGCGTGATGACAAACAACACTACGAAACGAATAAATGTTTCTTCTGGGGGTGCAACTAAGATTCCGTCACTAAAGGGAAACTTAATCGGATTGCGCTCAAAAAAACCAATCAAGAAACCATAAGTAAGCAATGCCCCCAAAGCTGAACCCAACAGCGCATAGAAAGCTGCTTGAATCACGTAGGCAATTTCAATTGCTCGGCGCTCAATACCGATACCTTTGAGAATACCAATTTGCTGACGCCTAGAAATAGCATTGATGAAGATAATGATAAAGATCGTGATTGAAGCTACTACAATACCGATAGATCCAATAAAGGTCCCCAGTAGATTCATTGTATTTTTAATGTCAGTGATGAATTTTGGTTTTGCTTCTTCATAGAGTTGGATTTTTGCATAGTCAGCAAAACCAGACGCAATAAGTCCTCGTTGTACGGTACTGTCTTGTTCGGGTTTGGCTACTCTGATTACAATTTGATCAGCGTCCGGATTAAGGCGACCAAACAGGCGTCTAAATTCTCGTTCAGGAATATACGTATTGAGTGACACTTCGTCTACTTTAGACTGAACGATACCTTTGACAATAAATTCTTTTGAAACGTCTCCAGCAGTCAACCGCACTGGTACACCTGGAGCGATGTTACTTAAGGTGTCGAAGATATCGCCAAACTGTTCAGCGTTCTCTTCTAGATAGTAGTAGCCAATCAAGATGTAGCCTTCTTCGTCAGGATTTAGGTACTCACCAGCAATGAGATTGTCGCTTAAGCCTGACATGGCGTCTTCCTGCGCCGGATCGATACCGGTTACTGTCGCGTTTGCGATATCACGTTCGGCGGCCAGATTACGCCGCTCTTTGTAATTGGCTTCTAATATCGCTGAACCCTGATAACGCACTGAATAATTTTGTATCTCATCATAGGTCTCAATTGCTCTAACCAGGGCTTCTGTTTCTAAAATTCTATCTTCACCATCTAACTCACTGATGACAATGTCTCCCAGTGATTCAGCCTTAACCGCCCGTTCAGCACCGGCAATAAGACCAACCAAGACTCCAGATACCACAATGAGGTTAAGAAACGTAAGCATCATTACAAAAATGATGAGTGATGTGGTCCAAATATTGGCACGTTGGATTTGTCGCCAACCCAGTAATAATCCGATGCGAAGAGCAGACATGGTTTAAGGAGCGACTACGGTGTCACCTTCTTTTAAGCCACTAATTGCTGCATAGCCATCTGTTCCAGTTAACAAAATATTTACACTAGAACTAGCTATTGTATTGCCTTTTCGGACAAGAACCGTTGCTTCTTTTTCGGTACTAATGAATCTTGTGGGTATACGAAGTACGTCAGTTTGGTTCTCAATTTCAATATCGATATCAGCATTGAGTCCATCACGTAACCAATCGGGATATGATTGTAAAGTTAGACTTGTCTCGTAATATGAAACGCCGTCAATCACGCTGGCGGTTGGTGCAATGTATGACACCGAAGCAGTAATAGGTGTATCGCGCGCTGCATCAAAAAAGACCACGGCTGGTTGTTGAGTTTTAACCCGTGTGATATCAATTTCTGGAATGCGCGCTATTAGGGTAAACCTATCGTTTGCTACCACGCTAAGTACCGGACCAGTGGCCGTTTCACCTTCACGAGTAGTAATGTTACTGACAATACCGTCAAACGGCGCTACTAAGACCTCGTCTCCTAAAAGCGCATCAATTCGCTCAAGGTTTGCCTGTGCGCTCACAACCGCAGCGTTTGCTGCTAACATTGCTTCAACGCGTGGTGCCGCTGTGTCTCGTGTAGCAACGTCTTGTGCTAGTTGATAGGTATATTCAGCAGCAGTTATGTTTTGTTCGGCTTGGGCAACAGTGAGTTCGTAAGTTCTTAATCGACTTAAATATGTACTGCTGTTTTCGTTGGGAATAGTAATCTCCCAGACGCTGTTGCTATATAGATCACCCTCAGTAAATTGTACACTTAGCCCGCAATCGCCGATTGCAACAGGCTGCGTATAGCTAACGCTCTTCGTATCAGATTCTAATCCTGAAATTCTGAGGGAATATCCTGAGTCGGCATTTGAACGATACACTTGTAATGTATAGACGCCACTTTCCTTACATTGGTACGAGCCTGAGACAGTAGGTCTTGTTGCGTCTTCCTTCGCATCAGTACTACGCGCGACGAGGTCGGTTGAATATAAGTTTGCTCTTGCTTGGGCGACACGATTTGCTTCCGTTACTCTGGTTGTTGCCAATGCTTCTGCAGCCTGTGCAACCGTGCTACCACTGACCGCCCTAGCTTCTAAAGTGAGGCCGTTGAGTAACTCATCGCGGGCAGCTACAGCTTCTGTGACGTTGGCGCTGGCTGCTCGTCGCTCTGCCGCCAGTGCGCCATTTCCAGTGGTAGCTAAAACGTCGCCGGCGGAAACCCAATCACCTTCACGTACTAGAAGGGCGGTGATTCTAGCTGATTGCGGGAAGGATAAATCAGCCACATTATCAGCTTCAAGATAGCCGGACACAGTGATTGAACGAGTTACGTCACCACGATCGACAACCGCTTCAGCTTGGGTATTTTCTGGTCTAGAAAATACCACCCACAGCACCGTGCCGATTACTAAGACGACTGCTCCAAGAACCAAAATAGTCCGCTGTTGCTTACTCATTTGCTTATTAGTATAGCAGCTAAATTTTAGTCAAAATGCTTTTGTCCGTGTGCCTGGACTCGAACCAGGGACCACAGAGGTATAAGCTCTGCGCTCTAACCAACTGAGCTACACACGGAAGTTGGTGCCAAAAACTATACCGCATAAGTTAGTTAGTCACAAACAAACATTTTACAGCGTTAGGTGACAGGCGTATAAATAGATTAGGCAAGGTCCATAGTCGGAAGTAGCCCCTTGTCTGGAGATGTATGATGAAAATCTCGCACACTGGTCCGCCGCAAACAGCGTCCAACCTCACTGCGAGAAAGGGGGTTTGAAGCATCTTGCGGTCGCTGTGACGAAACGACCTAAGGGCAGCCTAGCTACCTGCCGAAAAAGTCATGGGGGTCGGAAATCCCCTCGGGCCGCGCGTTACCATCCGCGCGGCCCATTTGCATATTTATTCCATGTGTAAGGTTTCGCTGATTGCAGCAACCCGAGTAGCGATTAATGGAAATGCTTTACGTAGGTCAGGATGTTGTCCGACTAGGTGACGAGCTTCGTTGCGGGCCGCTTCAACGAGTTTGAGATTTTTGATAGCTTCCATCCCAAGGTCGGTTAGACCAGATTGCTTTGCACCATACAATTCGCCGCTGCCACGAAACTGTAGATCATGTTCAGCCAGCTCAAAACCATTTTTTGCTGTAGCTAATGCTTTAAGACGTTCTTGGGTTTTCTCACTTTTGCTTTCAGTTACGGCAAAACAATAGGGCTGGTGCGTTCCCCTCAACACACGACCCCGTAATTGGTGTAATTGGGCTAAACCGAATCGTTCAGCACCTTCGATTATGATGTTGGTGGCATTAGGAACATTTACTCCAACCTCTACAACCGATGTTGCCACCAGTACATCAATATCGTGATTATTAAAGCGTCGCATAACGTCATCCTTTTCCTTTGGTGTCATTTTGCCGTGCAAGCATTCAATAAGAGCGTCTTGAAACACGTTCTTCTTAAGTCGCTTTGCTTCGGCTATGACACTCTTTGCATTGATAGCAGATTGCTTGTTTAGGTCGGGTTCATCGATGCGAGGACAGATGACGTACGCTTGCCGGCCGGCCAATAGTTCGCTGCGGACATGTTCGTACATTTCGTCGGTTTGTGCCGGACCAATTACCTTAGTGATGACCGGTTTTCGGCCGGCCGGCATCTGATCAAGGAGTGTGATATCTAAATCACCGTAAATCGTTAGTGCCAAAGTGCGCGGAATAGGAGTAGCGGTCATGGAGAGTAGGTGGGGGAGGCGAGCATCTTTTTTTGCGAGCTGTTTGCGCTGGTTAGTACCAAACCGATGTTGCTCATCAATAATCACATACGCAAGATGTTTGAATTCAACTGATTTATATATCAGGGCGTGCGTACCAATCAAGATGGGTACTTCGCCATTTTTTACCCACTTTAGTAGCTGCGCTTTTGAGATATTGGTTGGTTTGTCCGGATTGCTTTTAGAAGGAAACTTTTGGCAGCCACTACCGGTGATGAGGCCAATTTGAATGGGTAGGTGTTTAAAATACTCAATGAAACTTTCGAAGTGTTGCTTAGCAAGAATTTCGGTCGGGGCCATATAAGCGACTTGTAAGTTACCAAACTCTAATTTTTTACCGAGGCCTTCGGGCGGTCGCGACGTGGCAACAGCATAAGCCGTTGTCGCCGCGACCGCCGTTTTGCCAGAACCAACATCACCTTCGAGCAAACGACCCATCGCATGAGTACCGTTAAAATCTTCCAGAATAGTCGTAATGGATTTATCTTGAGACTCAGTAAGAGTGAATGGAAAGCGGTCGACAAATTCTTTTACGTGTTCAGGATTGGTTTTAAATGTATAGGTGTTTGCGGCACTTACAGCTGCGCGCTCTAATGCCTTCTGCACTTGAATGTAAAACACTTCTTCAAACGCGAAGCGTTTACGTGCGCTTTCGGCGTGCTCAGCTTTCTTCGGCGAATGCACCCACACCAGGGCGGTTGCTAAGTCCGGCAGATGATATTTTTTGAGAATTGCTTCCGGAATGGGATCGCGCAAGGTTTTGAGAACATCTTTTTCAAAACACTTTAGCACCGTATGGTATAGCCACTTACTAGTAATGTCTTTTGTCTCTCGGTATACCGGATAGATGGTGTCGTCAGTCGTTTCAGTATCTTTAAATATAGAATCATGTCGATCAATCGGTAATGCATCGAGAGGTTCGACTTCAGGATTTGATAGATACAGCTTGCCTTCACTACCGGCTACCTTGCCGGCTAATTTAACGTACATGCCATCAGCATACATCTTCGCGATGTATGGTTGGTTAAACCACATAATTTTTATTTTGGCTGAACCATCTTCAACGTAACCTTCAGCGATTGGTTTTTTACTCTTCCAGGCTTTGCGTGTCTTGAGCCCAGATAGTTGACCATAGACAACCGCTTCTTGCCCTTTCTCTAGTCCTTCAACTGACTGCACATCGGAAATATCCTCATACCGAGCAGGGAGGTGATATAGCAAATCATTGATGGTCGAGATACGAAGTCTTTTAAGTGCCTTTTGGTGACCGATATCAATACGGAAATGTTGAGATAGCAGGTCGGATGGTTGCATAATGGTATTGTAGCAACAAAACCACCTTGAAAATATATACTTGACGATAGTAATATTTTGTGCTATTTTTTTGAGGTCGCTTACAGTGACAAAAGTACAACACAATTAAGGAGGTCAATTTGACCGACAAAGTAAAAAGTCAGGACACGGCGTCCAAGGAACTTCCGTCCCCTCAGGTATTGAACGAGGGCGAATTTCTCGAAGGAACCATTGAGTGGTTCAAGAAAGAAAAGCGATACGGATTCATCAAAATCGATTATCGCTGTCAGACAGTTTTTCTGCACATTTCTGATGTACCACCAGAATTACATGCAACTCTAACTGCAGGAGATCGCGTGCGATTCAAGATGGTGATGTATGAAGGAAAAACCAAGGCAAGCGAAATCAGTTTGATCGAGGACAAGGAAGTCCAAGCCGCGGCCTGACGTCCCACGCTGGTGTGGGGCGAGTGCGAGCGCTTTGCTCCACACCAGCCGACACTTATAGATTTTCTATAGGTGTTTTATTTTTATATACAATACTTAATTTTTTATCTATATAAGTTGTGACAAAGTACTATGTTAGTTGTTCCTGTTGACTCAGAAAAGAGTTGATGGTAAAAATCTACTCCCAAAAGACCTAAAGGAGTTAATGGTAATGGGAGGAATAAATACGCCCGCTTTCCGCCGCGATCGTCGCCCCAGTAAGAAGCCGGTTGCGGGAGACCCTGCGAAGGCGGTGATGGAATATGCGCCAGATGTTCGTACGGACACTCGGAAAGGCGCTAGTCCGGCTCGTCTCGCGATGATGGACGCGCTTAATCGTTTGTAGCGAAGCGACGGGTCAAACAGGTTCGTTGGTGGGCGCCGTCAGGCGCCCACCGCAGCCACCTTGTAGTCAATCAGTACTGCATGGTGGTTTTTTATTTCTGATATACTACGGTTTCTGTTTCAAAATAATATGGCAACAAAAAAAGACTACAACAAACTCGCACTAGCGCTGCACAAAAGACTTCAAGGTAAGCTTGAGGTGGTAAGTAAGGGTAAACTTAAAACCAAAGACGAATGGAGTACCATGTATACTCCTGGTGTTGGCGCAGTCTCAAGTCATATTGCAAAAAAACCCCAAGACGCACGCACGTATACGATGAAAGGAAACAGCGTTGCGGTGGTTAGTGACGGCTCGGCTGTTCTTGGTCTTGGTAATCTCGGCCCGCTTGGTGCGTTGCCAGTAATGGAAGGAAAGTGCGCGATTTTCAAAGAAATGGCCAGTATCGACGGATTTCCAATTGTGCTAGGAACGCAAGATACTGAAGAAATTATTGCCGCAGTCAAAGCAATAGCGCCCACATTTGGTGGTATTAATCTTGAAGACATTGCAGCACCTAAGTGTTTTGAGATTGAAGAGCGGTTAAAAAAAGAGCTAGATATTCCAGTTATGCATGATGATCAGCACGGTACAGCGATTGTGGTTTTGGCTGGTCTTATTAATGCGACTAAGGTGATAAAAAAACAATTAGAATCTTCCAAGGTGGTGATTATTGGTGCCGGGGCAGCTGGACGAGCCATTGCTCTGCTGTTACATAAAGCCGGTGTGCAGGAGGTACTGGTGTGTGACGCAAAAGGAATTATCTACGAAGGGAGAAGCGATCTTGAGGGATACAAAAAAGATTTAGCAAAACGCACTAACCCAAACAGAATTGAAGGAGACGTAATGGTCGCGTTGACTGATGCGGACGTCGTGATTGGTGTTTCTGGGCCGGGCACAATTGCACAAGCGCACATCAAACAGATGGCGAAAGATCCTATAGTGTTTGCATTAGCAAACCCAATCCCTGAAATAATGCCAGTCGATGCAAAGCGGGCTGGCGCCGCCGTGGTTGCTACCGGTCGTTCTGATTTCCCTAATCAGGTTAATAACTCATTGGCGTTTCCAGGTGTGTTCCGAGGCGCTTTAAATAACAAGGTGTCAGTGATTACTGATGACATGAAACTCGCAGCAGCAAAAAAGATAGCTGGACTGGTTAAAAAACCAACCGCCAAAGAAATTATTCCGGCAGTCACTACTCCAAACTTGGTGAAAATGGTAGCGAGTGTGATAAAGGATAAATAGCTAAAAAAGCCGGTGTGACCTATTTGGTCACACCGGCTTTTTTATTTGCTACACCATAAACAGAATAAGACTGAGAGCCATGATGACCATGCCGCAGAACACACCTACGATTGGCAAGTGGTGATCAATCCGGCGGGCTGATGGTAATAACTCATCAAGTGAGATGTACACCATAATACCTGCTACTCCGGCAAACACGACACCAAAAAAGTAGTCATCAATAAACTGACTGAGTAAGAAGAATCCAACTAGTGCCCCAACTGGTTCGGCAAAGCCTGAAACAAGCGAGTACCAGAAAGCTTTCGCTTTACTTTTTGTGGCTTGGTAAATTGGAATCGAGACGGCAATCCCTTCAGGAATATTGTGGATCGCAATCGCAAACGCAAAAGCGAGACCAAGTCCGGGTTCCTGTAGGGTTGCCATGAAGGTTGCTAAGCCTTCAGGAAAGTTATGTATACCGATAGCTAATGCCATAAAGAGTCCGGTACGCATCATGGTCTTATCATCAATGTCGATGTCGTCTTTTTCGTGAAGGGTTGAATCAGTCTCCAGATGGTTGTGACCTGGATGATAAAAGTGGTCGATAAAATAATCGATAATCGAAATGACGATGAACCCGCCAAAAAAACCAACCGTTGCCCAGATGTAGCCTGTTTCGTACGAACCGGTTGCTTCCATGAGGCTTTTTACAGCTTTCTGAAATATCTCAATCATTGAGACGTACAACATAACTCCGGCTGAAAGGCCGAGCATGAAGGCTAAGAATTTTTTACTTGGTTCGCGTTGCAGAAACGCCAAGAGGCTTCCAATACCAGTCGCAAGACCAGCCCCTAGGGTTACCAGGAACGCGAGTGTTAATGGTTCCATAGATTAAAATTATATTCTTATTATGTAGCGTTTTGCTATATCTCAGTTATAGCACTGACAGTTTCACTGTGCAAACCTGGTGTAAACAAAATCACCCAACGTGAGCGGCGTAGCCAACGTTGGGTGACATGGTAAAGGATCGATATGCTTCATCCAACTGAGTGTGGGATGGTCGCAGAGACTTCGCATGGTTCAAAAATCTCTTTACCAGTTTCTGCGATGCAGCCCGAAAGCGAACATCGTATCTCTGTACCGATACGATTCGTTTGTTCAGTGCCCGAGATCTTTTCGATGCTGATACGCACCGCTTGGCCGGCCTTGACTACCCTGGTCAACTTCACCTTGCTGATTTCGGTAAGGATAGCGTTTGGGCAGAGCCTGCTGACTGTGTGGTCGCAGTGGCCGATTCGTGTAAGGCCGCTCATCTTTCCATTAAAGGTGTACATGTGCAGATGCTGATTCCCGCACGTTACGCCGTCGAACAGGCTTGCGTCGAGGCTAGAAGTTATCTCGAGAACCAGTTTGGTCTCGCTCTCTTCGACAACTTCCACCGCAGGGCTTAGATGAACCCGAAGCTTTTCAGCGATCGTTTCGAGGTTGTCACCTTGGCGCACACTGGCACGACCGAGGGCGCCCATTAATAGGTTGGTAGTGGGATGCATTTTATTTCCTCTCCGTTGCGAGCAATTTTTCTTAATACACACTACTTATTATTCGCACAGAATGCAATGTTTTAGATTCATTTTAAATATGCTATTCTAGCTGGCACAAACATTTTGGAGACCAACCTGACTTTATTCAGCCAACTCTCCAATTTGGAAATGGAGAGTTGGCTGAGTGGTCGAAAGCGCTTCACTGCTAACGAAGTAAGGTGTAAAAACCTTCAAGGGTTCGAATCCCTTACTCTCCGCCGTCTAGAGCTAGCACGAGACACTATCGTTCTAGCTTAACAAAAGCACCTGAATGGGTGTTTTTGTGCCTTGTGCAAATTAATCTATTTTAGAGATGTTTTATTACAAGCATTTTGATACAATATACAGATACTATGTTTTTGTTAAACAGCCTGAAAAAAAATATTCTACTGTCTCTTCTTATGACGGTATTTTTAGGCACGCTTTTTCTGAGTCTATTTCACATGTCTGCAGACATAAACACTACGACTCATATGTCCGGTTGTCCGATGTTGATGGAAGGGGGCGTTGTCTGCCAGATGGATTTTAATGAACACCTTACAGTTTGGTCAGCATTATCCTTAGCTATACCTGTTCTCCTGCTCACTCTACTGTTATTGCTACCATATGCAAAAGCCTTTTCAATGGCTTGTTCCGTTTTATTTGGGCAATCAATCTCAGTATGGAAATTATCTACAGCAAGTTTCTATCAAAAAAAGTCTCCAACATACATTGTTAGGCCACTGCAAGAATTATTTTCTAGCGGAATTTTACATCCTAAAATTTACCACCCTGTTCTAAGCTAACTAAGTCACGATTGCTGTCTAGGCTGCTATTCGTGATACACGTTAGCTTTTTTGTATTTAATCACTTAGTTAACGTATATGGAAGAAAATCATAACAAAAACCAACCTAATCAATACCTAATCCCTTTGGCAATTGTAATTGCTGGGGCCTTTGTAGCAGGGGCACTCTACTTTAGTAATAGTGGAGCTACCGCTAATGCTCCAGTGGCAATTACGGATACTAATCAGCCAGTTGCAGCTGCTCCCGAACCAACTGGTTCAACCGACGCTGTTCGGCCAGTGACCAGCGAAGATCACATTAAAGGAAATCCCAATGCACCAATTAAAATTGTTGAATACTCAGATTTTGAGTGTCCGTTCTGTAAACGATTTCACGACACTATGAACGAAGTGATGGATAAGTACGGAGATTCAGGCGAAGTCGCTTGGGTATTTAGACAATTTCCTTTAGAGCAATTACATCCAGTGAAAGCGCAAGCGGTTGCTGTAGCTTCTGAGTGTGCAGCTGAACAAGGAGGCAACGATGCTTTTTGGAAGTTCACGGATGGATACTTCGACGTCACTCTAACAAACAACCGAACTGATATCGAAACAGTCATTCCTCAACTAGTGAAAGAAGCTGGGTTAGACCAAGTAACGTTTCAAACTTGTTTTGAAAGTGGAAAATACGATGACCATATCGAAGCCGACATTGCTAATGCAGTCGAGACAGGAGGTCGTGGTACTCCGTGGAGTGTGATGATTGGTCCTGATGGTAAAACCTATCCGGTTAATGGCGCTCAGCCACTAGCTGCAATTGAACAACTCATATCAATTGCTAAAAACGAGCAATAAAACTTATGTACGTTAAGACCCTTAGAGTAGTTTTTGCAAAACCACTGTACACCACACTGTTTTTAGTAATTAGTTTCTTCGTGCTATCGGTAGCTATTATGTTGCCTCACGTAGGGCTAATAAGAACTTTATGGCAGTACGAATCGGTGTCTGTTGTTGAAATTTTGCTACTGACAGCAAATCTCTACGGGTCATTAGGAACAAACTTCACTATTCTGTCAGCTTCTTACACTGTGGTCATTGCTTTACTGTTTGGCATACAGGTGACGCTTCTTGCGTACTATCTTAAAAGCATACGAAACAAAGCTACCAATCTGACCAGTGTAGGGGCGAGTGGAGTTGGTGGACTCATTAGTGGTTTTTTCGGTATCGGGTGTGCCGCTTGTGGGACATTTTTACTGTCTTCAATCCTAGTGTTGTTCGGAGCTGGCGGATTGCTTGCGTGGCTACCGTTTGGTGGAGAAGAATTTGGTTTGATCGGAGTAGGTTTATTGGTGTATGCCAATTACCTAATTATAAAGAAAATAAATGCACCATTAGTGTGCGTATCGTAGTTATTACTTATCCTTAATTAATTAAAATATGAAACCAATAGTAATTTTTGCAGGTCTTGCGATTGTCTTAATAGTCGGTGGATCGTGGTGGTCTAATACTTCTAAGCAGAAAGATTTCGAGCAAGAAATCGTTGGCATCACTTCGACTATTGTTACCGACCGCAGTCATGTACAGACAGAAGTGGAGTACAAAGACACGCCCCCAGTTGGCGGAAACCATCATCCCGTGTGGCTGAGCTGTAATGGCGATATCTACGATGAGCCAGTGGTGGAAGAAAATGCCGTTCACTCGCTTGAACATGGTGCAGTTTGGATTACATATCAGCCAGAACTTGCCGCTGAACAAATTGAAACTCTTAAAGGTAAAGTGAAGGGATACTCATTTATGAGTCCATACCCAGAGCAAGAATCACCAATCATGCTTACTGCATGGGGTGTACAGCTCCCACTTGATGCAGCTGATGATGAACGGGTAGATCAGTTCCTGACCAAGTTCCGACAAGGTCCACAAACACCTGAACCAGGAGCTACCTGTAATGCTATTCCGGGTGGAATGCAATAAGCCTGTATATGAAATACCAGATTCTAAAACAAAATTGGCTCGTCGTACTTCTTGGAGTAGTAGTTGGAATGGTTATTTTTCTCTGGGGACAAAATAACCAGTCTGGAGATACACCAAACGCTGCTGAAATTGGCTTTGCTCAAGATATGAGTGTTCACCATCAACAGGCAATAGAGATGTCATTCTTAGTTCGAGAAAAAACTGACAATCAAGAGATTCGAAGTTTTGCTTTTGACATCATCAACACACAAGCTAATCAGCGAGGGATGATGCTGGGCTGGCTTGATTTGTGGCAACAGCCTATGACCACCACGGGAAGACCAATGATGTGGATGCAAGTTGCAATGGATACTATGGAACATAGTCAGATGAGTGAGTCATTTACTCCTGGAGCTTATATGACAGGTATGGCCACTAAAGCTGAAATGGACAGGCTTGTAAACGTAGACGCCCTTGAAGCAGAAAAATTATTTCTCGAACTTATGATTCGACATCATCAAGGCGGAGTTATGATGGCAGAGGGTGTGATTGACCGTAGTGATAATGAAGTAGTCACACGATTGGCGGAAACGATGGTCAATGGCCAACAAGCCGAAATTGATTATATGAACGAATTGTTAACAAACTACTAAATAAATAATATGGAAGAGACACAAAGAAATGAAGAACCTATTAAACGTAACGAGGAGGAATTTCGTGTAACCGCAACAAAAGTCCAGCAAAAACCACTCCTGATCTATGGCGCAGTTGCCGTAGTTATAGTTTTGGTAGTAGGAGCAATTTTATACACACAAGGTTTTGTAACTGCCGCTAAAGTAAACGGTGAATCAATCAGTCGATTAAGTGTCGTTGGTGAGCTGGAGGAACAAGCTGGTGCAGCAGTGCTCGATTCGATGATTTCAGATATTCTGATTGAACAAGCTGCAACTGAGGCAGGTGTGACGGTGACTGGCGATGAGGTCGCAACAGAGATTGCAGCTATTGAGTCACAGGTTACTGCTCAAGGAGGAACTCTGGAAGAGATCTTAGTACAGCAAGGATTAGACCGGGAAAGTCTTACAAAACAAATTCGGATGCAAAAACTACTGGAAGCTCTTTTATCATCGGACATTGTGGTAACTGGTGAAGAAATTGATGCTTTTCTAGCAGAGAATGGCCCAGTTCCTGAAGGTCAGGAAGAAGCCGCTCGGGCACAAGTAGCCGAACAGCTTAGAAGTCAAAAGTTTAGCACTGCTGCGCAAAGCTACGTAACTGGTTTACGTACCCAAGCAAACATTCAGTACTTAGTGAACTACAAATAATCGTATGAGATATATTTTATTTAGTTTTATTGCTTTAGCCCTTGTTGGAGGAGGCTTTGTGGCTTGGCACAACACGGAAACATCGACTGTGGCATACGAACGAGAAACAACAGCCAGTGATTCAAGCACTGTAGTTACAAATAGTGTTCCTGAAGCAACCTCGATTGCTGAGCCGTCTACTATGGAAGTGAGAGAAATTGAAATTCAGCCCGGTGATACATTTTCGACTATTATGGAAGAAATTGATGTACCATCCTCAGACCAAACTCTAATCCTGACCGCTGTACAAGACGTGTACGATTTCACCAAACTCCAAGCTGGTAAATTGTTGCATGTGGTGTTTGCGCAAGACGCTCTTGCCTCGATTGATTATGATTTGTCTGATGATAAGAAAATAGTGGTAGAGAACGTGAATGGCGACTTTATCGCAAAAGAAACGGCTATTGAATATGACATCACCGATACAGCGCGTAGTGCTACTATCGAATCGTCGCTGTTTGTTGATGGTGCAGACGTTGGCTTGTCTGACAAAACACTCATTGAACTGGCTGAGATATTTCAGTGGGATATCGACTTTACCACTGACATTCAGGTCGGCGATTCATTTAACGTCTTGTATGAAGAGCGGAAATCTAAGGATGGAGAAGAAGCTAGTCCGGGGAAAATACTCGCTGCTCAATTCATAAATCAAGGTACGTCCTATGATGCTTATTACTATGAGACCTCAGATGAAACGTCTGGCTATTATTCGGCCAGCGGCGAAAGTGTTGAGCGTCAATTCTTAAGTTCACCAATTAGTGTCGGGTACATCAGCTCTGGTTTCAGCTATAGCCGTGTGAATCCGGTTACAAAACAAGTGACCCCACATCGAGCGCTTGATTATGCCGCTCCGCAGGGCACACCAATCGTCGCCATTGCTGACGGAACAGTCTCGGTTGCCGGAAGTAAAGGTGGGCTTGGTATCACTGTTGAGATTGAACATGGTCAGTATCTCAGTCAGTATGCTCACCTTTCAAAGATAGCAACAGGCGTAAAACGAGGAGCCACAGTATCTCAAGGTGACATTATTGGCTATGTTGGTTCAACTGGTATTTCAACTGGCCCGCACTTACAGTACGCTTTCTTTAAAGATGGTACACCGATTAATCCATTAACCGCTGAATTGCCTGTTGGTGAAGCGCTCGATGAATCAGTCATGAATGACTTTTTTGCAGTTCGCGACCGCCTTATCGAACAACTAGAACCCCTTAATTAACATTACTATGACAGAGAGAAAACAAGAGTCAAAAAGTGCTTGTGACCATTGCCACAGCGACGCAAATCCTGAGACTGGAGTTCTAGCAATCCTGAGTGCAGGAGGTGCACTAAAATCACTTACACCTGTTTCAGGTATGCTCTTGGCGGTGGGTTTTATCGGTTCGTTCTCACTGCCTGAAGGATGGAGTACGCTTTTTTATCTACTATCTATCGTGGCAGGATCAGTCTTTGTCCTACGGAGTGCGGTAAAAGGTCTTATCCGACAACGTTTTCTCAATATTAGCTTCTTAGTAGTAATTGCTTCTCTTGGCGCAATTTACATTGGCGAATATGGTGAAGCTGCAGCGGTAGTGTTCTTGTTTTCTTTGGCTGAATGGTTTGAGAGTTTTGGGGTTGAGCGTTCACGTAAGGCAGTAGCAGCTCTCATTAAAAAATCTCCGAAGGTTGCTCAGTTAAAAACTGGTAAGACTGTGCCTGTTGAAGAAGTAGAGATTGGCATGGTTGTAGTAGCAAAGCCTGGTGAGTTGATACCAATGGACGGTGTGGTTGTAGCGGGCGGTTCTTCTGTGGATGAGGCAGCAATTACTGGCGAGTCAACACCAGCCGATAAAGTTATCAGAAGTAACGTGTTTGCAGGTACTCTCAATATACAAGGCTACCTCGAAATACAGGTAGAAAAAAAGAGTAGTGATTCTACGTTTGCTCGGATAATCACGCTTATAGAAGAAGCCCAAACCTCACGTGCCCCAACGCAAACATTTATTGATAATTTTGCTCGCTACTACACACCGCTCGTTGTTGTAGTGTCGCTGCTAACGGTCGTCATTCCTGTCGTACTACTCGGACAACCATTTGATGAGTGGTTGTATCGAGCCATTACCCTCTTGGTGATTGCTTGTCCGTGTGCACTGGTAATTGCAACACCTGTGGCCATCGCGTCAGCTATTGGTGGGGCATCTCGTCACGGTATTTTAATCAAAGGTGGAGTGTATCTTGAAAAATTAGCCAAAGTGAAAGCAGTCGCTTTTGATAAAACGCGTACATTGACGTACGGAAGACACACAGTAACAGAAGTCTTAGCGTTTGGTTCACACACCAAAGATGAAGTAATTGCTGATGCGGCTGGTTTGGAAGCTTTTTCCTCCCATCCGTTAGCGGAAGTAATTACTCAGTATGCGAAAGACCGAAACATTACCCCTCACAATATGGAGTCCTTTGAAAACGTTGCGGGTAAGGGTGGGAAGGCACACTGTTTAGTTTGTAACGCAAAAAGTTATATCGGGAACACTAAGCTAATGAAAGAACACGCAATAGAAGACAAATCATTTTTAGCAGAAATTGAACGATTGGAGAAGTTAGGCCAAACAGTAGTAATGGTGGCTGAAGAATCAGAGCTTATCGGCGCCATCGCAATTGCTGATACTGTGCGTGAAGAATCTTCGTCTGTAGTTATGGAACTAAAGAAAGCTGGAGTAGAGAGTGCCATGCTTACCGGTGACAATACTCTCAATGCCACGTATGTGGCACAGTTAGTTGGCATAGATGATATTAGGTCTGAACTACTCCCTGAAGATAAAGTGAAAGCAGTGAAAGACTTGCAAGTAAAGTATGGTTCAGTAGCGATGGTTGGTGATGGAGTCAACGATGCACCATCCCTAGTGACCTCAAATGTTGGCTTTGCCATCGGAGCAGGTGGTACCGATGCGGCGATTGAATCCTCAGACATCACTCTTTTGTCAGGTGACCTAACTGCTATCCCGCGTTCGATTCGATTGGCCAAGGCCACCATGAGTACGATTCGCTTTAATTTAGCCTTGGCTATAGGAGTAAAGATTCTGTTTTTGATTTTAGTACCGTTTGGCTTAACAAATCTTGTCTTTGCTATTGCAGCAGATTCAGGTATGGCAATTGTTGTTATTCTTAATAGCTTACGGCTATTTAATAAACAGTAATTATGAAAAAGGAAACATTCAAGGAAATAATTGAAACAGACCATAGCATCCTCCTGCTCGATATTAGAGAGCCGGAAGAACTGCTAATTGAGGAAACAATTCCTGGTGCTAAGAACGTACCAATGGGCAAAGTATTTACCGAAGCCATTAAAGGAAATTTACCAAAAGATGTACAGATAATTGTTTTCTGTCGTACGGGCGGTCGTGCTGGCGTAGTGGAAAGAGAGTTATGTGAAAGAGGGTATCTCATTGATGGGCTGGAAGGCGGTCTAGAGGCTCTAAGGGAAACATAATTATCTATGCTAGAAATTGTCTCCATTTTTTTAGCTACCAAATTGCACGTCATTATAGTTTTGACTGCACTAGTTTTTGTTGCGCTCGCTTCAGATTATCAACGACTGCGAATTCTTGTATTAGCTACAATCTCATTACCTCTTACTTTTATAGTTAGCAGAAGTGCCTCTTTGTTAGTTGAGAACCCTCGACCATTTCTTGAGCACGATTTTATGCCATTGGTGGCTCACGCGGCTGACAATGGATTCCCTTCAGATCACGCTTTGTTAGTGTTTGCTATCGCTAGTATTGTGTTCACGTTTAACAAATCAGCTGGAATAGTTTTGTTTATTATGGCAGCTTTGGTTGGATTTGGAAGGGTGCTGGTTGGGGTACATCACGTTGTTGATGTGCTAGGTAGTTTCGTGATTGCAGCATCCATTGTTAGTTTATGCTATCTAACTTTACGCAGTTCTCTTACTGAAACCTATAAAGATTAAGTTTTTTGTGGGCGTCTTTCTATCCGAAGAATATTCCTCCCAATAACCATAGATTTAGTCCAGCAATGATGATACAGATAATCCAAGCGATTATGCTGAGGATAGTTGAGTTTGCAAATTCACCCATAATCTTTTTACTGCCGGTAAACACAATGAGGGGAAAGATGGCAAAGGATAGTTGAAGACTAAGAACCACCTGACTTAATATCAAGAGATCTGTAGCTGCATTAGCCCCATAAAGACCAATAAAGACTACGGCAGGGATAATTGCTAGCAAACGAGTAATTATTCTTCGCATCCAAGGCTTGATTCGTAGATTGATGAATCCTTCCATGATTATCTGACCAGCTAGCGTACCGGTAATCGTGGCGTTTTGCCCTGCAGCCAAAAGAGCAATGGCAAACAAAGTACTAGCTGCACTAATACCAACTAGTGGCGAAAGGAGTTTGTAAGCATCCTCAATCGCCGCGACTTCATTGAGGCCGTTAGTAAAGAATACTGCAGCCGCTAGAATTAGAATTGAAGCATTAACAAACAAGGCGATAGTAAGGGCGATAGTTGAATCAAAAGTAGCAAACTTAACTGCTTCCTTTTTACCTTCTTTTGTTTCAGCATACATTCGAGTCTGAACGATAGATGAGTGCAAGTAGAGATTATGAGGCATTACTGTAGCTCCAATAATACCAATCGCTAAGTAAAGCATTTCAGGATTGAATACTAATTGAGCAGTAGGAAGGAACCCAACTAGCAACGGAGCGATGGCGGGAGCTGAAGCAAAAATTTGAAAGGCAAATATACCAGCAATTGTCGCCATCAAAGTAACAATAAGGGCTTCTAAGTAACGGAAACCCTTATTCTGCAAGAGAAGAATAACCAAAACGTCAACTGCCGTAATAATCACACCGACTATAATCGGAATATTAAACAGAAGGTAAAGAGCAATGGCCGAACCGATTACCTCGGCTAAGTCTGTGGCAATAATCATCACTTCAGCCATGAGCCAAAGAATGATAGCGACCGGCTTGGGGAATTTATCCTTACACATCTGGGCTAAGTCTCTACCTGTCACAATACCCAGCTTTAGGGCTAGGTGCTGTAGAATCATGGCAAAAATACTAGACATTAGTACTACGGTAAGTAAGGCGTAGCCAAACTTTGAACCGCCAGCAATACTAGTGGCCCAGTTTCCTGGGTCCATATAACCAACAGCTACCAAAAAGCCTGGACCAGAATATAAGAGTAATTTTTTAGAAAAGGATAGGTTAGGTGGAATAGGAATTGAGCGGTGTACTTCAGGTAAACTCGGTGTCTTTTCATCTTCCCCCGCTTCTCTTGAGGCTCCTTTCCAGCCTAAGGCTTTAAATAAATTTGTGTGCGTCATAGGTATAATAAATCGCTTTTTGCGATTGGTTTTTAATAATGTTTTGTATAGTTTTAATCTTTAAACTTTGGAATAGGCGATCCATGAGGGTCATTCACTGGATTGTGTAAAAATTTTGCCAGTCTTTTTATTACGTCATCACTGAATGCATGTTCTAACTTCTCAGCTTCTTCATGGATTTTGTCTTTTGGAATTTTTAAAGTTTCGTGCAGGAAAACTTCTATAATCCTGTGTTTATAAGTTAGTTTCTGAGCCGCGCCCAAACCTTTTGCTGTCAAAGTAATTTGACCGTAGATTTCAGCAACAACAAAACCATCTCTAACTAATTCTTTCACTCGTTCTGAAACAGTTGATTTACTGAGCTTGAGACGTTCAGCAATATTTGTCACCCCAGCTTCACCCGTTGCTTTTTGGATAATATATATCGCTCTAATATAGTCTTCTTTGGTCGATGATATCGACGGAGGAGTACCCGAAGGTGTTCGCATGTACGAACTATACTCTTATTCGCTTTAAAAGCAAGATAAAATATCAACACAGGCAATAATTTGTTATATGTAAATTTGAAACGCGATTGACTAAGAGACCCCCTGGGGGTATCATTGAAATATGAAACAGGACATTAAGAAAAAAGTCATCAAAAGACTTAAGATCATTGAAGGTCAGGTTCGTGGGTTACAAAAAATGGTTGAGGAAGAGAAGTATTGTGTTGATGTTATTACCCAGTCCTCTGCTGTTCGTCATTCTCTAGGATCAGTTGAAGATTTAATGATGGAAAATCATCTTTCAACTCACGTGATTGAACAGATGAAGAAGGGGCAACATAAAAAAGCTACTCAAGAAATTTTATCGGTATATAAATTAGCTAAGTTTAATAAATAGCTATGAAACACTCACATGATTGTCATAGTCACGGAAGTTCTGGAATGGGTCACGGCTCAGCTGGTACTTTTTTAAAGCGGTTTTGGATCGTTACCTTTCTGCTCATTCCGTTAGTCTTTGCTAACGAAATGATAATGGAGGCTATCGGTTTGGACTCATTCATTCTGAGCAAGTGGATCGGTTTTGGTATAGCTACAATTATTTTTGGTTTCTCGCTTATCTTTTTCCAGCATGCGTGGCATGAAATAAAAGCCAGGGCGTATGGCATGATGACGTTGGTTTCAATCGCGGTTGCCTCAGGATATCTCTTTTCGGTAGCTGCTACATTTATTCCGAGTCTCGAAGCAGATTTCTACTTGGAAATTTCAACTTTGATTTGGGTGCTTCTCTTTGGGCATTACCTTGAAGCAAAGTCTGGAGCAGCAGCTGGTGATGCCCTTGCTGAAGTTGCTAAGCTTTTACCAAAACAGGCACACAAACTGGTTGACGGACAAGAAGTTGACGTAAACATTGCAGAGTTGGTTAAAGGCGATATTGTTTTAGTGAAACCAGGTGAGAAGATTCCAGCTGATGGTTTGATACAAGAAGGTTCTGCCAATATAGACGAAGCCCTGATTAGCGGTGAATCAAAGCCAGTTGAAAAAACCGTCGGTGCGGAAGTAGTCGCTGGTGCTATCTGTCTTGATGGATCACTCACCATTACACTTACCCGAGTTGGTGAACACTCTACCATTGGACAAATTCAAACCTTAATCGCCCAGGCTCAACAGACCAAACCAAACTCGCAACGAATTGCCGACAAAGCAGCTGCCGTACTTACATTTGTGGCTGGTATTACTGCGCTGTTAACTATTTTGGTTTGGACATTCTTGCTAGGCGAGACGTTTGTGTTTGCGGTTACTCTCGCTATTACGGTATTGGTAATTGCTTGTCCGCACGCACTGGGTTTGGCTATTCCAACTGTGACCACCATCACGACATCACTAGCAGTGAAAAATGGTTTCTTCATCAAGAACCTAGCGAAGATTGAGGTCATTCGGAAAGCTGACTACGTGGTTTTTGATAAGACTGGCACGCTTACAACTGGTCAGTTTGGGGTAACTGATATTGTTGCGACCGGCAGTCTTTCTAAGGAAGACATTTTACACATTGCCGCTTCGCTTGAACAACATTCTTCACATATTATCGGTGAGTCTATTGTGAAGCATGCTAAAGATTCTAAAGTCGCACTCTCTAATATTTCAGCCTTTAAGAATGTAGCTGGGAAAGGTATTACTGCCGAACTTGATGGAAAAAGGTATGTGGTTGGTAATAAGACCCTCATGTCTGAGATGAACATCAATCTTGATGGTGCTGAAGCCGAATATAAAACTCTGTCTAAGAAAGGCAAAACGACCATCTTGATAGCTGACGGAACTAAGGTGCTTGGTCTAGTCGCTCTGTCTGATGCCATCAAACCAGAGTCATTTGAAGCAGTTAACCGGTTGCATGTAATGGGTGTGAAAGTAGCGATGTTAACAGGAGACAATATCCAAGTAGCTAAAAGTGTAGCCGAAGAACTTGGTATTGATACCTACTTTGCCGAAGTGTTGCCAGAAGATAAATACGAACACATTAAGGAATTGCAAAATGATGGCTCAGTGGTCTTAATGGTGGGTGATGGGGTGAATGATGCACCAGCACTGACTCAGGCCAATGCAGGAATTGCCATTGGTGCCGGAACTGATGTAGCAGTTGAAGCTGGTGATGTTGTGCTGACCCGTAACAATCCCGAAGACATTGTTCGACTGATTACATTAGCCAAGAAAGTGTATAGCAAAATGATCCAAAATCTTGTGTGGGCGCTGGGGTATAACGTTGTCGCTATTCCAGCTGCTGCTGGCGTGTTTGCGTACTGGGGCTTCTTCTTACGGCCTGAAATCGGGGCGTTTGTGATGAGTTTATCAACGGTGATTGTAGTAGCCAATGCCATGCTCCTCAAACGAATAGATTTAGGTTAAAATAACAGACATAACGTATGTTTACATTTGTACAACAAACAGCTAAGAAAATAGTCGGTATTAGCGTACTCACAGTTTTTATCGGCGCCATGTTCGTTAGCTTGTTCCATATGTCTGTAGGCATGGATATGGCTGGTGGCATGTCAGATTGTCTGTTTATGGAACGAGGTGAAGTGATTTGCCCGATGAATATCGCTGACCATATTGGGGCGTGGAAAGATGCTTTTGTTTCAGTCGTTCCAACCATCGTCACGCTTGTATTAGCTGCGGGTGCGATTGCTTTGGTTGTTTCAACAGCACCTTTTTTATTGGGTGTAAAAAGAAAACTGATACCCATCCAACTCAATGTATTTCGTACTCGGACGTACTCCTTTTCATATCGTCCACTACAGGAACTATTTTCTAATGGTATTCTTCACCCAAAACTTTTTTAGCTACCGAATATTGTGATTTAAATCGCTCATTTAGTAGCTTAGAAAAGTAAATAAACATGCAAAAAACATACTTTCTTGGTGCAATTCTTTTTGCACCATCGATTATTCTCGCTCACGAGGAAGAACTACATATCACCACGGCGTGGTACCAAGAACCGATGACTGTTGTCGCCATACTTTTAGCTGCTCTGGCTATAAGTGTGCTCAGCTATGGATTCGTCACCAAGAGAAAAAACTTCATCACGATACCAGCAATAGCGTTGGTAGCGGTTGCTGTCACAGGTTTAGTTTCCTTTGGTCAAAACAACCTCACCTACGAACCAGACTTAGCGGTCGCAAACTTTGGTGAAGGTCAGTCAGTCACTTTATACAAGAGTCCGAATTGCGGCTGTTGTAGTGGTCACGCAGCGGCACTCGAAGCAGCTGGCTTTGATGTCACGATTGAAGAAACGAATGACCTTAACGCAATCAAACAATCACGTAACATTCCACTGGGTGGAGAAAGCTGTCATACGTCAGTTATTGGCGACTACGTAGTAGAAGGACATGTGCCACTGGAAGCAATTGAGAAACTACTGGCTGAACAACCTGACATTACTGGCATTGGATTACCGGGAATGCCAATTGGTACCCCAGGTATGCCAGGCAAAAAAACAGCTCCGTATGAAGTTTATCAACTATCAGCTGATGGAGAGATGTCACCTTATCTAACTATCTAAATATGAAATACATATTAAGCATAGGTGCGTTCTTGCTCCTTATTGGTGGGGTGTTTTGGTATACCAGTACTCCAAACATGATGGGGATGAACATGGACGGCATGATGATGGGACAAAATATTCCTGAAGAAGACAATTTAGCAATCTTGCACGATGCGAATGTACCAGAAGTACAGCCAACTCAAGTGGTTGAACTCAATGATGGCGATACATTTAATCTTACTGCTTCAATTGTGAAGCAAGAAGTCGGTAATCGAACTGTAAAGCGGTTGGCGTATAACGGTCAGATTCCTGGCCCAGTACTGAAGGTACAAAAGGGTGCAAAAGTGACCGTCAACTTTATCAACAACATAGACATGCAGACATCACTGCACTCACACGGCTTACGCGGAGATTGGCAGATGGACGGTGCAGTACCGATTACTCCAGCCATTGCAGTCGGAGAAAGTTTCTCGTATGAACTTGAGTTCCCTGATACGGGCGTATTTTGGTACCACCCACACGTACGTGAAGACTACCAGCAAGAAATGGGTCTCTACGGAAACATGATTGTAGAAGAAGATGGGTACTGGAATGAGGCTGATCAAGAAGAATATCTAATAGTTGATGACATTCTTGAAGACGGAGACTTTACCGAAGGAGTAGTGACTAACACTCTCATGGGCCGCTTTGGTGACACATTGCTCATTAATGACAAAGAAGACTATAACTTTACCGTTAAACAAGGAGAAATAACACGGGCGTATATCACTAACGTTGCAAACACTCGAACCTTCCAGTTAGAGTTTGAAGGTGCACTCATGAAGCTTGTCGGTGGAGATGTGGGGCGAATTGAAAAAGAAGAGATAATCGAGCATCAGACTATAGGAACAGCTGAACGATATGTAATTGAGCTGTATTACGATACACCAGGAACGTACGTAATTGATCATCGTGGAGAAACTATTGGTACAGTCACCGTAGAAGCTTCTGGTACAAATAAGAAAGCAGAATTCATGACCTTGCGTTCTAACGTTGCTGACTATACTGATATTCGATCTGATGTTGCATCGTTATTATCTAAAACACCTGACAAAAATCTTCGTCTCGATATAGAAATGAAAGGAATGATGAGCGGAATGATGAATGATATGAACGGTGGTGGATCAGGTATAGGTATGATGGGCGGAAATGCTGATGACGATATGATGCGTGAACACTGTAAGATGATGCCTGAAATGTCTGGTTGTGAACCATACCTCGCAGACGCTGAGGAAGAGTCTGAAGAACACGGCGAGGACGGTATTGAATGGGAGGACGATATGGCCATGATGAACAATATGAGCTCTGATGAAAATATTGAGTGGGTTATTGAGGACACAGATACTGGGGCAAAGAATGACAAAATTGACTGGTCATTCAAACAAGGTGATTTGGTAAAAGTTCGTGTCTATAATGATGAAAAAGGTATGCATCCTATGCAGCATCCTCTTCACTTCCACGGCCAACGATTTATTGTCTTGGCTGAAGATGGTGAGCTTAATGAAAATATGCAGTGGAAAGACACGGTGTTGATTCCAAAGGGTCAGACTGTAGATATTCTTGTTGATATGAGTAACCCAGGAAACTGGATGGCACACTGTCACATCGCTGAACACCTGCACTCAGGCATGATGTTCAACTTTGAGGTGAAGTAGTCACACTGAGAGATTGTAGAAGAAAACACCTGATTTTCAGGTGTTTTCTTATTGTGTGTAAGTGGTATAAATAGTCTATGTCAAATAGATGGGTAGAAAGTGTTAAAAAGAATCTCTTACCTCTGAGTAAAGAAAAAACCGACCTCAACCAAGCATTGAGCGAGTGGTTTTATACTGGAGACACCTATGACCTTACTCGCCCTGAGGAAGATTGTGAATTGTGTGATCATCCTGGAATTAGATTTCAATTTGAAATAAAAAATCAGCATACTAAAGAAGTTGTGCTAATTGGATCTGAATGTATATTACGATTCTCAATTTCAGCAATTGATGATGAAGGTAATGTACTTGATCAAGTTTCCACTACCAAAAAAGTGCACCAAGATAGACGCAAACTTATATCTAACGCTAGAACAAAAAGAGTTATCACTAGCTTAGTAGATTTGTCACAAAAAGATAAAGAGTTTGATGACATAAATAATTCAATTGAGTACTTTCAAGAGAGAGGAGCCTTTTCACCTAGACACCTGCTATTTCTATTATGGAGAATGAAAAAGAGTGGCGTTTCATTTAACAAAACAGATTTTAAAATGACAATTAGAAGAAATAGAGAGAAAGATCAATTGTTAGCTATGAAGGACTGGGAAGTAAGAAAAATAAAGCCAGCCATGTCCGCCGCTCAACAAAAATGGTATCAAGAAAATTCATAGTCATTTTACTATTGATAGTAATTTATTTTTTAGTATTAATTTGCTTTCTAAGCTTTCAAATAGACTTCTTTTTTCATTGATGTCACCATCTTTTAAAACGAACTTAAAATAATTTTTGACATCTTTATCCGATACTTTGATTTCAGTACTTTTGCCTGACAGTGCTAACTGAAACTTCTTAAATCTAGTTACTTCAGCTTTTAGTTTAATCAGCACGGTATTTTCTTTTAATTTTATTGTATCCACTAAATCCTGCAGTTGTGTTATTAGCTCAGTTTCATTTAAGTATCCACTTTTGCAATTCTTATCCTTAGCTTTGGTGCAACCGTAATATATGTGAGTATTGAACTTTCCATTCTTCAATTTCTTATACTTTTCATCAGCACTTATGCCTGAACCACACAAGCCGCAAGTCATGAGCTTAGTGAACGCAAATTCTTTATCCGTCCGTGTCTTCAATTCGTTGCCTTTAAGTTGTGTCTGTACTTCGTCATATAACTCTTTAGTTACAATAGGTTCGTGTTTTCCCTGATACCACTGACCACTCCCTTTAGGGTATTCAAAACTTCCGTAATAAAACGTGTTGTCGAGGATTTTATAAATGTTTCCGAGACTTAAGTGTTTCTTTCCAGCATGAGTTCTAAAATTGAGTTCAAACTTTAGCCAGTGATAGAGTTTTCTGCCGGACCATTTTTCGTAAGCAACTTTCTCAAACATCTGTTTAATGACTGGTGCTCTGTCTGGATCGATAAGACATTCATTCTTCCTATCTAGTCTGCGTTCTTTTATGTAACCAGTAGCTGCGTTAGTAGGCCATAACCCAAGTTCACACCTTGCTCTTAGTCCTCGCTTTACATTGATACCTCTATTGTCATTCTCAAGTTTTGCCTGAGAACATAAAATCATCAATAAAAACTTTTCATTAGGTGAGTTACTAAATGTCTGTCCATACGTCCGTATTGAGTGTAATTTTTGTTCATCCATTAGATCAACTACCGAACCAAGGTCTCCAGCGTTTCTGCTCAATCTATCTGGTGCCCATGTCAGGATGGCATTAAATTTCTCTTGCTTTACGTCTCCTAGTAACTCTTTAAACACGGGTCTATTCCCAGAATCCTTAGCAGACTTTGATTCTCGTCTGATATCAACTACTTCTATATTTTCACGCTCAGCAATCTGAAGCATTTCATTTACTTGTGACTCAATAGATAATGCTTGTCGTTCGTCACTCTCGGTACTTTTTCTTGCATAAAGACAGTACTTTAATTTCTCCTCAGTTACTCCTTCTATCATGTATATATTAATGACAGAACCATCAGTGGTGTATAGCTATGCAGGATAGTTAAAGCGTTACATACTCGCTTAGCAAAACAACACTTTAGCGATACAATTGTTATTAATGGCAGTAATTTGCTATTATGTTCATCACAACAAAGGCCTAACCCCTCGCAAGAGGATATGGTCGTAAAACCCGCTAGAGATCAAAGGACTCCCAGTCAGAGTCACTCTAGCGGGTCATATCTGGAAACAGGTATGGGTTTGACCGAAAGGTTGAATCGCAATGGCTGGGAGCCTTTTGGTATCCCAGTACTTAATAACTAAATCCCGCTAGATTTATGAATACAGAACAAACAAAGAAGTGTAGAGAATGTCAGTCAGACATTCCAAAGAAAGCTCGACGTTGTCCAAACTGTCGAGCCAAGCAAGGTATTGGTGCAGGAGGTGCATTAGTGGCTATTATCTTCGTTGGTATCGTAGCTTCAATAGTCATGTCACCATCTGAAAACAGTACTCCAAAGCAACCAGCAAATATGTCAGCAATTCAAGCTGGACTGGATGAATACGCAGAAGGTCGCTGGTTAGATACTCAGTTGGCAAACAATGATGACGGGATTCTAATTCGCATCACAGTTGATACTGAAGTCGCTATTAATGATGTTGCTGCAACTTCATACTGCAACGTAATTGGAGATAATCTCAGACAAAACGCACCAGATCACGTACGTGACGCTGATGTGTTTATTTATCAGTTTGGTGAGGTAGTTAAGGTCTGTACGTACTAACCAAATAGTATTCCTCTCTTCTTAGGCTTACGGTTCACCAGTACCTCAAGCACTACTAGCGAAAATGCATCAGCTAAGTCGTCATGTTTCTCAACACCGAAGTTGATGAGTTCTTGTTCTAGCTTTGATGACTCACCAAAGGGAAAGAAAATCTGTCCCACGCTTAACGGCGTGGCTGTGAGACTTAAACGTTCTCGTTTGTCTCCTTGTGGTCTAACTCCTTCAACATTTACACCATCTTCTTTAAGCTGTTGTACAACCGCTTCTTGATATGCGACGTTCTCGATAAAGAATAGTGGGTCAAGTAAGTACTCAGAACGAAGTTTGTATTCCAGTAGTTTTATCTCGGCACAGGTTTCAGGAAAGCTAAGTCGTTTACGAACAATTTCAGGCAAGATGTACAGGTACAACTTTTTGTCCTTTTCGCAAACAAGGATAGGAACCATTGTTGTGTAGTCAGCGTAGGTGCTTTTCGAGATGGCGAGATCTACACCAACATAGATGCCGAGCTGGTGCATATCATCTGGAATATCGTGATAGTGACGTATCCATAGCGCATCTATGATCTGTCCTTCGTCTGGAATCATTCGGAGAAGATATTCACGCTCCCACGCTTTGGCACTCATGACTTCTTTCTTTAAGTCGATAAGTGACTCAGGAGTAGTGAACTTTTCTGACCATAAACAGTCACCGTATTTGTCTATGAGTGGAAAGGCTTTGAATACACCGTTCACTTCGCCAAAGTCGATTTTCTCTTTTAGACGCATGATAAGTGAATCGTCGTGTACCAAGTTACCGACCAAAATTATCTTTGTTCCAAGGTCTCCCGAGGGAATGATTTCACTGGTAAACCAATTAAAGGTTTTGTCTCTACCTTCTTGAGTTTTAGTAGAACCCATGTCCTCGATGTCATCACAGATAATTAAATCAGGTCGATAACTCTTGTGTCTAAGTCCACGCATACTCTGGTCGGCAGACAATACGGTAATACGAGCGTCATACTTTGATAGTACGATTGATGATGCTCGCCATTCGTCTTGTGGCTCCTCAAATGGTCCAAGGTCTTGTTGCAGTAGTTCGTTTCGCTCTAATTCAGCTTTGATGTTCTGTAGTAGCTGCCTCGCTTGGGTTTGTGTACGAGAAATCAGCAACACGAACTTCTTTTGTTGTGAACCTAGTATCGACCAAATGGGGTACGACAAAGAGAAGATAGTAGATTTAGCAGAACCACGAAAAGCTACTATTACCCCTAACTTCAAATCAGTTCGTTCAGTAATTTCTAACATCTCTGAATGAAACTTCGCACTAGGGTGCTTTAAGTATTCACTAAAGTACACGGGCATAAAGTATCCGTGACTCCTGGCGGTCACTTCTCGTCGCACTAAGGGGTCAGAAACAATTCTTTCTAGTAGTTCTGGGGGTAAGTTATTCATGATCAGGTTTGATTAAGTTGGCATATTCCAACGCTTGTTTGATGGTGTCTTTCTGATCATCTGATAGTTCAGTATTTTTCTCACCTTGTCTTTTCAGTGGCTTTGTGGCGAATCGTTTGTGGTTGCTTGTGAGCCACAGGCGAATGGCTGAGAACTTTCTATCTTTGATTAGTTGCAGTAACTGACTTTCGCTCATGTCGTTCACGAACTCAATACCAGCCGTTTCTGCTTCGGCGTACTCTTTAGCAAACTCTTTATCTTCTTTTAACCAACGATAAACGGTGTTACGTGAGATTCCTGATTTCTCGCACGCCACCTGAACGATTGGTACTTTGCGAAGTTCGTCTAAGAACCTCGGAGCATGACTATCCTTTTTCATAGAATCCTTTGATTACTTTTACTTTCTTCCCAGTCAACTTTTCATACCGTCGGCGAACTACTTCACAAAAGATTGGATTTTGTTCAATGGTATATACTCGTCGGTTTAGTGACTCAGCTGCAATCAGAGTACTTCCAGAACCAGCAAACGAATCGAGAATGATGTCATTTGGCTTGGTACAACGTTTGATTGCTTTCTCGTGGAGTGACGGTGGTTTTGATGTTGGGTGTTCGTACTGCGATGTGCTCAAACGTTTGGCGGCCCAAACATTTTGTACGTCTTCTAGCAGTTGATTTCCTGTACCGAGTTCTTTATTCATCATCTCTGTAGCGTCTAGAACTAATTTCGACAGGTAGGGTGAATTGACTGTGCCATACACACAGAATTCAAGTACTTTCGAGAAGGCGACAGTTGGAGTCGGGCTGGCCGAATTTTTCAACCATATATTCAACCTACGATTCTTTATACCGAGTTCGTTGTAGAGTGTCTGAAAAATCCAAACCCAAGCTTCATCAGCCCAATAAAATACGTGAGTATCTTTAGTTGATACTGCTAGACCAGCTTCAAGTGTCTGTCTAATGAATACTTTGTATTGCTCAGAGCTTTTATTGTCGTCGACATCGCCACCATAGTTGGCTTTATTACCTACACCTTTGTCGTAATCAAGTTTGATGTTGTATGGAGGGTCTGAATAGATCATGCTGGTACGTTCGTCACCAAAGAGAGATTTGAGTGCGTTATTGTCAGTGCAATCTGAACAGAGCAGTTTGTGTTTACCAAGGATGAGTAAGTCACCCGATTGAATGTCAGTGGTCTTTGCTTCTTCAATTTCTTTTTCCTCATCGAAATCATCATCTTCAGCAGTTAGGTCTTTATCCCAGAAATCTGCTAGTTCGATATCTTCAAACCCTGATTCTGTAAGAAGGTCTAGGTCAAAGCTTTTTAACGCTTCGAGATCCCAATCGCCACCCAGTTTGTTGGAAGAAATCAGGTACTGGTCAGCTTCTGTTTTGGTGAGCTTTCGATTAGGAATGCGTACATCAATTTCTTCACTACCTCGACCCAGTAACTTGAGGGCTTTCACACGCTGATGTCCTGCAAGTATCTCGCCGTTAGCGTCTACTGCTGGTATCTCAGCTAGTCCAAATTTCTTCAGACTCTTCTTAAGGTCAGACATTTGTTTGTCCGAAATAGTACGAGGGTTAATCGTCTGAGGGATAAGTTCGTCTACGGTGCGTACTTCAGTACGCCAAATTAGCTTCTTCATTTTATTTAATACTTACGTAAATAAAATGTATGGGTATAGAAAAAACCTACATCCACACACGAAATAAAAAGCTGGTGAGCTATCTATTTCTTGCGCGGAGTAGGCATAGCGATGAGGCGGTGCGTTACTCTACTTGTTACTACGCAATATTTGTTACTAACAATATTACTCTGCTGGTTTATCTTTGGCAAGTCCGCGTAATATACGCTTACCGTTCTTACTCTTCATAAATTGTTCAGCATCATTACCGAGTTTGGTGGGCGCGCCGCCTTTAGGGAAGGCAAAGAAAACTTTCCCTCCACTAGCTTCTGTTTCTCGAACCAGTTTTACAAGCTCTGGATCATTCTCAATTTTGTCGTTGATAGTTTCCTTGTCCTTCTTTAAATCACCTGTTGATTGAACATATACTCGAGTAGCTTCTTTTTTATCCATCGCTCGTACAATCTTTTTCCCAACTGACGGCGTGGCAGAAAAATCCCTAGTATGTACAGACATGTCGGTCACTTGGATAACTACATCACCATCTCTAGGTTGTCTGGTTGGTGAATGGGTGATTATCTTTTGCATAACGTTATTTTATAGTATTTTAGCTGACATGCCGATTTATTGTGTTTATTTTCGATAGGTTTATACTAAATTGTATAGAAATATGGCTGAAAAGAACACAATAGGCTTGTACAAGCTAAATACTGATCACGAGGAACTTCGTGAGACAAACTCCAATGTAGAAGTGATTGGGCGTATTATCGATTTGTACACTCAGAAGAAAAGAAAAAAAGATGAAGGTTTCTCTCTCACCTCAATGGAATTGTCCGAACTGATTACTCTAGATGAAGGAGTTTCTGTTACAGCGTATAGACATGAACGAGGAAACCCTAACGCTTGGCAGAGTTTTCTAAATAAAGCATTTGATGACGTTCCAACTCTCTACAACAGAAACCATGATTTTATTGTGTTTGTTCATGATTCAGACGGAGATTTATTTTGCTTTACAGGAGGTTCTGCAAATCATGCAATCACAGAATTTATAGACGTGACATTTCCCATTGAGCTAATGAAGCGTATTACTGATCCTGAAAAAATTAAGCAAGCAAAGAGTCGAAGTGTGACTGGTGATCTATATGCAAGAGATCATTATTATCGTGGTTACTCAGCTGTGAGCGCTACAGAATCATTCGGGCAGGTATGGAAAAGGATTTACTTGCCTCAATTAGGGAAGATGTGTGGGACGACCCAGATATGGCTTCAATGCTTGGCACTAAAAAGAGGGTTGGGGTTGAAATCAAGAGTTCATTCAAAATTAAGAAGCGTATTGGTTTTGAAGACGTACTGAAACTAATTACAAGAATAAAAGAATACCTCGCCCAAACTGTTGATGAGGAAACCGAAGCAGCTTTTGCTTTTCTTGATTCTGTAATGTTGGTTAAAGGGTACACAATCGAAAATAATCTAAAGCAAAAAGTTTATGAGACTATTTATGAGAGAGTAGCGAATCCTGATGTTGAGCTTGATTATGATTTGTGTAATGTGAATTACGATGATTATTTTGGAGCAAATACGTATAAAATTCGCTACAAAAATACTTTCTTTGCTGAGTTGGACACACTACCTGAGACCGAGGACGTTATTGATTTAACAATTGAACACTTTAGAGCTAATCATCCTGAAGTTTTAGAGTCATTAGAAGCTTTTACAGAGCATATAGAGCAAGTATTTATTGAGACTACTCATGATGAATTGTTTCAAAACACAGGTGGAAAAATTTATGCACACCTTCATGGTGAAGTGCAGTATGAGGAGAAAACATATTTTTTGGTAGATAGACAATGGTACTTGGTCAAAGATAACTTTTTAGTTGTATTACAAAATGATTTTGATACTTATCTAAATGCTGATGATCGCATTAAAAAAAGGTCTGATATAGAAATGAATGCTTGGGTGAGTGGAAAAGAAGGTCCTTACAATGACAGTTATTGTAATAATCCAAATTTCATTGTTGGCGATAGAATTATCCTTGATGGTATCGAGTACTTTGATTTGCTTTATATTGGAGAGGCAGGAAAAGTTTACATAATTCAAGTCAAAAAAGGTTTTGGTGGCAAGGCGCGAGAATCGTGTTCCCAAATAAGAAACTCTGCAAAAATGATTGAGAGTTCTTTGGCTGGCGACAACCCAAAAAAATTAAAAGAGTTATATTCAAAGCTTGGTAATCGTCCTACTACGGTTTGTCCTAATCGACTACATGGGATAACAGAAGCTCAGTTCATTTCTCTCTTTAGAGATCGTGAGCGTATTTACATGTTAGCTATTGCAGGAGTTGCTAGTACAGAGGCGCTTGTAGATACTAATTCAAATATCGCTAAATTTGAGGTACTAAGTACGAGAGATGCTCTTAGGGTTATAAAAGAAGGAGATAGTTTTAAGGTTTGCTTAGTTTAACTGTGAAGTGGTACCAAAAAGAGATTAAGAAATTTTTTAAGGAGACATTTAATACAACTGTCTTTGCTTTGTTGTTTTTGTTCTCTGTCTCTGTGTGGCATTTCTTCTTGGGTCAGGGTTACCAGTGGCAAACTATCACGCCTGTGCCAGAACCGTCTATGTTCAATAGGCTACTGTATAGTGCACTCACTTTTGTTACGTTGGGTGCATTGCTATATAAGCTCAAGTTCTATCAAGTCCTGTATTACATAAGTGGAGACCGGAGATCATTTCAAGAAGCTAAAAAGATAGTCTGGGTAGTCCTAGTAGGATTAATGTTTTTCATCATTATTCCTACTACCGTGAACATGGTGAATCACATCTTATCTTTTGGATACAACATTTTGAATTTCATATTTTACTTATTTCCACCATTCGGAGGAGCGGTAATTTTAGCTATAGGACTTTTCTACTTTAGAAGATCAGCGCTGTATCAAAAGCTTTCTGGTGAAGACTTAGATAAGATGCCTAGTATTGAAGACATAACCCTTGAAGCATTCTTTAGAACGCCTCAAAGAATTAAAGAGTGTGCTGCATCTGGAATAGATATTAATAAATGTGAAAGAGATATTCTTTCAAAAAATAATAATATCCAAAAGTATGTGTATCAAGCTTGTAAGCAAATACAAACTTTTGGTATTAGTTATCAAAAGTTTTTAAAGGAGATTGGTAATTTGAATAAAAAAGGACACGAACTAAC
>CATMPJ010000002.1 GCA_950073265.1 uncultured bacterium | reverse complement strand
AAGTTCGCTTTTGGCCATTCCTTGTGTGACAGTCGTCTATGCAGCATTTCTCGCAGAGCACCTGGATCATTGGCTTTTTTAAAGCTCTGTATTTTAAATTTTCTATACTCTTGCTTTACTGGTACTTGATTGTGCACCACCGTCATTACGCCGACCATGTCTTGTCCACTCATATGGGCAATATCGTAAGATTCAATTCTAAACACTCCCTCAACATCGACTGAATTAAAATCTGTGCGTAACAATGATACGTCTCGAATATGCTCAAGAGCAAACACTCGACGCTTTAAACTTGCTGCTTTTTCAAACTCTTCTTTTTTAGCCGCTACCATCATTTCTCGCTTTAACTCTTTTATTACTTGTTGTTTCTTCCCTTCAAAAAAAAGTTTAATGTGACGAATTGTTTTCAGGTACTCTACTCTTGATTCGACATCAGGAAATAAACCTATCTGACGATTGAAGTCAATCTGGCCTTTAGTCACTTTACTCTTTTCGCTACCAACTGGTATTTTAGTGTCATAGTACTTAAATAGCTTGCGAACTATTTTAAGTGCCTCACGAAACAAGCCGCCGTTTGGAAAAGGGCCGAATTCGTATTTAATATCTTTTTTTGTAAATTGCTCAGTTAAATCTTTTGCTCGAACCACAAGCACTCGCGGCCATTCCTCATTAGTAATTACCAGGTGGTTGTAACTCTTATCATCTTTGCTGCGAGTATTATAGCGAGGTTTGTGCGAACGAATGAGATTCGTTTCAAGAATCAATGCTTCTAGAACACTTTCCGTTTCTGTCCACTCAACCGTAATTGCTTCCCGAACCATATTCTCAATGAGTTCAGATCTTTTCTCACGTATATCCAGCGCAAAGTAACTGCGAACACGATTTCGCAGCGAGGTCGCCTTCCCGATATACAAAATTTTTTTATTTACACCAAGAAAAAAATAGACGCCTGGATTATCAGGAATTTGCAAACTATGTAAATCTTCTTTTTTCATCGTTCATTACTTCAGTACGCGCTTTAAATAACGACCAGTATGAGACTTTTCCACCTCAGCTACCTGTTCAGGAGTACCTTTTGCAACCACCGTACCGCCAGCCGCTCCTCC
Organism: uncultured bacterium; assembly: GCA_950073265.1. Classification (GTDB taxonomy): domain Bacteria; phylum Patescibacteriota; class Minisyncoccia; order Phycocordibacterales; family UBA918; genus OLB19. The sequence continues at coordinate 66,072 of CATMPJ010000002.1, read as the reverse complement.
TTCAGGCCCGATATCAATAATGTAGTCTGCGCATTTCACCAAGTCTAGATTATGTTCAATCACCATTACGGTATTACCCTTGTTCACCAGCTCTTGTAAGATTTCAATCAACTTACGAACATCCTCATAATGCAAACCGGTAGTCGGTTCATCGAGTAGATAGATTGTTTTTTGCGTATGTTGCCGATACAACTCTGAAGCAATTTTCACCCGCTGTGCCTCGCCACCAGAAAGCGTAGTAGCACTCTGCCCTAATTCCAAGTATCCCAGCCCAACATCTAGTAATGTCTTCAACCGCTCGGCGATAGCGGGAATGTCATTGAAGAAAGTATATGCATCTTCAATGGTCATATGGAGAATTTGGTGGATATTTTTCTTTTTGTACGTCACCTCCAGTGTCTCCTTAGTAAAGCGTGTACCGTCACAAACATCACAGGTCACATACACCGTCGGCAGGAAGTGCATCTCAACTGCAATAACACCATTGCCCTGACAAGCTTCACAACGTCCGCCCTTAACGTTGAAACTAAATCGACCAGGTTTCCACCCGCGTGCTCTTGCTTCATTAGTAGCAGCTAACAAATCACGAATGTGCGTAAAGGCACCAGTATACGTCGCTGGGTTACTACGGGGTGTCCGACCGATTGGTGACTGGTCTATTAACACTGAACGGCCGAGGTATTCAGTTCCAGTAAATGATGTAGCGTTAAAGGTTTTGGCTGATCGATGTTTTTTCTCTAAACGAGCTTTAAGATTTTTGTCGACAATTTCATACATAAAGGTAGACTTGCCGGAACCTGAAACGCCGGTAATACATATAAATTTGCCGAGCGGCACCTCTATATTTAGATTTTTTATATTAAACGCTTTACCACCCTTAATAATCAACTTGCCCTTTTCACTCGTGCGACGCTCTGGAATAGAAATCTTCTTATCACCGCGTAAATAATCTAACGTTATTGATTTGCTCGGATTTGTTTTAGCTTCCAACAAGTCCTCAACATAATCTGCCACCACCACTTCTCCGCCATGCACACCTGCTCCCGGTCCAATATCAACCAGATAGTCTGCAGCGTAGATGGTGTCTTCGTCATGTTCAACAACAATAATGGTGTTACCCAGATCACGTAACTCCTTGAGGGTTTTGATAAGCTTATCGTTGTCCCGTTGATGTAAACCAATTGAAGGTTCATCGAGTACATACAAAGCCCCCACCAGACCTGAGCCCAATTGCGAAGCCAACCTTATGCGCTGAGCCTCCCCACCTGAAAGCGTGTTGGCTCGTCTATTTAATGTCAGATATTCGATACCGACATCTTTCATGAATTCGAGTCTTTCAATTATTTCGCGTAGTGCTGGCCATGCAATTTCTTGCTGTTTTTTACTTAAAGATAGATTGGTTATAAAATCTGCAGCCTCTGCTACCGTCAGCGCTGTAAACGCCACAATGTTGATACCAAGGTCTTTTTTACCATCCCCACCTAGATACACTCGCAAGGCCTCTGGGCGAAGACGTGCTCCTTTACACACTGGACACTCATCACTTTGAAATATTCCTACCACACCAAGACCATTACATTCTGGGCAAGCTCCATAGGGTGAATTAAATGAAAATAAGCGTGGCTCAACTTCCGGGAATGACGATCCATCGACCGGGCAGATGAATTTTGCTGAGAGCGTTCTTTCTTCGCCATCGGGGCTTTCAATTTTTACCAAACCATTAGCTTCCGTTAAGGCTAACTCGACCGCCTCCGAAAGACGTTCTTGGGAACCTTTAGGGTCACTCGTAAATTCGCTCACGTATATCTCATCAACAAGCACGTCGATGTCATGCCGCTTAGTTTTGGTAAGTTCTATTTTTTCGCGAAGCTGTTTGACTTGACCATCAATCTTTACTGTTTCGTATCCCTTAGCCAGCAGATCATACAAAAGTTGGTAGTACTCTCCCTTCCTTCCGACGACAACTGGCGCAAAGACTGTAACGCGTCCTTTTGACACTTCAATTCCCATTACTTCAGACGTCTGTTTTTTTGTAGCTGCTTTTACCTCTTTGTCTTGGATTGACTTGAGGATAATACCCAAAATCTCATCTTGAGAAAGTTTTTGAATTGGCACATCAACATCGAGACAGTATGGTTGACCCACACGAGCGTACAAAATTCGTAGATAATCATAGATTTCAGTTACCGTGGCCACTGTAGATCGAGGATTCCTTGAAGCAGACTTTTGATCAATTGAAATCGCTGGCGACAACCCTGAAATCTCATCGACATCGGGTTTCTGCATTTTATTTAAAAACTGTCTGGCGTACGGAGACAGCGATTCAACATAGCGGCGCTGCCCTTCCGCGAAAATTGTGTCGAAAGCAAGTGACGACTTTCCCGATCCAGAAGGTCCCGTAACAGCAATCATTTTACCGCGCGGCATTTCAACTGTCACATTCTTCAAATTGTGAGTCCTGGCTCCTTTTACGATAATTTTTTCGGCTGCATCAGCCATTTCTGTCTTTGTTTTCTTTGTATCCATATAGTATGCCCCTAGATGGTGCTAGGGGTCGCATATGCGTACCTACAGTATACCGTCTCTAGCTTTTGCTGCAATCTTGCGTGTATCAAACCTTAAGACTACGTGTGTGCCAATGCCGGAAATAGATTCCACTGCGATTTTACCGCCGAGTGTTTCGACTAGTCTTTTGGTGATCCACATACCGAGACCGCTACCCATCGCCGCTGTTTTTTCGACACCACCGACTCTTGAGAACGGCTCAAACAACTTATCCCTGTCGGCAGCACTAATACCAGTACCAGTGTCTTGGACACGCAAGGTAACATACAGCGGGTTGCTTTCGTACGTTATGACAATGCTTCCCTTTTCCGTATATTTAAGAGCATTATTTACAATATTGGTGAGCACCTGCACTAGACGTTTTTTATCGGTCAAAAGCTGAATGTCTTTCCGTTGTGTTGCGTCGCGTAGAATGAGTCTTTTCTCTGCCGCCAAGACTCCTTGTTCAGTAATAACTCTATAAATGACTTCGTTCAGGTTTACCTTTTCAAAGGTAAGATCTATTCTTCCAGATTGAATCTTGGACACCTCTAAAAAATCATTCACTAAGTGCAGCATGCGTTGCGTCGACATACCGATACTGCGCAGTGTTTCTTTATCTTTTGGTCGCAGACGATTTGACTCATGAAGAAAACTCAGATTACCAGCTATAGCCGTTAAAGGTGACCTAAATTCGTGTGCAATCGTACCCATGAGAAGCTCTTGTTGAGACAGATTCGTCTGAATTGACTGATACTTAGCCTCCCAGTTTGTCTGCCGTACCAACCAATAAGCAATCAAGAAAAGCAGGAGTAAGCCAAGTCCAAGAAACCAATATACATCAAGAATCCTGCTCGCTAACACTTGATCAAGTAATCTGTAGTTATGGATACTGGCAATAGTGTATAGATGTCCTTCAGTACGTATTTTAGAAACTGCATACCAAACTCGAGCTCCGTTCTCTTCTTGCTCATATATGTACACGGAACCATCGCTGGGAGTAGTTACAAGGAGGTGCAAGTCAATTGGAGCAGCATTCTCTCCTGATGAAAACTGGAGCTCAGTTTGATTTAAATCATCGGTTTTATAAACCTGTAGGGTGGTGGGTGAATTGAATTCTTCTGCCAAAAGCCGCGCGGTGTTTTCTTTCAGTGGACCAATCTGTAAAGCTTCGTGCAGTACAGCAACTGATTCTTTTTGCACTGTCTTAGTATTGTTGTCGGCAACTTGCTGAATGGTTTGCACTGAGAACAAAAATCCCAGTGGAAATAAAAAAATCACCAAAATTATCAAGATGAATTTAGTGTGAAGCGTAAGTGCAACAGCACCGTTTTGAATATACCAGAGCACTTTTGAAATCATGACCCTGTTACTAAGACCGGCTCTTCACGACGCAAACCAATACCTAACATAAATAGCACAACACCGAGCGACAAAACCCCCAACCCTAACGCCAAGCTATATTGATTATCTAAAATATAATCTGAAGTCCCTGCAGGACCATCACTAAAGGAGCCGGTTGTAAAGGCTTCCGCTTCTTTCACAAAGGTAAAGGGCTCACTTTGGGCAACGATTTTTCCAGCATTGTCAGTCATTGCTACATATACGTCGTGTTTTCCATCCTCTAACTCATTAGTGAAAATGTATTCAAATGCTCCGGTATCATCAGTTTTGACGGTAATAATCGTTGGTGTACTAAAAATGTATAGTGTTACGTACGAATTCGGTAATGCTTGTCCGACAATACTTGCTTGTACCACTTTCCCAGCATCTGGCTCGGCAACGACATATGGACTCACCCGTACCACTCTCAAATCATCCTTGTAGGTTAAGCCAATGCTTTCTCTAGGTGATTCGTACATTACATTAGCTTCAGAAGCCCCATCAGCTGGGTTGTAACCTCGCATAACTTCGATTCCATCTATAACACCATCTTCATCTGTATCTGGATTGTCCGGATCGGTATTAAACAAAGTGCGTTCGTCTAGGTCAGAGATGCCGTCTCCATCAGAATCAATTGCGGTTGCTTCACTACTTTTACTTCGACGGAGTGTCTCAAAAGTATCAATTTTATTACGCAATGAGAGTACCCTATCCGCAATCTTACCTTGAGCCGAAGCCACAGTTGCTTCGTCTTTTTCTTGCAAACGAGCCACATACGCATCCAGAGACTCTACTGCTAACCGCTTGGTAATTTCATTGTTAGACTGTGCTGCAACAGAATAGTTTCTGAGTAAATTTTCTAAATCTATTCTTTCTGACTGCAAAAGTTTTGTGACGACGCTTTCAGTATCAGACTCGCGGTCGATCTCTGGTAGCAACGTAATCTCAGAAAAATTTCTCGACATTGCTTGCACTGGCTGACCTTCACTGACTACAAGAACTGACTGGACTTGTTGCTGGCTGCTGGTAGTTGCCTGGCTAACGTCCTCGTCCTCAGATTTTGCTGTAGCATAACTAGTCGCTAACGATGGCTTGGCAATTACGACTTCCTTACCCACACTTTTAACTTCCACACCGTTACGCAAACCTGTAACAAAAAGTTCATAAGTCCCGTTCGGTATATTTTTTACATCGAAGAAGACTCGCCAGCCGTCTTCAGTTTTTCTAACAGTTCCACCTAATGGTTGCGTGGTGTACGAATCTTCTCGCAAGCCGAATAATTTTACGTTAGTAATGTTTGCTGGTGCCAACACTGACAGCATTGTTGGTGCTTTAATTGTCTTTGCAGTGAGTACCAAATCAAATGTCTTGTTGTCTACTACCGAGTCGGGTTGTGCTTCTTCACTTTCAATATTCTCCTCCGTTTGTGGACGGTCACTTTCTTCATTTATTTCAATCTCACTATTAGAAGAAACTGTAAATCTTCCAGCTGGAAAATCAGTTACTCCATATCTTGTGAGCGCCGCTATCCGTACTTCATAACTGCCGACATCTAACACCTCTGGTGAGACACTGAATTCATATTTGTCAGAAGAAAGGGCCTTTCCCTCTATGGTTATCTTATTCCCTGTTTTTATATTTTGAACGATAACCTCCGCTCTGTCTGCATTCAAGAGGGAGAAAGTGAAAGTATCTTTGGAATCAAGTATTTGTGGAAACTGTGGAGCCCGGAGCAATTCAGGTTCTATTGATTGTTTTACAGTTTCCGAAATATCTTTTGACGAAGAGCTGGTTGAGTCAATCAGGTTGGCTAATTGAGTGTTTGTTTGAGCAGCTACAGCGACAACCTGCTGGAGCGAGTATAGTGAACCAAATAATATGAAAACAAACGACAGTCCATATGCGCCACGGCGAACTTTTTCGGCAACAGAATCACTCAAGAGCGTATGTATTGCCAATGTTTTTTCAATACTTCGTACACTCATATTTGAGGGCAGCGTCGTTTCTTTTTCAGAATTTAGGACCGCTTCCCCGTTATCAGGTTTTTTGAATAGCTGTTCTAGAGCTATTTTTTGCACTTCTTGTCGATTGTTTGGTTTACTTTGCGGTTGCGGTAATTTATTACTCTTTTTTGCAGTCGATGTTTTCTTAGCGACCTTTTTTGTCATTTTCTTTGTAGCAGCTTTCTTAGGTGTTGGCTTTTTTACCGTTTTAGCAGCGACCCTTTTTGTCGCCTTCTTCTTTTGAGTTTTCTTAACTGTAGACTTTTTAGCTACAGATTTTCCATCCGCCTCCTTCTTTGGCATACTTATTCATAGTATATAGCAACCACGTCCCTTGGCTGTTTAAAACTGTCGATAATTAAGCAGCAATAGCTTCAATGGTCTTAACGAGATCTGAAAGATCGGTCATCGCTTTAACGTAATATTCTTTAGCCCCTAACTCTTCAGCTCGTTTTCTATCTGACTGTTCGTCACGATTTGAGAATACAATCACCGGAACATTTGTATGTCCTGCGTCTCTTACTTCTTGAAGTACGTCTAAACCGTCTTTGCCCGGCAACATGATATCTAGCAAAATAACTGATGGCTGATAGCTATTTATTATTGTCGGAACGTCGATGCCATCAGTAGAAAATTCACATTTTATGTTTGCTTGTTCCAGACGGGTTGTTAAGAGGTTTCTAAGCAAAACGTCGTCTTCAATCACCAGGACCTTAATGTTTTTTAAAGCTTTTGGTATCGGCGTGGTCGAAATATTTAAATCAGTATCGTTCGGCAGTAAATTCATGTCGATTGATTGGCCTAGCTTGAGAAGAGCTCTTTCTACACCCTGGTTCTCAATTAAGACATCTGCCGCCCCTTTTTCAAGTAATTCATTTGTGTCAGTGTCTGTCCCAGAAGCAATAATCGGAAAAGTTGAAACATCTTGTGTGATATTCATTTTTTGGAGGCGCTCCAAAAAAGTGACTTTCTCAGCGGCGTCAGCGGTCATATCAAGTATCAGTACACACTTACTTGCCTCACACTCCTTTATATTAACTTCAGATAGTTTTTGTTTACTAATCTTATGGCCTGCAGCAGCGATTTTCTCAAGAATACTCTGTAGATAGGGTTTCTCAGGTGTATCTGAGACCACAATTACCTCACGATTGTCCATACTGGTAATAGTATCACCCTTGCCACCTATTAAAATAAGTTTTCCTACAGTTTTTCAAAATACTTGATTTCGTCACGTATCACAGCTGCAGTTTCAAAATCAAGCAGAGAAACCGCCTCTTCCATTTGCCGACGCTTTTCTTTTAGGAATTTTTTAGGATTCTTCTTGTACAACTCTATGTCTACCCTCAATAGCTCATCAACTGTTTCATCATGTTGTGTGCGCATCTGATCAGCAATAGACTTTATTTCCTTAGCAATTGTCTTAGGTGTAATCTTATGTTCCTTGTTATACGCAAGCTGTAGTTCCCGCCGACGATTTGTCTCACCAACCGCGTATTCGAGCGCTTCTGTCATTTCGTCCGCGTATAAAATCACTCGCCCATCTACGTTTCGAGCTGCTCGACCAATAGTTTGAATGAGAGCGGTTTCACTTCTTAGAAAGCCTGACTTGTCTGCATCAAGAATCGCCACCAACTCCACTTCTGGCAAATCTAATCCTTCCCGTAACAGGTTTACACCAACCAAACAATCAAATATTCCTTTTCTGAAATCCGTCAAAATCTCAATCCGTTCGATAGTTTCGACATCGCTGTGTATGTACTTAGTTTTAATGTTTTTTTCCTCAAGAAAATCAGTCAGGTCTTCGGCCATCTGCTTCGTGAGTGTGGTCACCAGCACTCGGGCCCCTCGCTTGATTGTCTCTTCGGCTTCAGTGATAAAATCTTTAATTTGACCAGGATACTCCGTTGTACCGGTTACCGGTCGCATGTCGATTTTTGGATCCACCAATCCGGTCGGTCGAATGATTTGCTCCACCGGTTCTAAACCAGCGTCCGCAATCTTTTTCAGTTCATATTTGCCAGGAGTAGCGGTCGTGTAAATGATCTGTCCCACGCGCTCTTCAAACTCCGCAAAGCGCAGCGGCCTGTTATCAACCGCACTCGGCAAGCGAAAACCGTGTTCGACAAGCGTATCTTTGCGCGATCGGTCACCAGCATACATACCATTAAGTTGTGGCACGGTGACGTGCGACTCATCAATGATAGTAAGAAAATCTGGTGTACCGTCTTCTTTGTGAGGAAAATATGATAGCAACGTATACGGCGCTTCACCTGGCTTGCGTCGGTCAAAATGCCGTGAATAATTCTCAATACCATTACAGTACCCGACTTCACGAATCAGGGCCAAATCGTGCTCTGTACGGCGTTTTAATCGCTCTGCTTCAAGCAACTTACCTTCCTCTTTAAACTTTGCTAGCTGCTCATCAAGTTCCAGTTTAATGTCTTGCATGGCCACTTTGCGCTCATCTTCAGGAGTCACAAAATGTTTGGCTGGAAATAAGAAAAATACTTCTGGTTCACCAATGACTTCACGTGTCACACCATCAATTTTGGTGATGGAGCCAATAGCAGGCCCGGAAAAGCCAAGACGGTAGATTACCCGTTCATTAGTTGGCATAATTTCAACCGTGTTTCCAACTGCTCGGAACTGGCCCGGATTCAGATCGGCAGTAGTACGTTCAAAATACATGTCAACCAAAGTGCGTAACATCTCTGTTCGAGTGGTTTGAAAACCCTTTTCAATTTTTAAGTGCTTCTTCAAGTACTCGGCCGGTGCTCCGAGTCCATAAATACATGATACTGATGCAACAATTATCACGTCTTCACGTGTCAGCAGCGCTTGAGTAGAGGCGTGGCGTAAGCGATCGATCTCTTCATTAATCTGAGCTTCTTTTTCAATGTAGGTATCAGAGGTAGGCATGTACGCCTCTGGCTGATAGTAGTCGTAATACGAAACAAAGTAGTGCACTGCGTTATTAGGAAAAAAATCGCGGTATTCTTGTGCCAACTGAGCAGCCAGTGTCTTGTTGTGGGCAATTACTAAGGTAGGCTTCTGAATTTGTTGAATCACGTTGGCTCCAGTAAAGGTTTTACCAGAACCCGTCACCCCCAAAAGTACCTGATGTTGCTCACCAGTGTTAATACCATTAACCAAAGATTCAATGGCTTTTGGCTGATCACCAGCCGGCGTCTTATCTGTGCTAATTTCAAATGCCATAGATTATGTATTGAGTATAGTCTCTCGCAGTCGCTTTGTGAAATTAACAATGTAGTAGAGATTATGAAGCGACGCTAAGTGTGGACCGAGCATTTCGCGCGACCGAAAAAGGTGAGCCAGATACGCTTTGGTATAGTTTTGACAGACATAACAATCACATGACTCATCTGGCTTCCCAGAGTCTCTGGTATATTTGGCATTTAATAAATTCGTCCGTCGATGACCTTCGTTGGTGCGCTCATAAATAGTTCCAGTGCGAGCAATTCGTGTCGGAGCTACACAATCAAACGTATCGCAACCCAGTCGCACCCCTTCAATGATGTCTTCCGGTTCACCGATACCAAGCAAATGACGTGGTTTATCTTCTGGCAATACCTCATTTACCACCCGCAACGCCTCACCTAAATCTTCTTTAGAAAAACTCCCTCCTATACCAAAGCCGTCAAAATCCATTGCTGACAATACCGTTGCGCTTTCTTTCCGCAAATCAAGATGTCTCCCCCCTTGCACAACGCCATATAGACCTTGTTTTTTAAGGGCTTCGTAATTTTGCTTGTGTGCCAAAATACTGCGTTTGGCCCAGCGGTGCGTGCGCTCCATCGCTTCCCGCTGATATTCTTTGTCTGCTGTAGGGCTCGTACACTCATCAAATGCCACAATAATATCGGCACCAATATTATGCTGAATATCGATTGATCGCTCAGCAGTAAAGCGGTGCATTGAGCCATCCAAGTGTGACGTGAAAGTTACGCCCTCGTCATCAATTACACATAATTTTCCGTGCTCTGCGGCAACCTCTTTGGAGTACACGTTCAATTCCGTCTTTTCCTGAGATTCAGTAACCTCTCCTTTAGCAAATTTAGTCACTCCTTTACCAAACGCGGCACCGAGTGAGAAAACCTGGAAGCCCCCACTGTCAGTCATCGTTGGTAAATCCCAATGTGCAAACTGATGCAATCCTCCAGCATCGCGCACAACGTCATCGCCAGGTTGAAGAAATAAATGGTAGGTGTTGGCTAACGCAACCTGGTTGCCAACGTACGTAGCCATATCTTCAGGCTTGATACTTTTGACCGTACCTTTGGTACCAACCACGACGAAAGCGGGTGTCTCAATATCACCGTGCGGAGTATGAATAACACCAGCCCGGCCTAAAGTGCCGGGCTGTCTCTTAACTATTTCAAAAGATATCGCGGGGTTCTGCATTACTTGATTTCCAGTAGCTCAATAGTGAACGTTAAGGTTGCACCGCCAGGAATAGGACCAATACCCTGCTCCCCGTAGGCTAGTTCAGGCGGGATGTTTAAAACGCGCTCACCCCCAACTTTCATCCCCAAAAGACCCTGCTCCCAACCTGCAATCACCTGTCCCGCTCCGACTGTAAACTCAAGTGGCGCGCCGCGCTTTTGTGAATTATCAAACTCTTGCCCATTTTCTAACCGACCACTGTAGTGCACCACAACCGTATCGCCGTCTTCAACTGCACTACCTGTCCCTACTTTTATATCTTGTACGTTCATATTTTGTTGATTTTCATTATTCATGAGCTCTTCTTGCTCATTAACTAATCCAGCTTGCACTGCAGTCGCTTGACTAACCGCACCCTCTGCAGACACTAATGGTCTTGACTGGACTAAAAGAAACGCAAAAACGATACAGACAACGCTTATCATACCGACAATAATTTCTGCGCGTTTAAACATCATTGTTTAGTAATCATAGCCGTTTTTTGTCGCATTGCCAACCATTCCGGTAACGCTATTTCTCTTTGCACTATATGCGACGCCACATCGCCAGAGCGTTGCCCGAGACTGTGAAGAAAAGATATTTTTTCGTTACCTTCCATGAGACTTGGTTGGGACAAACCAGCCGCTGTGCTTACCGGGTATAGAGTGACCTTGGGTTCGGGTTTCACTTCTAATTTTAACACCAAGCCTTCCATAACTTCAGTACTAAAATACTGATCAAATATATAGTTACCCAGTGAGTAAAAAACTGGCACGCCGTCAATTACCTCTACGTTTTGTACCACATGCGGGTGATGGCCAACTATCAAGTCCGCACCAGCGGCAACCATTTCTTCAGCCAATTGTCGTTGCTGTCTGCTGTTAGTTAGCTCGTACTCGTTGCCCCAATGTATGTATACAACTTGTATATCAGAAGATTTAGACACTTCATGTAATAAAGAAGTGGTTTCGGAAAGTTGTAACTTTGTTGCGACATCCTCAACAGCAATGACTGAAACACGCACTCCATCCACATACAGATGCGAAGCACGCACGCAGGAAACGGTATTAGGGCAGCCTACTGTTTCAATGCCTACTGCTTCTAATCCTGAAATCGCCTGCTCGTAACCAGCAATACCATAATCGAAAGTATGATTATTTGCTAAAGACACGTGCGTATAGCCAGACGCTGCTAAAGCTGGAAGCAAAACTGGATTGGTAGAGAAGCGCATAGTATATGCTGGTGTAAGTGAGTGCGTAGGCGCCGACGCTGACTCGAAGTTTGCGAATACAGCTGGATTATTTCCGAGGGCTCGCAGCGAGAGACCAGCGTAAGGGTACTCATACCCATACCTTTTAGAAAGCACCTCGACATTGCGAGCCAGCATGACGTCACCTACAAACAAGACCGAATCATACTTTTCTGTTGCTGCTCGGTTTGCAATACGCTTTGAAATAAACTGGGAAATGTTTGGAACATCCATAGCCACTTCTGTGATTGGAGAGATTGCACCAATGGCTGTCTCCGGAAAAGTATAGGGTGATTCTAGTTGAATGATTTGGACAAAAAGCACACCACCCAACAGAGCGACTACTATTTGTTTCATTTTAAAAGTGGCGCAGCGATGGCTGAGGACGGGTGAAAGATGCCAATATGAAAAATATACATGTAGACCAACACACCAACAATGCCGATAATGATCGAAATAAGGAACAGAATAGTCTGGCTCATAATAGTAAATTGCCTGGCACTAGCGCCAGCATTTACATGGTGTTCTAAATCCACATCAATGCCGAGCAGTGAAGAAATCTCTGCGGAATTAAGTGCTGTGTCGGTTCGAAACACCTTATGTAAACCATCCACTTTAGTTTTATGGCTGTTCACATTCTCACGGAGAATCATTATCGCAGTATCAACTTCGTCATTATTATAGCGAGCACTAAGCAAAATTGACTTAATCTCCTCATCTTTGGCTGTTGGCTCAAGGCCATTAAGCTTCAGAAGCTTTTCTAATTGGTCACGACTCATCATACGACTTCATCTAATTCGGTTATACGTTGTTCTTTTATAATGTATTGGTTATATATTTCAAGTAAAATGAAAAATAATGTCACGATAACGGGACCTACAATAAATCCAATCGGACCAAACGCCGATATTCCTCCCAACACAGAAATAAGAATAATAAATGGATGCATGTTGTTGCCGCGACCAATTAAGTACGGACCCACAAAATTATCTACCAGACCAACGACTAAGGAAGCCCAGATTAAGAGGAGACCAGCCTGCCATACCTGCCCTGTCGCAAATAAAATTATAATCGCTGGGACTGTCACCACAGCAGTCCCAATGCCCGGCATCAATGCTCCCACTGACGCGAGCGAACCCCACAGAATAGCGTTTTGAATTCCAACGACTGCAAAACCGACTGCAACCAACGTTCCTTGAATAACAGCAAGCAATAAGGTACCAGTGGCCACTGCCCGAACTGCTCTGGCAGTTCGGGCGACGATAATTCTGTCTTCATTGTCTGGTAGCGGACTAGCCTTAACTAGCAACTCTAGCATCTGATTGCCATCGCGGAAGAAATAAAAGGCACCAATCATGGCAATAAAAAAAGTAAAGAGAGTTGAAATGGTACCCGCAAATATTGAGCCTAGATTTTCTGCAAACCAACCAGCTGTTTGTTGAGTTACATTTAACAGATTGACGTTGAAACCAGGTATGTACATGGCGAGACTGGCCTCGAGTGACTCGATAAAAGCAGTAACTTCCCCCGCCCCGGTTCCGCTTAATTCTTGATAGAAACTTACAATTTGACTGACGAGCAGTGAGGTTAGTAAAAATAAAGGCAAAATCAAAACCAACAACACTGTAAGAGTGCTCAAAAATGCCGCAAGTGTTTCATTGCGTCGTGGTGTGATAGAAAGAATTTTAGTATGCAGCGGTTGGCAAATCGTTACAATGATTGCCGACAACGCTAAGGCGGTTATAAAAGGTGCAGCTATTTGCCACACTAGATAGCCCGAGAATAAGAGTAGTCCAAAAAAGAATACATACTCAACAATCCGACTCAATGACATATGTGCTTATTATAGACTAAATAACTCATTTCAAAAACGTGGACCGGTGATAGTCAAATCACGCTCATCATGAAATGCTCCCAAACACCTGCTAGCTTTCTCAACAATAAAGAAAGTCTGGGTCTATATACTCTTCTCAAGACCCAGTAAAAAAGCATACACTAGCATGCCGCCAACTAATAAAGAGAAGATGACAATCAACAATGCTACAACTTTTTGTTCCATATACACAGTATAGCAGTATGTCACTTGTCACCAAACAAAAAACCCTCTCGTGGTGGGAGATAGGTTTTTTGCAACCCCAAGCTTTACATTAGTGTGAGTAGCTAGATTTTTGGCGTAGCCACGTAAGTGACTTGGGCAGTGTAGTCATTACTAACTTCCTGTAAAGCAGAAACCTCTGCTTTATAGATTACTGTTGCAGTATTTTTATCGCCAGCCGTCTCAACTGTTGACCCATTTCCATTAAAAACAGTAGTGGGTGATGTAGAGGCGGAAACGAAATGAGAAGCATTTGCGAAATTCATTGGCATATCTGTTGTATCATCTGAAGAGATACCCCAGTGACCGTATGTATTTTCGGAACCTGGAACTGGGACTGGACTAGTCCAAGCAGTGGGCACATCGATATAAGTACCACCAATGTATCCATCTATGACCGCTTCTTTCGTTTCCGACGTTAGCTGTCGATTGGTTTGAACCGTTACAGCAAACCCTTGTGGGGAGCTTGTCTCTACTGCCAACTGCTGTGCAGCGGTTGCCGCCTCATCAACAGCAAGTGATCCAAACGGAACGACAGTTGCCGCAGTGTCATCTTTTGTTACATTTTCGCCAACTACCGTGCCGGCAGTTACACCAGTAACAAAGAATGTGAGTTCGGCGTCAGTTTGAACACCATCCCCTACATCTGCTGAGGTGTCAGGAGCTGTTACAACCTCTAGATTAGTTGCTTCCGCAAAGCGAAACACCAACAAGTTGAGTAATGACAGTCCCAATACTACAAAGACTGTTGTAGTTACAGCTTGAGGTACAGAAAACGTGTTTGACGCTCTGTACATATTTACTCTACGTTGTATTTAGTAAGATTTGCCTAAGAAATATATCTTAGTTGAGCAGGTGCCCAAGCCTTGTGACAAAGTCTCCACACCTCATCATAAATGGCGCCACTTACATACCTGATGAAGCAACACTCGGCTAAAGTGCCTTCAGATGCTTCAGCTTGTGAAAAATAGACCGCGTTAGGCAAAATCTATTCCATCTCAAGGGACAACAACTGAACAGTGACATTAATTATCTCACTTCCTCTCCAGGTACACGTTTAGTATATGTCGTATGGTTTTTGCCTGGTGTGGGTTATGCACAAAAAACGTCCGACAGCTTCACGTGGTACATTTCCGGTGCTCGTAGCCAAGAAGATTTACTTAACAGTGGTACGTACTTCGCTTATTTCCTTGTCAATCAAAATTTCTGAAACCTCCAATGCTTCAGTGAGTGCAGTGATAACCTCCTTCTCTTTAGTTGTTAAGTTTTTTCGTGTATACATGTTCGCAATCTGATCATATATCTCATCTCGTAAAGCTGAAAAAATTTTTCCCACCTGACTAGCAGTCTCCTTTACCTCCTCCTGTAATCTTTGTTCCCGTCTACGAGTTAGGTTCCTTACAGATAGAATATAAACAAGTAACAACCCTATGACACCGAGCAAAAGCAATACCGTAAGAATATGCATGTAATTCTGTGCTTTTGGCTCTGGTGGAGTTGCACTGTTGCTCACTACCACTTCTTCAGTAGGTATCTTTGATTCACCGGCAACAGCCTCAGACGAAGAAGACCTATACTCTGCAACAATGAAATAGTCAGCATCAGACTCAGTTTGTGAATTGGCGGAGAAAAATGGATATGAGAGGGCTGCACTCATGAAGCATAAAAACAGGAGTACTATGCTTATTCTTTGCATAGATGATTTTTGGTTTTTTTGTGAGATTACTTTCATAGACTACAATTTTGTTTTATGTGAAGCACCTTTACTCACCGCCCTTTGCGTTACATCTTCTTCAGTCTTTTCGAGCGTCGGTAAGACAAGAATGAGGACACCATTCTTTATTTTTGCTTCTGCTTTTTGGGTGTCTACGCTGTCTGGTAAGATAATGCGTCGATAAAACTCTCCCCACTTACACTCCTCAACAACAAAGGACCCAGAATGAGTCTTTTTTTTAAAAACAATATATTCAGGCCGAACTCTCTTACCTTCAATCAAAATTATGTTACCCTCGCCTTCAATAGAAATATGAACATCACTCATATCAGCACCAGCGCACTGAGCGTATATAACAGTCATCTGCTCTGATTGATGCACGTCAACATGCAGCTGTGCGACGGTATTTGCTTCGGTTTGCTTATCCTTCGACAAGGAAATAGTGTTTCCACTTCGAATATTTTTACTTTTGATTCGTTGTAGAAAGGACATACGTGTTAATTATATAGTGTGAATGTGCATCTGAAAAATTTTTACCCACAACAGGCACGCCCCACATGCTCGTTTAGCTAAAAATAAAAAGTAACGCGATAAAGTAGAGCACGGTAACAAAAACCATTAGAACAAACGACATAAGAATTCGTAAAACCTTCTTTCTACGCTGCTTCGTTGCCCGTTGCAGACTAAATGTGCGTAAAGACATTCTTTTTCTTCCACACATCTTAAGCAAAATAAGTAAAAGCGATAAGGTTACTCCCCAGCCGATTAGGGCTGGCAGAATAACCCGCGGAGGCAGAATCCAAAACGTAGTGGTGCCAGAGAGCGTGCTTAGTGTCTCTAAATCACCATATGACATAGTCAGGATCGCAGTATAGCGACCAAAACCAACCTGTTGCTTTTCCCAACCTACTGTGAAAATTCGTAAGCTGTCTGGCAATATACCGACACGCTCCTTATTAGTAGCAAGTGCCTCTACTCTTCTCCCCAACATATCTCTAATCTCCAACACCCCTTGCGGTCGGATTAAGATCGTACCAGTATTTTCAAGTTGTAGTGAAAAATTAACCGGCGCTGATCCGTATATGTACTTATCAGTCGAAAAGCGTATTACTGAAGCAGTCGTAGTCGATTCTCCGTCTACGATGAGATGCAGAATGTTTCCGACACTATATCCAACTGCAAGTCCACTACCTTCAATTTCCGGCGGTTGTGCCGTGACAAAAACACTCCCAATATGACTCCCGGCCGCAGCGTCGGCTGGAACGGATACAGTGAAATTAACCGCCTCCTTCTGACCCGCTGGTACCGAGACTTGGCTACTGTTAAAGTCTATCCAATCAGCAATCTCAAAACCATTTACTCCGTATTCAGAAAAAATAGGATTGCCAGAAGAATCCATCCCTCTGACGCTCTTTGCAGAAATAGTATATGTTTGTTCAACCTGAGTTTCGTTGTTTATGGAAATTGAGTACTGCCCTATTGAACCTGGCAATTGTGTCTCTTCAATAAGCGTAGGCGATATACTAACCCCAACCGTATCTGCTGTTTCTGCCAGGATCATTTGTGCGTTTCCGAAAAAGAAAATCGCAATGCTCAAAATAAATAGCAGAAAAAGTTGAGGTGTAGAAAAAATTAGGCGCATATACTCATACCAACTGATACGTATTAAGACTAGTTTTAACTAACCTCGACTTTATAAAACACTGGGCTTTCTCACTCTACAGGTTTAATAAGGCGCAAAACCAACCTGTCCGATCTTAACTATTTTGTGGAGATACACAACCTAGCTTGTTAAAAATTGGTAGCCTTACCAAGCGGTGTATAAGCATAGTTTAGGACCGTCTACCTGGGATTATACGTGCTCAATTTATAAAGGTCTCAAAAGAATCTGTTGATAACCCACATCTGATGACTTTTGGTCTTTAATATATGCAAGTTTTTAAAAGCTTTTCTAAGCTTATTACGGACGTGACCGTAATTTTTTCTAAAGTACAAGCGTCGTTTACAAAAATATTATGCTTTTACGACCGGTAATTCTCCCCAAGATGTTGTATAAGCCGGTGACTGTTGATTTGCTATGGCACTATACTTTCGTGCACCTTCCAGAAACCCTTGATGGATACGTCCGGTTTTAAAACGTCTATTCACTACATCAATAGTAGATTGAAGTGGATCTGGTATTTTTTTGGCCACTGGTGTAAACAAAGATAACTGTTGGACGGCAAAAGGCTGGATGCCACTTACTCGTACCCCTGCTTTCTTATAAGGAACACCGGTGACATACAATTCACGCAGTAGTTGTATCGCTATTACCCCAATATCTCTAGTGGTTGAGATAGGCGCTAAGAAATCTCGTTCACCGTATCGACTTTGTAAAACAAAATCACCGTGTCTACTGGGCGAAATAAACACAGCAACCTTGGTTGCGCACGCTCCAGCTTGTCGCAGATCATATGACACTTGCTCCACATGATAAGAAATCGCTTCTTCTAATACAGAGAGAGCTATAGTTTCTTTGCCAAAAGATCGAGAGCTCATGATACTCTGCTTGAGCTCTCGATTTTTAGCGGAGAGAACACTTATTCCTTGTAATTCTTGTCTGATTCTTTCTCCCACCACTCCATACAATCTGCGCACCCGGCCAGGGTCTGCTGCCAAAAAATCTGACACTGAGATTAACCCATCTTCTCGCAATCGTTTGGAAAAGTTACGACCAATTCCCCAGATTGAAGCTAGTGGGTACGAAAGGTTAATTTGAGACCATTCTTCAAAATCTAGCAACTTTAGACCCGTTGTTTTCTTATTCATCTCGTTTGCTACTTTAGCCAATGTCTTTGACAAACTTATGCCGACTGAAACTGGCACCCCCACCTCTTTCTCCACCGTCTCTTTTATCATCAATATCTGCTGTCTCGCTTCTTCTTCAGTACCGAAAAAATAAAAAAAAGCTTCGTCGACTGAGTATTGTTCTATGGGATTTTGAACCGTTTCCATCGTAGCAAACACACGTTTTGAAATAGTTCGATACAGACGATGGTTGCCAGAAAATACTACTGCATTATTTGTCTTTAATATGTCCTTTACTTGGAAATAAGGGACACCCATTGGTATTTCCATGTCTTTTATCTCTTGGCTGCGTGCAACGATACAGCCGTCGTTTGAGGAGAGTACGGCAACCGGCTTGTTCTCAAGATCAGGGCGAAACAGTCGCTCACATGATACGAAGAAATTGTTGCAATCTAAGAGCCCCACCCACTGTTGTTTCATGTCAGTAATTATATCAAGTAAAAACCGCCACACGGCGGTTTTGGTTTTATTACTTCAACAGTTTCCAGATACCAGGATCCTCTTCTCCGTCTATCTTAAAGATTGATGTACCCCGGAGGTTGTACTTTTCTACGATATCAAGCTTGTCTTCCATAGCTTCTGCATCATCCCAGACCACGATTCGAACTGGCAATTCAATCTTGGCCATATTTGCTACTAAAAGTGCCTTAGCAGCTGCCTCATAGCCTTTAGGAGTGCCTGTTGGGGTTGGTAAGGCGTTAAATACTTTGTAGACAGAATCTTCTGGGAAGTAGCTAATAATCGCTTCTCCGCCGGCGGTGCGACCAATCGGTGCTTTGTATATTTTTGACAACTCCTGAATGCGAGGATTGTTTAAGGTAGCCACTTTAGTATAGTCTTTGTACCATTCTGGTGCCACTGTAACATCCCAAGCTCGGCCATAGGTTGCCACACCGAGCATTATTTTATCTTCATCAATATCTTCAACCGCTAGATCAAGCACCTTTTCTACCCACTCTTCATCAGCTACCGGCATGTACGGAACACCGCGTCGTTTATCGTTTAGCTTTAAGTCTGCGCGTTGCTGATCGTACGCCATGATTTCAATACGGTCGCAATATTCATTCATTTTGTCGTAATCATTGGCGTACTTAATATTCTTTGGTACGTCACGATAAAGCGAATCTGCTGGGGTACGTGCTTCTACAGTGCAAGTAAGCGTTCCTTTACCAAGGGCCTTATTAAGCTCTTTGAGGAAGGTTGAAAAGTCGTCGATGGTATCAGCCTTTTTGCCTTCATAGTCAATATCAATTCCATCAAAATCATAACGATCAAACTCCTTTTCGATAGCCGCAACGTGCTTCTTTCGCTTTGACTTATTACTCAATGTGTTGTGAATGGCAGCACCATCAAACCACGCTACAGTTGGAATAATTTCAACATCGTTTTCTTCCGCTGCTTCAAATAAGTCTTCCCACTCAGAATCATCAAAATCAACTTTATTGACCAGCGTTCCATTTGCTGTCACCTCATATACGAAAGGATGAATGGTATCGAGTTTATCTATATTTTCAATAGCACTCTCAATCCCAGCTTCAGCCGCCCAGTATGGTATCCAGCCAGCAACCTTTGGTTCGGCGGCTGCCGCTTGGGATGGAGCGAATAAATAGCCGAGTACGGCAATCAGGGCTAAAAACAGCCAGTTTAAATATGATGCGGTTGTGATTTTCATACTAGTTATGACGTGGTCGTTGCGCTTGTCTTACGTCAAACAAACATGTTCACCCCAGCTTTCGCGCCGTACCACAGACGACGCCCCAGATGTAACATTCTGTGTCATTAGTAAGCGGAATCGGTTCATATCCTTCATTTTCAGATATCAGAAATATTCCTTGTTTAGATTCATGTAAGCGTTTGACCAACAATTCCCCAGACACAGCAGCAACCACGATTCGACCATGTTTCGGTGTGAGAGATCTATCGACTACCAGTACGTCATCGTCAAATATTTTTGCCCCTTCCATTGAATCTCCCGTTACACGCACAAAAAAGGTTGCGGTGGGATTTTTGACTAAATAGTCGTGTAGGTTGAGTGAATCTTCGATAGTATCGTCGCCTGGCACCCCAAAACCAGCCGCTGTACGCGAAGCGTACAGCGGCTGGTTTTTAATCTCTGTCGCTTCAGTATTTGCAGGTACAAAGACTACTTTTGTATTCATTAGACTATTATAGCACCCTGAGTCAAAGTGGCATGAAGCTGATACAAGCCAACCATAAGCAGGAGAAGAGCCACGCTGTATGCCATCTGGACTGGATGAGCGTGTTTGAGCTCATTAACAAACGAAAGGATGAGCAGCACAAACACCGCCAAGGCGATTAGCGTGTACGAAACTTGCAGAACCGTATTTGGCTGTGTTGCTAAAGATAAAAATGATACTTCTTGTGCGGATTCTTGTGCTTCAGGAACAGAATTTGCAGCGGCCAAGCCTGAAGATATGCTCATCATAGACATTTGGAGCGAAGTAGGCTGGGCGGCCAATTCTGCCGGCACTGCTGGCACATTTGCTGCCGTACCTGACATTGCTTCAGATTCTTGCGCTATAGCTTGCGGAGAACTTGCTTCTGATTCGCTGGCAGCTTGTGTTGTCTCTGGCTCAGTCACACTCACATTTTCAGGCTCTTCTGCTGCCGTTGCTCCCACTGGAGTTGCCGTATTATCTTCAGCCGCTAAGACAGCAGTTGATTCAGGCTGCTCGACGACCACAGTTGCAGGCTCAGGCGTAACCACTGCAACCTGAGCTGGT
This sequence comes from uncultured bacterium, assembly GCA_950073265.1. Classification (GTDB taxonomy): domain Bacteria; phylum Patescibacteriota; class Minisyncoccia; order Phycocordibacterales; family UBA918; genus OLB19. Next base: position 45,050 of record CATMPJ010000002.1, on the reverse strand, counting down.
GGAGGTGTTTGAGCTACTGGCGTAGGTGGGATGTATGCCGGAGTACCAAACAGCTGCACAACGTACACTGTGTTGTGACCATTAAATTTACCTTTTGCCGTACCAACACCGATTTCTGTGAATTTTGAGTCAACAATATTCGCCCGGTGCGTTGGAGAATTCATCCACGCATCAACAACCTCGTCTGAATCAGTGAAATGAATAGCTAAATTTTCTCCAGCGTGTGCATACACATAGCCAGCCTGGTCAAACCAGTACCAAGGAGAGGTGCCGTCAGGCGCAAAGTGAGCAAAATAGCCATTCCGTGCCATATGTTCTGCTTTCATCGCGGCAGCTGCATCAAGAGTGGCATTGCGAAGCAATGGCGAGGCATTATTATCACTTCGCTCTTCATTGGTAAGTTGAACGACCGTACTAGGCAGTACCGCGCCAACCAACCAATCTGAGGATTGCCACAACAGTGCATGTGCGTTAGCGAGCATGAACGTCAACACCACCAAGCCGCCCATCAAACCGAGAGCGATTTTCTGCAATTTGTCAGGTGCGTATTGCATATAGTTGTATGTCATGATAATACAAAACTATATGTAAATTGTCAATATCACCATGTTAATCAAAAAATCCCCGCATGAGGGGATTTTTTGGGCTAAATTGAGATTAGTTTAGAACTGGTCGCATCTCACCACCTGGACATACGGTGTTATTGATATGCCAACGAGTGAACGAGTACACATTTCCATTTGGCGGCAGTTCAGTAACTAGTCCAGCATCTATCCATGGCTGGAGGATTTCTTCGCTATGCGCTGCTTGGTATAGCTTAACTGCAGCATCAGTCTCGGCATCGAACACACCGGTCATCTTTACACTAAAGTATCCCTGACCAACCAAGAACGCCTGTAATTTCATCACTTCCCAAGTGTTGTTCGCCATACCAGCGCTCATATAAGTGGTGAGCAGCATGCCGCATTGGCCAACTGCACTGGTGGAAACACCTAATACCTGTGGGGTTGGAGCACCATTGTTGTTAGAACCACCACTTCCGCCTCTCGTGCGAGTACCGCCAGAGCTGCTTGAAGAAGATTCTTCCTCCTCTTCGACTTCTTCTCCAACATCATCACAACTTCCATCTTCCGAGATATTGCTACTTGGAGCTTCTTCACAGAGCCACGGTTCATAGTCAATGGTAATACCGTCCGGCGCGTAAATGCGTTCTTCGATTGTGCTGGTAGAAGTAGTGTTCCACCAATTCTCTTCCGCATCGAGTATATAATCACCAACTTCATTTGGGTGCACCGCTACACCAAACCAACTCGAATCAGTTACGAAATTATTCCCTGAAATCGACACGCTTGCAGCACTAGCATTGTCTTCAATAAATACTCCGATTCCATCTTGCACACCCTCTAGTGCCAGCTTGTGTTCGAACAGATCTGAGATGTCATTACCGGTCACTACAGCATTTGGAGTATTTCCTTCTAACCCAATAGCGTGAACCCAAAGACCCTCAAGATTGTTAATGGTGTTGTCAGTGATTAACGCATCTATTACCGCACCATCATGTCCGCCACCTGCATCAGCATGGTTAAGGATGATTCCGTAGACACCTCGCCCGCCGTTAGAGTAGTTGCTGTCGTGCTTTGCCACCACATTAGAAATGTTATTGCCAGAAATTGTTACGTCCGTAATTGTCGCGTCTCCAGTGGAGTCGCCAATTCCAATCGCACTAGCAGAAGCTCCTTGAGCATGTCCAATTGTGTCAAAGATGTTGTTGGTGATGCTGATATCACTAACGTCATCTAATCCGTCTTGGAACCAGAAAGCATGTACGGTACCGCTTACACCAGCTTCGCTACCTACGTTTACAAAACTATTACCAGAGATGGCGGCAGTTCCATAACCATTTAATAACACAGCTTTCAATCCACCTGGATTGGTAAGATTAAAGTTTTGAATAGTAACTCCTTCTGACTGAATGGTGATCTGCCCATTGATTGTCGCAGATCGTCCTAAACCGTCCAGTGTTACACTCTTGGTCACATTCACATCTTCCTCGTGAGTAGTTCCGTTGACTTCAATTGTATCTCCATCATCTGTGTCACAGTCATCAATCGCGTTTTGGATGGTGTCGAACTCTTCGCCAGTATCTGTATTGCTTATACTCCCTGAATCAACAGAATGATCAGGACCTTCACAGGTATCAAGTGCTTCGCGAGTTAAAGTGTACGCGAAGGTATTGTCGCTAGTGGTAGGGTCCATAGAACCAAACTGATTTCCTTCATTATCTTTGAGGACAATGAAGAAGGTAATTCCGTTGTTAACAAACAGATCGGTAACAGTTTCTCCGAAATCGATTGTCCACGACTGTTCAGATTCATCGTACGTTACAGTAACACCAGCGGCACTGAACTCTGCTTCGTCTCCTCCGTATGGATCAGTGGCACTCGCGTATACACTAAACTCAGGTATCGTACCCTCAAGGCTGTGGTCGATCTCAAGTTCGTAGAGATCACCATCAACATCATCCGCATATACCGTCCAGACAAAATTATCACCTAGAGTAATTTCGTACGCTCCTGCTGCTGGTGAAACTGACTCGAGAGTTGGGTCTGAGCCTGTATCAACCTCCCCACTAACGATCAGATTAGTAATTACAACTTCATCGTTTGCCGCGTCCACAGAGGAAGAGGCGAATATTTGTAAATCACTCACTTGTGCAGAAGTGGGCAAATCTACATCGACTGACCCTGATGGTGCATCACCACTCTCTCCACTAATTGTATCCAGTACCACCTCTTCATTAGTCAGATCACTTTTCCAACCATACACAAACTGATCACTAGCATCACCATCAAGAGCAGTAGCGTCGTAGTCAAAGGTGAGAGTGAGGTTCGTAAGTCCACTCGCATCTCCAGTACCGGACTCATACGCGTTACTCCCAGTCAAAGTAGGGCTGTCTGGGCCAATAACTGTTGTTGCAGCCAGGGCAGTATTTACTGTCACTACGGCCGCAAAGGTAAGAAGTACGCCAGCAATAAAGGCGAGTAAGACCTTGCCGTGTGCTTTTACAAGATCTGTAATATTGTGTGTCATGAATGTATTTAGTTATTTAAGGCTAGTAAGTTACCTCCATTTAGACAGATTGTCTTTGTTCTTACCATACGCCTATTTTGAGGGATGACAAGTTTGCAGAAAACAAAAAAATGTTTCGTAGTTGGCGTGCCACTTGGCTGAATACTTTGTTATACTTACTGAGTATGAAAAAAAGACATGTATTACTGATAGCCGTAGCTGTCGCAGGTACCGCTTTTAATAGTCCCAAAAATGTTGAAGCGGCCGCTACAAAGTTAACAGATAACACTGGCCTCTATACAATTGATTTTGAGTTTCAGGCTGGTACAGAAGCCTACCGGATTCCTGTAGGAGCCATGGCTGGCCTAACCTACGGAGACGATAGTAACTATCTCGGATACCGAATTGGTGATGATAAAAAAAGAGCTTCTGGAGTAGTAAGCAATGGTTTGGTTCTGAGTACTCAACCTATCGTCGACGGCTATTATGAAGTCCCAGCTGGAGAGCGTGGCAAATTTACAATGGTTACCCTGGTTACTGTGCCTGAAGAACCAACCATGTACATTTACCGCACTCATGTGACTCACCTACCCTACCTGCGAGGAGACGAGCGTCGTGAAGTAAAGAAAGACACTCTTAAGAAATTAGTCAGTCAGTCATTACTCCTCAATCAAGAAATACACGGAGACGGATACACCCTGAAGGTGAAAGAAAAATAAATTTCTCAATACAAACCCTTAAAGCCCAGCAGATGTCTGCTGGGCTTTAAAAAAGCTAAATAATATGTTCTAATCACTGTCTATGGAATTCCCAATGCGTCTTAATAAGTATCTAGCTCAGGAAGGTATCGCGTCGCGGCGTGAGGCTGATGTGTTAATTGAGCAAGGAAAAATCCTTATAAATGGACAAAAAGCAGTAGTTGGACAAAAGGTAACTGAGGGTGACGAGGTTGAATTGGTCGGCCAAACTAAGAAAAAGCAATATTACGCGTATTACAAAGGACGTGGTGTTATCACCCACTCTCCTGCCCAACACGAGACTGATATAGCTATGCGCCTTAAACAGGACTATGGCTTAACTGATGTCTCACCAATTGGTCGCCTCGATAAAGACTCAGAAGGTCTAATCATTCTCTCTAATGACGGTCGCATCACTGCCCCACTACTTGATCCTGAATCTAAATCCGAGAAAGAATATGAAGTTTTGGTAGATAAAAATCTTTCTGGCATGGCACAGCGTCTTATGAGCAAAGGTGTAGACATTGAGGGTTATAAAACCAAACCTGCAAAACTTGTGGCAAATCCTAAGAACGCTAAGCGTTTTCGCATTATCCTCACTGAAGGCAAGAAACATCAAATTCGCCGTATGTGCGCTGCACTAGGGTATCAGGTACAGACGTTAAAACGAGTACGAGTAGTAAATATTGAGCTTGGCAAATTAAAACCCAATCAATTCCGAAAAATAACCGGGGAGGAACTCCAAATCTTTTTGAATAAGTTAGGATTGTAAAAAACAACCGCGAGCTTCGCTCGCGGTTGTTTTTTTATATCTCCTCCTCATCGTCTTCGTCCTCAATCTCTACCTGGATAATTTCTTCAATAATATCCTCAAGAGTAACAACTCCTAAAAAGCGACCGCTTTTTGCTTGCACTACGGCTAAATGCCGGCGCTGCTTAAGCATCTTGGTAAGTACTTTATCGAGCATCTCATTCTGATCTACAGCCAAGAATTCTTTTTCAAATGCTTCTTCCGTCTGAGCAATACTGATATCCTCAGCTTCTGTAATCAAGTCTTTGACATACAAAATACCAATCACATTCGATTTTTCACCACTATAAATTGGCAACCGAGAAAAGCCTTGTTCTTGGACTTCGGTAAAGAAGTCATCATTAAGCTTGGTATTTTCGTCAAACAATACGACCCGTTCTGCCGGCGTCATAACTTCACGCACTCGTGTATGGGAGAATTGCAAGGCACCGTGCAGAATCCGCTCTTCATCAGCATCAACATCACTATGTTCGGAGTCTTCATGCTCGGAAATAATGTCCATTAGCTCGGATTTTGAGTACACTGTAGGGATTTCATCACCCAAAAAGTGGTCGAGCATCTTAGCGATTGGCCATGCGATCGGATAAAAAATAAGTAGTACCAATTTAGTAAACCAGATCGTGCGAGCCCCAAAGAACAATGCATTCCGAGAAATCACTGCTTGCGGGATAATCTCACCAAACACGACAATCAATCCCGTAGCGATAATACCCGCCACGATACCAGACGCAATCGAGCCAAGGAAAATGGATAATGTCGTGTTTACCGCAACATTACCAAGCAACAAGGTGGTTAAGAGAAGATTACCGTTTTTACGGACGGGATAAATTACCGCTGCATCAGTATCACCGTGCTTGGCCCTGCGTTGGAGTGCATGTGCATCAAGTGACAGCAAACCAAGCGTCAGGCCCGAAAACAAGGCCGACAGCAATATGAGAATAAAGGATATGAGATACTCCATCGTTACGTATACCCGAATTTACCGAGTTGTTGTGTCCATTATACCGTTAGTTGAGCTTTAATGACACGTCATGATCAAGCATTTCGGTCCTGGTTTTTGCGTCATATACCCCTGTTTCTGAAATATCTCGGTCTGCTTGGTATGCGCGCACTGCCGCTGCGGTTATGGAGCCGTAGTATCCAGTTGGTCCAGCTGCTTTTAGATTATTGCGGGCAACACCCTCTGTTGTGTAGATAAGGTATATCTGCAACAAGCTCACCAACACATTATTATCTCCCGTTTTCAGTTCGGTAGTAAGTGCCACCGGAATGGTGCCGAGTGTATTTGCTAGTTTGTCTTCCGCTTTCGCTTCAGAGACAATACCAACATCTTCTAACGCTTCAATAATTTCGTCCGGCAAATCATACCCGGCACGAAGTCCAGCTTTAAAGTCACTATTAAATGTCTTTACTAAATATTCAGCATAGTCATCTTCATCTCCGTCATATTTATCAATGACATCATCCATAAATGACATTTTTTCTTTTAAGGTGAATGTTTCAGTCAGTCGCGGAAATGGGTCGGTGGCACCATCATTATCACGCACTTCAAAGTGTAAGTGATACACACCATCTGGTGCGTTGCCAGTATCGCCGACAGTACCAATAAAGTCTCCGACATCAAGCTTATCGCCTCGTTTGAGGTCGGCAATTTCATCTAAGTGCATGTAGCGGAATGATTCTCCACCCGGATTAGCGGTATACACGTATTTTCCAGCACTATCACCAGTACCAACACTGGTTACAATGGCTTCGGTTGGCGACACGACAGGAGCCCCCTTTGGAGCAAAAATATCTTGCCCCTCGTGACTTCGACTACCACCATCTCGTGGATCGCCATAGTTCTCAAACAGGGCGTCAAAACCAAATAAAATAGGAACCGCAAAGTCTTCAACAATATCATTGTCTAAATCACTTCTATCGATACCGAAATAATTGCCACGGTTATGTCGAGCTTCAGATGTGTTAGGAATAATAAAACTAATAACTATAAGTAAGAATGTGAATTGTTTTAGCATATATTTAGTGAAGACAGTCTACGCAGGTGTTGACTTACGTTTTTTGTGTTACCTGCTTATAGAGTCTGCCGCTGATTTTGCTGACTCAATCATGTCATTGTAGCTTTGCTGGGCTTCTCCGGTTTCGCCAACAGGGGTGCTAATTCCGCTCATCTGCGTAAACCACCACAGTGCAATTGCTACCGTAATCAAAATAGAGATGAGACCAAAAAATCTCATACTCTATTGGGCGGCAAATGTGATTGGAAACACCAACGAATCAGCGTTTTCAGGTAGACCTGAAGCATTTTGTTTTTCTAGGATTATGCTGCCTTTTTGCTCAAATTCCATACCTCCGGCACTATATGGCGAGACGTATTCGACAGTAGCTGTAAACGGTACAAAATCCTCAGTCATCCAATCTCCTTCTGCAGTGGCATAGCCTTGCGCGATCATCTCTCCATCATATCTAGTAATAATAATTGGGAACGTAGCTTCAAAAAACCAATAGCCGCGCGCTTTACCTGTTATGGTCACTGGGCTGGTGATGGTCTCGCCCGGATTCAAGTTTTCAACCACGATTAGATCCGGCTTTGGCTCGTAATTGCTGTTTGGCACAGCCGGAGACTCTTGATCTGTCATTTCTGAAGTGGTGGTGGGTATCTCTACAGTGGGATTATCTGGTGCAACAACACGCGTGCTGTTCTCAAAGAATAAGAAAATTCCAATGAACAAAAGTGTGACAATGGCAATAATGGTAAATCCTTTCATGTTTTTATTTTACACTGCGTCACAGTCTCTAACAAACAGGTACGCACTATCTGTCTAATTTATAAAGCCAACCAGAACTTCCATTCGGCTAATTTTACTTTTGTAATAAAAGCCATTTCGACTAACTCATTTTTTAATTCTTCTAACCAGTACGAAGCAGAAGCTTCATACACCATGGGAGCCTCCAAATCATCACTGTCACTCTCCTCTAGCGCTGCTACTAATTTTTTAGCCATGTCAGAATCTGCAGCATATACCGCCACAACTTTGGTAAACGAGAACAATCCCTCATCTTTGTGAAGCACATATACATTGTCGCTATCTATAGCCGGAGGTTCTCCGACACAGAGATAATTCCAAGTACCGTTGCGGCTAAAGTACACCCAGCTTTGATCTGGCGTACTCCCTTTATATGATTCAGTTATATTCAAAAGCTGTGCCGTGTAGCCCTCCGGGTACATCATGTTTGGGTCAGTCGTGTCAGGCCCAGACTTTACATACTCAGCTTGTTTAGTCGGCGTTGCAGTCACAATGAGATACTCTGACTCATCGACAAACATATTAATCATACCGTCAGGATCGAGACAGCTTAACGCGCTTGCTGGTTGAGTGACACCAAATGTACCCATAAGTACAAAAAGTGCAGAAATAGTTATTTTTTTCATATAATTACTAGTCGGTAATAATGTTCACGTCTGCTGGTAGCTGCGTACGAATTGTTTCTAAATCAGCTTCTGTGTAATTATTTCCCGTTAGATTAAGCGTTTGAAGATTCTGTAAATTACCTAATTCAGCTGGCAGACCGGTAAACATGTTGTTAGATAAATTGAGCACTTTTAATTTTGACAACTGCCCCACTTCCGCCGGAATGCCAGTCAGACTATTGTTACTCATGTCTAATGTTTCGAGCTCTGTAAGTTGAGCAACTTCTGCTTTAAGTGAACCAGTTAATCCTCGTCCGGAAAGAATCAGATAACGAGTACTTTTTGCAACAGCAATACCGTCATACACCTCTATCATTTCTTCATTTGCTCCGCCAGCGCTTTCTTGATATCTATTTTCGTTCTCACTACTTAAAATCCCATTGTGACTAACAAAGAGCCACGTCACTCCAAGCAGTAATACCGCGATAATTGCAATTATTATTTTCATCTAATTAGAGTAGCACGTTCGTAGCCACCATGACGAGTACCATCACGAGGATATATAATGTCTCAATTGAGATAGTTGTTTTGGTTTTTCCTGAATACATACCATTGGCTTTTATAAAGCCCATGAGGGTCAAAGTCACCAACACTAAGAGTGCAGTTTGACCAGTCGTATAGAGCACGTTGACGATGATTGCTGAAAGTAGCGTCGCACCGAGTTGTGCAGTCATCGGCATCCACATTGGCGCGTGCCATTTCATTGGTGACGGTAGTCCGTTCATCCACGGCTTTACGAATAATACTGGCGAATACCAAACCCACCCAATCAAAAACGTGACAATCGTAGACACCAAGACTGGCATCCACTCAATTTGTGAAAAAAGTGTCAAAAATAAATTTTCTAACGGATCCATAATAAAACGAGTTATCTAATAACTCGTTTTATTATACTCCTATTTATTTAGCTCGTTTGCGGTCGCCTTCTTTGAGATGTTGCTTGCGTAGACGAATGCTTTCTGGACAAACTTCGAGATATTCGTCTTCTTGCATGATTTCAAGGCCAAGTTCGATTGAGAGTGGGCGGTGTGGTGTGAGATTGATAGCGTCGTCACTTCCTGAGGCGCGTACGTTGGTAAGCTGCTTGCCTTTGGTTGGGTTTACCAGCATTTCTTCTCCCTTACTAGTGTTTCCAATTACCATTCCTTCATATACTTCAGTACCTGGGCCGATATAGAGTTCTCCACGATCTTGCAGACCAAAGAGCGAGAAGCCAAGTGCCTTACCGGTAGCCATGCTCGTCATGCTGCCAGTTTGGCGCTTTTTGATAGCTCCAGCGTACGGACGGAATTCGAGAAACCGTGAGGCGAGAATTCCTTCACCTTTAGTATCAATGATGAATTGGTTCTTGTAGCCAAGGAGGCCACGAGTTGGACCTTCAAACAAAAGTCGCACTTGGTTTTCATGAGGAATCATATTCATCATGATGAAGCCACGGTTTGAGAGTCGCTCAATCACTGCGCCTTGGAAATCTGCCGGGATATCAACCGTCACTTCTTCAAACGGTTCGAGTTTTTGGCCTTCTTCTTCTTTAATGATTACTTTTGGCTGTGAGACCGACAGCTCGTACCCTTCGCGTCGCATATTTTCAAGTAGGATAGCGATATGCATTTCACCACGCCCCTTAACGTCAAAAGAATCACCACTTCCCGGCTCTACTTGTAGCCCGACGTTGATTTCAAGCTCTTTTTCAAGCCGCTCTCCAATTTGACGAGAAGTCACATACTTCCCTTCGCGTCCCGCGAATGGCGAGTTGTTTACGAGGAACTTCATCGCCACCGTCGGCTCATCCACGTTAATGGCTGGCAATGGCTCTGCTGTTTCGCTATCTGTTACCGTATCTCCAATATTAATATCTGTCAGTCCAGCAATAAGTACGATGTCACCAGCAAACGCTTCGTTCATTTCGACTTGCTTCACACCATGATAGCCCGACAGCTTTACTATCTTACCCTTTTTAGTCTCTTCACCCTTTTGCTTGATGATAACTGGCTGATTCTTAGCAATCTTTCCTTCGTAGATGCGAGCAACCGCTAGTCGTCCGAGGAAATTATCGTAGCCAAGGTTAAAGACCTGCGCACGTAGTGCTTGCCCTTCTTCGTAGGTTTTAGCCGCTGGCACGTGCTTGAGTACAGTATCAAGGACTGGTGCAAGGTCAGTGAGCTCGTCCTCCATCTTTAGTTTTGCTACTTTGTCGCGACCAATCGCATACACCACTGGGAAGTCACACTGCTCATCGTCAGCACCTAGCTCAAGGAAAAGTTCGAGCACTAGTTCTTCCGCATGCTCTGGATTAGCCGCTGGTTTGTCGATTTTATTGATGATTACAATCGGCTTGAGACCCAGCTCAAGAGACTTCTTAAGCACAAAGCGAGTTTGCGGCATGGGACCTTCTTGTGCGTCTACCACCAAAAGTACTGAGTCGATTGAACGCAACACGCGCTCCACCTCAGATCCGAAGTCGGCGTGACCAGGCGTGTCTACAATATTGATCTTAGTGCCTTTGTATTCAACAGAAGTGTTCTTTGCATAAATAGTAATACCGCGCTCTTGTTCAAGCTGGTTACTATCCATTGAAGCATCACCGTCACGAGCACCAGTGAATTCCATCAAACCATCGGTCAAAGTGGTCTTGCCGTGGTCTACGTGGGCGATGATTGCGATATTGCGAATTTCTTGTGACATAAGTAGTGGTGATTGAAATAAAAAGACGCAGCGACTGCGCCATAAAACATCGGTAGTATGGTGTTTTTTTGAGAATAAGTCAATGGAGAATATTGACAATAAACTAAAATGTACGTACTATGTGGTTCGAAATCAAAACAAACCTAGGAGAGTAGACAATGACCGGTTTGGAACAATGGATCTTTTCTTTCTCACAGGAATCGCGCGAGGTTTTCGCTTATGTCCTTATGGGGGTAACGATATTCATTCTTTTTGCCCTTCTTCTGGGCAAGACGCTTTGGGCGCACACTTACTTGTATCTGTACGTCCGTCGTCGCCTTAAGAAAGGCAATGTGACTCCGGCAGAGGTTCGGGCGCAAATCCACGAACTGCAACACCCTCTCTGGGCACTGAGACATTTAGCCAAAAGAAAATTTGGCGGAGATAGCCCTGAGACTCGCAGAGATTACCTCAAGCGATTCACTTATCTTCATTTCCGACGCTCTCGCGTATGGAAAAAAGATGCTGACACTGTTCCCGTATGAGACAGAAGGCCGCCCTGCATGCGCGAATGCGCTGGGGCGGCCTTGTTTTTATAGCTGTCCTTGAAATGCCAAATTGGCGAAGTAGGCAAAGATACCAGCCATGATAGATATAATTAGGACTTTAAGCATACAGATTTAAATTATTGCGTTTGCTCATTAAAATACGTCCAAATAGCTGAAAGAGCTTCCCAAGAGTCGCTCTGACTATCTATCGCTGTGCGACAAGAATCCAGCACAAAAAGCTCGCCAGTAATCTCAACTCTGTATTCAATATCTATTCCATCTTTCATGGAATTACAATTAGCGGGCGTCACTGACTGTGCCTGTGTACGTAGTTCTTTTTGCTCTAAAGCCCGGTCTAATTGTCGCTGCAGTCCAAGCGGAAGTGTACCACTGCGCAGCAGTGGCTGTTCACCTACAGATGGTACATATTGGTAACGATAGCTACCGTCTGCTTCAACTCTGAAAGCTGGACAGTCACTGCGACACCCTCCATAAGCTTGACTGGTGATAGAAAACTCTTCAAGCTCTTCGATTGTTTCAATGTCACTATCGGGTTGAATCATTTGCGTAAACACATTGAGATATAAATATCCTCCGGCAAAGAATCCAACGATAAAGGTTATAAAGATACTCAAAAGTTCTTGCTTTTGCATGTGATAAATTATAGCATCAAGACAGAAAGGAGAACTGCTATGTATGCTGAAAGCGAGATGGCAGCTCCCGCTGCCATTGTGCAAAATGCTCTTCAAGAAGACTTACGTACTCCGGAGGACATTCTGGTAGGTTTACGCCTACTTCGATTTGTCCATTGGAGCTTTGCTGGTCACGAAAAGAAGGGCTCGATAGTCATGCACAAAATAGCCATGCCAGCGACACGAGCCTACTTTAGGTTAGCGTATAAGCTAAAATTTCCCATTCACTCTGCCTACCCGATCAATCGGTATGGCTGGAGTGATGAGAAGTCGCTGGCTTGCAATAATTCCTGTGGCCACAACATGCGTCGCATTGACGACGGTACTGGTCGCTGGTCACTGCATGCTATTGGTTGCGCTAAGGATACTAATCCGATGCAAAACCCTTGTCTCATTTTTGACGAAACAGGACAGGAGGTTAAACGCCAGCCAACACTAGGAGTCTATGATAAAAGCTTCCCCGGTACATTGACCCTTGAGCATCCATTGGTGAAGGTGATGGAAGATCACGGCTTCGTCTGGGGCGGAACCTGGACGACCTTGAAGGATTACCAGCACTTTCAAATGGACCGAGCAATCCTGCCGGAATATCTGGCAAGATATGTAAACTGATGGCCGGTATGCTTCGCATACCGGCCATTTTTAATCCTGGCAGGCAGCGATAAACGCTCTAAATAATGCATGTTCCTCTGGTAGAACTAAATGCTCAGGGTGCCACTGAACACCTAGACAAAATTTTTTGTCCGGCATTTCAATTGCTTCAATCACTCCGTCTTTCGTTATGGCTGCAATCACAAAATCTCCTCTACCTGCTTTCACCGACTGATGATGATGACTATTGACTAATAACTTAGGGCCAAGGATATTGTACAGTTTAGTGCCTGGCGTCATGGTCAATTCATGGACAGGCCTAAGCCGGTCTTCAATGTAATGGTCTTCAGCTTCAGGTAATTCTGCACCAATATCTTGATGTAGTGCACCGCCGCGCATGACCGCTAGGAGCTGCTCGCCTAAACAAATACCCAGCAATGGCTTGTCTGCATCCATAAATTGCTGAGCCAAATTCATGTCAAACGCTAATCGTTCTGGCTTCATGACCACAGATTCATGAATCTCTTTAGAACCATAAAAACTTGGTGGGATATCGTAGTCTCCACCAGGCAGCAAGAGACCATCAAGCATGGACACATAGTCTTCGATGTTATCGCCTGATACCGGCACCCCAATTGGTACGCCACCTGCTCTGTTTACCGCTGTAAAATAATCTTGGCGCAAGACATAGTAGGGATAAATTGAATAATCACCCTTAGGCTCTTTATCTAAAACAATGCCAATTACTGGTTTTTTCATAAAGCTTATGGCGGAGAGTGAGGGATTCGAACCCTCGATACGGTTGCCCATATACATCCTTTCCAAGGATGCGCATTCGACCACTCTGCCAACTCTCCATAAGGCCGGCTGCAGAGCAGCCGACTATAACTATACCGATATTATAAGGGGTTTCAAAATCTACTTCCCCATTTCGCGCAAGATACGTATGCGATCTGCTGCTGGTGGGTGCGTTTGAAATAAACTAGATATTTTTTGTCCGATTGATCGCTTATCTCCACCAAACGGGTCAGAGATAAACAAATGCGCAGTCGCCGTGTTGGCACGATGCATTGGTCGGGCATGGTTACTTATTTTTTCTAATGCCGAAGCCAGCCCTTCCGGATAGCGCGTCAACAGCACTCCAGACGCATCGGCTAAGTATTCGCGTTTACGAGAAATTGCCATCTGAATGAGCTGTGCTGCAATCGGGGCTAGGATAATACCAACGATACCCAATACCAAAAATAACAGTCCTGCTCGATTGTCCCTATCACCTCCACCAAACATCATTGAGCGCAAAAACAGATCAGAAATAATAGCAATGAAGCCAGCCAATACAACTGCCACTGTCGATACCAGCATATCGCGATTGCCCACGTGCGATAACTCGTGAGCCATTACTCCTTCGAGTTCTGTGCGATCTAAAATCTGCAATAGACCGGTCGTTGCTGCCACAGCTGCATGCTCTGGGTTGCGACCAGTCGCAAACGCGTTTGGTGCTTGGTCATTTACGATATATAGCTTCGGCATTGGTAGCCCGGCCGTGATTGAAAGATTTTCTACCACATTCCATAACTCAGGGTGAGAGGCTTTGGTTGCTGGCTTGGCGCCAGTCATTTTAATAACGAGTTTATCAGAGTACCAATAACTTCCCACATTCATGATGAGCGCAAAGATAACCGCTCCATACAAAATAACTGGATTACCAATATACCAAGCAACTCCATAGCCAATTGCAATAACAATCGCCAGAAAAATCGCCATCAAAAACCATGTTTTGCGTACGTTATTACTCTGTTGCGTGTATATGTTTGCCATGTATTTAATTCTTTATACCTTGCGGTGTTTCGTTACTTCTATAATCCGTATCGTCAGACCAATTGAGAAAATGTCGATTTTTAAATAATCCTTTCTTTTCAATATTTTCACTCATTGCCACTTGCAGCTCTGCTTCTGAAATCTCGAGGAGATTTGTAAGCGCATCAAGCACCACCATCAAATCGGCATACTCGCTGAGAAACTCCTGCCGCGTACGGGCAGTGGAAAGCGCCTGTGATTCTTCCATGACCTTTTTTAAAAGCTCTTGTTGGAACTCTTCGTCATTCTCAAGCACTCGAACCGAGCACTGCTCGCCTTTACCTTCTATCTTGTCTTTAATGCCATCTTGGACGAGTTTGTTGTAGAAAACTTTACCGCCAGTAGACATGATTAATTAGAAACTGACCTTAACTGGCTCACGCTCAACACTGTTTGCTTCTAACTCAAAGTACGGCTCTGACTTAAAGTTAAACATCTTCCCCACCAAATTTGATGGGAATGATTGCAGTGCTACGTTTAGCGCTTGCACCGTGCTGTTATAGAACCGGCGAGCAGCTTGAATTTTGTTTTCAGTATCTGAAAGTTCTCGCTGCAGCTCAACGAAGTTTTCGTTTGCTTTCAGATCCGGATAGTTCTCAGCGATAGCAATCAGTCTACCAAGCGCACCAGTTAGAGCAGATTCAGCACCGGCCATAGCTGAAATTTGCTCTGGGGTTACGTTTGACGGGTCAACGTGTGTTTGGGTAGCGGTTGTGCGCGCTTCGGTTACGCTTTCCAGCGTTTCTCGTTCGTGAGCAGCGTATCCCTTCACTGTTTCAATCAGATTCGGAATGAGGTCGTATCGACGCTTTAGCTGTACATCAATATCCGCCCACGCCTCTTTTGCTCGTTGTGTAAGTTTTACAAAGTTGTTGTAGAAGTAAATGAACAGAAGTACAACAACTGCAATAATGCCAATAATCCAATACATAATTTCTATAATTAATTTCCCTAAGTTTGCTAATTATACCACGAAAAAATACGGCGCAAAGCCGTATTTTTTCGTAGTATATGGCAAAGATTTACATCCCCATTCCCATACCTCCCATATCAGGCATGGCTGGCTTGTCATCTTCGGGTTCATCCGCAATGGCTGCTTCTGAAGTAAGAAGAATCGCTGCCGCTGAAACAGCATTTTGCACGCCGGCTCTCTCCACCTTAACCGGGTCAATGATTCCCGCCTTAATCATGTCGTCAATCATTTCCGCTTTATACGCGTCATAACCAGCATTTCCTCCCGCCTGTTTCACCTTCTCAACAATCACCGCTCCATCGTGCTTACCAGTGTTGTCAGCGATTTGGCGAAGCGGTACTTCAAGCGCTTTTACTACGATGTTGTAGCCAATCATCTCTTCACGTGACAAATCTTTCTTTGCCATGAAGTCTTTTTCGACAATAGCTGCAGCGCGGGCCAGTGAAGTTCCGCCACCCGGCACAATTCCTTCTTCGATGGCGGCTCGGGTCGCATTTACTGCGTCCTCAATCTTGAGCTTCAGGTACTTCATCTCGGTTTCAGTCGCCGCACCAACGCGGATAACTGCTACACCGCCAGCCAACTTTGCAATTCGTTCTTCTAACTTTTCACGATCAAACTTAGAAGTTGTTTCTTTAATCTGCGCTTTCATAGCTGCTACCCGGTCGTCGATAGCTTTCTTTTCGCCACCACCGCCTACAATGGTTGTCTTGTCTTTCGTTGCTACTACTCGGTCCGCGCTACCAAGTTGGTCAATCTCGGTGTTCTTAAGTTCCATACCCAAGTCTTTGGTTACCAGGGTACCACCGGTAGTGATAGCGATGTCTTGCAGCATATCTTTCTTTCGATCACCGTAGCCCGGCGCCTTAACCGCGAGCACTGAGAATCCTCCCTTGAGCTTGTTGACCACAAACGTAGCTAATGCTTCGCCTTCAACATCATCAGCAATGATGACGAGTTCTTTCTTGCCTGTCTGTGCAATTTTTTCCAAGAGCGGAAGAATATCCTGCACACTGGCAATCTTCTCATCAGTAACCAGAATGTGGGCATTTTTGAACTCCGCCTCCATGCGCTCAGGATTTGTTACCATATATGGAGAGACATACCCTTTATCAAATTCCATACCCTCAGTGAGCTCAGTCTCAATACCAAATGACTGACTTTCTTCAACGGTCACTACTCCGTCCTTACCAACTTTGTCGATGGTCTCTGCAATCTTTTCACCCAGCTCAGTGTTCTCGGCTGAAATGGTTGCTACTTGCTTAATTTCTTCTACAGAACTAATTTGGGTCGCCATTCCTTTGAGAGCCTCAACCACATCAGCCGCTGCATGCTCCATGCCGGCGCGTACCGCCATTGAGTTAATACCCATGGTGGTTTGCTTGAGACCTTCGTTTACCAGGGCCTGCGTAAGCACGGTCGCTGTCGTCGTACCGTCACCGGCTAGTTCGTTGGTCTTATTGGCTACCTCTTTGATGATTTCCGCGCCCATGTTCTCGAACTTATCTTTGAGCGTGATATCTTTAGCGATAGAAACGCCATCATTCGTGATAGTAGGACCACCATAGCCTTTGTCTAGAATCACGTTACGACCGCGCGGCCCCAGCGTCACTTTTACGGCATTAGCGACGGTGTCAACACCTTTTTGTAATTTTTTCTTTACATCTTCTCCAAATAGTACTTCTTTTGCCATACTTACTTGTTAAACACTCCTAATACACTACTTTCACCAACGATAAAGTATTCTTTGTCAGCAATTTTTACTTCATCGTACCCATATTTTGAGAAAATTACTCGATCACCTTCCTTGACATCCATGGCGATACGTTTTTCACCGTCCTCGTCCCATTTTCCAGGACCAACCGCTAACACCACACCTTGTTCTGGTTTTTCTTTCTTGGCGGTGTCGGGAATGATAATTCCTGAGGCAGACACGCTACCTAGCTCTTCTTCGGTTAATGGCCGCACTACCACTCGGTCTCCAAGCGGCCGAATTGGGCTTATATTTTCTGACATATCAATAATTTAAGAACGTTTATAGCTTTATAATCAAATCTTCAAATTGCAGCCAACTAATACCTCCGCGCTGCGTGAGGTATTTTATAAAAAATTGCTAGTTCATGCAAAATTACAAGCTTTTGTTCAAGTCTCTGAACCCGCACTAATACTTGACTTTTGTAATTTGCAAAGTATAGTATATACAGACTTTTGTAGAAAGGAAAAGAAATGCTGAAGAAATGCACCCTCGTCGTCTTTGCTGGCGGTGAATGCTTCGGTATTCCTGCTGTCAATTTCCCGATGCTACCTGAAGGATCAAAACTTACTCTCTACTTGGGAGAGGTCGTGATAGAGAACGTGGAAATCGAAAGTTATCACGTTTGCAATAAACGCGGCACTGTCGTCGATCTCGAATGCATCGACAAGGATGTCTTCAATCATATCGCACCGACCCCTGAACAGCTGCAAGAACTTTTCGTTGAAAGTGATCAAGGACTTACTGAATACACATATCCCGAAACTATCGATTTCAACATATGACACCTACGCGAAAGCGGGAGATTCATCCGCTTCGGTGGGTGTTTTCTCTTTTATAAAAGTTCTAACATCGTCCCACATGGTGCACCACCTTTACATATATTAAATTATATGATATATTGCAAACCAAATATATAAGTTCTTGATCTAAATCAACTAAGGAGTACTAACCAATGTCTTCATATAAACAAGGACGTAGAGCGGTATGGTCCATACTGGTTGTGACGACTCTCTCGCTTGCGATGCTCTTCGGCGCGATGGAGGCAGCGTTGGCTGGCTATTTGTCAGAAAGCGCGGCTCGCGTGTTCGCGGCAATTTCGCTCATCGGCCTGCTTTGGGTTCTGTACATTATGCTCGGAATACTGATCTTCCTTGCGCGCGTTTGGATGACCGTAGTTTCAAAGCATCCATGAACCTATACACCCCTACCAGAGCGGAGAGAATACCCGCCCCAGCAATGGTAGCGGGTGTTTTCTTTTACTCAAGTCTGCGCCAGAGAAATTCTAACGGCCTTCGACATGACGCACTGCCGTTTCAGGGGATTCTGAGCGTCCGCGCTAGCGTGTGAAGAATCTTCTGAAACCGCAGGCAAAGTAATGAACATTCCTATTGCCTTATCTGTCTTCCTCTGGTATCCTCTGCGGACATGAATATTATCGATTCAGTGCTTCCAGCACTGCCGTACATCCAGATAATCCTAGCTATTCTGCTTGTTGCAGCAATCCTACTCCAGCAGCGCGGCTCTAGCCTTGGCGGTGCATTTGGTGGCGACAATTTCAGCTCAGCATTTCACAAGCGCCGTGGCGCCGAACTTTTCCTATTTAAGTTCACGATTGGTATCGCGGTACTGTTTGTTATTTCTGCGCTCTTAGCGATTGCTGGATAAGCACCGTCTAGATAGCTAGACTACACAAGTATATGAAATTCTTACGCAGCGTTTTTTCGCGCCTATTTGATTCCCTATTGCGACATATCGAATTAGCTCCCACCAGTGACCGTATTATTCTACGTACCCTTTTCTTTATAATACTTTTTAGTGGTGCCGTTTTGCTGTACAACATTAACCATGAGTACTCTACCGAAACACCGGTACGTGGCGGCACGTTACATGAAGGAATTATCGGTGCTCCGCGCTTCGTAAATCCAGTTTTGGCTAGCACTCGAGCTGATCATGATATGACTGCGTTGCTGTTTAGCGGTTTAATGAAAATTAATCCAAATGGAGAATTGGTGCCAAACCTAGCTGAGTCAGTAACTGTTTCAGAAGACGGACTAACCTACAACGTAGTGTTACGAAAAGACATTTACTTCCATGACGAAACGCCGGTAACCGTGAGGGACGTTTTGTTCACGTTGCGGCTTATTCAAAACCCTGATTTAAAAAGTCCTTTGCGCGGCAATTGGACTGGCGTAACCTTTGAAGAAATTAGTGATAGTGAGTTTAATATTGTGCTTGAAGAAGCCTACGCGCCGTTTATTGAAAACTTCACGGTCGGTATACTTCCCGCCCATCTATGGTCATCGTTACCAATTGAACAAGTTCCTTTTAGCCAGCTAAACACCGAACCAATTGGCGCCGGCGCCTTTAAACTAGTTGAAGCGAGACGCGATCAGTCAGGAGTTATTCAAAGCTACATACTTGAAGCCCATCAAGATATCCCTAATCCTTCTGACATCGAGACTCTAGAGGTTGTTTTTTTTGAAACTGAGGCCGCAATTATACAGGGCCTTGCTGATGGCACTCTAGATGCTAGCGCTTACATAAGCAATGAATCGTTGGGGCTCACCTTAGAACATGACAATATAACCGTTATTAGAGAGCCTCTGCCACGAGTGTTCGCTGTCTTCTTTAATCAGAACAAATCTGTCGTACTCCGCGATGATGCTGTACGCGAGGCGCTGTCTTTAGTTGTTGATCGTGAAGAAATTATTCAAGAGACTCTCTTTACGCAAGGTGTCCCCATCAATGGACCTATTGCGGGCACTCTAAGTGCGCTAGAATCAAGTGAAGATTCAAACGAATCAACCGACGATCGTGTTGCTCAAGCAAAGCAAATCTTACAAGATGCTGGCTGGCTAGAGAACAATCAAGGTCGTCTAGAAAAAGAAATTGACGGAAACACCGAAACGCTTCGTATCACACTCAAAACCAGTAACGCCCCGTTGTTTGTAAGTATCAGCACCCTGTTAAAGCGCTACTTTGAAGAAATTGGCGTTGAGGTCACTATAGACCAATTTGAACAGTCTGATCTACTGCAAGGCGTTATCCGGCCACGAGACTTTGAAGCGCTCTTGTTTGGCCTTGATATGAATCGTTCATACGATTTGTACCCTTTCTGGCACTCCTCGCAAAAAGATGACCCTGGTCTTAACATCGCCCAATACACCAACCTTACCGTTGATGATCTGCTAGAGGAATCACGCGTAGCGACATCAAGTGATGCGCGCACTGAGTATCGAATAGAAGCAGCGACGACAATTGCTAACGAACATCCTGCGATTTTCCTTTTTCAGCCCTACACAACGTACGTCGTGGATAAAGATTTTGTTATTCCAAGCATGATTGGTTTAGCCAAGCCGTCCGACCGATTTAGCAACATGAGTGAATGGTATACCGATAGCGACGAATTATGGAACGTTTTCAGACAATAAATTAGATAGAAGAAAAAATTAGACATTTATATATGACATCAAACGAAAAAACATCTGGTGACAACCGTCGCCCCCGCCGACCACAGCGTACACGTGTAGGTCGCAATTACTCAAGTTCACCTAAGCGACCACAGAATGGCGATCGCCCTGGTGGACAAAACGCTGGTCGCGGCTCAAGAAAAGGAAGTGCAAAAGGTGGCAATAATAATCGACAAGGGGCTGGAAACAATCGCGGCAAGCGCCGTTCTGGGCCACCACGTCGACGCAGAAACGATAAAGCGCCAGCTTTAGAACATCGCCTCAACACTGAGACAAAAGGTCCAGCAATTCCTGAAATTACTGATGAAGACACTGTACGTATCATCACTGTTTCTGGTGTAGAAGAGATTGGTCGCAACATGAATATTATCGAGACGAAAGATGACATTATTGTGATTGATGCTGGTTTTGCGTTCGTTTCAGAAGATACTGGTACGCCAGGCGTTGACTACATTCTCCCCAACACGCAATACCTCGAAGAGCGCAAACACAAAATCCGCGCCCTGGTTGTGACACACGGACACTTAGACCATATTGGTGGTATCCCATTTATTATGGAGCGCATCGGCAATCCACCAATTTACACCCAAAACCTAACCTCGCTAATGATTCTAAAACGCCAAGAAGAATTTCCGCACGCTGAACCAATTCAAATGAACGTCATTAAAGAGGGAGAATCATTTACTGTTGGTACAACCAGAATTAAAACGTTCCGAGTAACTCACTCTATCCCAGACGCTATGGGAGTCTGTGTTGAGACAAAACACGGCGACGTGGTCATAACCGGCGATATTAAGCTTATTCACGAAGATGGGAAAGTCGTGGTTGAAGAGCGCGGTCAATGGGAGAAGGTAGGTCAAAACAACAACCTTGCCCTACTGTGTGACTCAACCAACTCTGACCGAGCTGGGTTCTCAGTTTCTGAAGCAAAAGTATTTGAAACCCTTGAACAAATTATTCGTACTGCAAAAGGTCGTCTAATTGTTGGGACATTTGCGTCACAATTTGACCGACTCATCAGTGTTATCAAAACCTGTGAAGATCTTGGCAAAAAAGTAGTGCTTGAAGGGCGTAGTATTAAAACTAACGTCGAAATTGCTATTCGGGCCGGCTTGGTAGAAGTAAAGCCTGATACAGTGATCCAAGCGAATGACATTAGTGAATATCCGGCTGATCGTATTGTCGTACTTTCTACCGGTGCCCAAGGTGAGCAATTTGCGGCTCTTATGCGAATGGCCACTGATAAACATAAATTTATTACGCTAAATGAGCGTGATACGATTGTTCTATCTTCTTCGGTGATTCCTGGCAATGAAATTGCGGTCCAGAAACTTAAAGACAATATCTACCGAAAAAATGTTCGCGTCATCAACTACCAAGGTTCTCACGTGCACGCTTCCGGTCACGGTAATGCTGGTGAGTTGGTGTGGGTATCTCAGACAGTAAAACCTAAATTCTTGATCCCTGTGCACGGACACCACTATCACCTTAAGAGTCACATGTACGCTGCTATTGATAATGGTTTCCCGCGCGACAATGTACTGGTACCTGACAACGGAACTATTCTAGATATAAAAAACGGTAGTGAAGTTACTCGTCAGCCGATGAAAATTCCAAATGAGCTGATGGTTGTTGACGGCGCATCGGTTGGGACCAAGCAAGACGTTGTGCTTCGCGACCGCGAAACCATGGCGAAAGATGGCATGTTTGTCATTATCGCCACCGTAAACAGTCGTACTGGTAAGCTGCGTAAGTCTCCAGACATTATTTCGCGCGGCTTTGTTTACTTACGAGAAAACCAACAACTTTTGTCTGAAGCTCGAGTGCTGGTAAAACGAACGATTGAAAAGAAGACCGAACGAATGAACCCGATTGACCTAGAGCAGGTGAAAGATGAAGTAACAAACACACTTACCACTTTCCTACTTCAGAAAACACAAAAAACACCAATGGTGATTCCAGTGCTAATAGGAGTATAGTCCGATAGCACACAAAAGCGCCGCGACATCCGCGGCGTTTTTGTGTGCACTACCTCGGCAAACTATACGTATTGCGAATACGTGCAATAAGACCTTCTCTACAAAGTTTTCTAAGTTGTTCCTTTACGCGAAACTCCTCAAAGTCTAGATGCTTAGAAATTTTGCTTTCTGTTATTGCTGCGTCTGACAATAATCGAAGAATCGCCCCCCTAATTTGTCTATCACTACCCTGAAAGCGACTTTGTTTGGCATATTGAGCACTTCTTTGCGTGACGTTGCCATATGTTTTCTTAAGATATGAGCCGTAGTCCATCAACGCCGCATACCACTCTCGGGAGCTACCAACAGGCAATGTTCTCTCTATTAGTTGCAGTATTTCTTTGTCAGCGACATCGGTTTTCTGCTTGAAAAAATGGTGCAGAAAAACCTGTCTCACATTGGTTTCAATTAATACTTCAGAGTGATCGTAGGCGAAGACAGCAACTGCACTCGCTGTGTACGGACCGACGCCTGGTAAGGTTTGTAACTTTTGTGTGGTTTGTGGAAAAACACCGTTATGGTCGTTGACTACTGCTTTCGCAGCTTGATGCAAAAACTTTGCGCGCCGGTTATAGCCGAGCCCTTGCCACGCTTTCAAGACATCAGCCAGTGAAGCGCTAGCTAAGTGTCTCGCGGTTGGCCAGCGCTTTATAAAAGCGTCGTATTTTGGAATAACGCGATCAACCTGTGTCTGCTGTAGCATTAGCTCAGAAACCAGAACCTTGTATGGGTCTTGCGTTTGGCGCCAGGGCAAATGCTCACGCCTGTTGGTAGCGTAAAAATTCCAAACGGTCGCAACGAATCGTTCTTGTTTCTTTGTAAGTCGCGACATTGCTTATTCGACGACTTCGTAGTCTGTTGACACAGGAGTCTTAGGCATGATAATCCATGCCGCTAGATACATGAGAACACCAGGAAAGAATCCGGTGATTATCAAAAATGTTATGGCTATCACCCGATATAACACCGGATCATGATCAAAATACTTCGCAAGACCTGCTAGCACTCCCGCAACCACTGCTTTCTCTTGACTTCGGGTTAATTTTTTCATGACACCATGATAACGCGTTTCTTGAGATGGACAAGAGTCTCTTTTATAGTTTATAAATGACGTCTTTGCGTTCTACTACAACTTCCCATCCCTTTTCCTTGGCATGTGCATACAATACAAAGTTAGGGTTAAAGCATATTGGTCGAGCAACACTTTCTAGCAATGAAATATCACCCTCTGTATCCCCGACAGCAATTGAAGCTGCGGGTGACAGTTCGGGAGAGCGGTCATATACACGCTCCACAATTTTTGATTTATCTTGAATAAGGTCTTCTGCAGTAACTGCCCCAGTAAAGCAATCATTAGGGCCGATCTCATAAATTCTTCCGTATACTTTATCAAAGCCATACTGTCGGCAAAATTCATCCAAAATTGTTTTCGGTGACTGTGAGATGGCGATAGTCGTATACCCTTCTGCTCGCAGTTGCTGTATTAAGTCTCGTGTATATCGATATACATGTTTGCTTTGCAGCCTGACTACTTTTCTGGCTAAATCGGCAAACGTCCCGTAATGGACACCTTTAATGTGTCGCACAAAAGAATCAACCACATCCGCTATATATTCATCGTATGTTCCCTCCCGGTTGCGCCACCGCTCATGTGAATCTGCATACTCAAAAATGGCTTCAGCCGGAAAGCTGCCCTCTTCAACCAAAGCCTCGACAAGCTCAACCAAGAGGCTGGAGCGAAAGATGGTGCCATCAATATCAAAAAATGCTACTGGTTTCATGTAATGATTTTACCAAATTTTAAATACTAATGCCGGGCCCGAACAAAACCTGGTTCGTTTAAAACTACAGATTCTTAAGACTCTGCTATATAGTCGAAACACTGTGCATGACTACTTCCTAAGTAGCGTTACCAAACGTTCTACGACAGCTCCAAAAGTAACCAGAAATACACACACTAAGACCAACGGCCCAACAATAGGGATAATTGGCAAAGCAACCGCAATAATACAACCAAACAATAGCGGCATGACCGTTAGGTTTTTAGTGGGTTGATTTAGTATTTTGAATGCGCCTACTCCGAGTGTGGCAGCAGTGGCAATGACTGACAGGAGAAGCAGACCGATATAAATTATTACTACAAATGTGCCAACTGCAATGCCGAGCATACTAGTGATTAACACCATCGCCAAAACAGGTAAACCAATTAATGCTGTCAATCCATACAATATCGGTCTTGGTGAATATTCAAGTGCCGTTTGTACGACAGAATGAAGCGTCTGTCGTGAGAGTAGATACCATATGAGTGTGGCAAAGATGAGCATTAATGCTGCGTAAATATATTTTTGAAGTGGTGATTCTTCAGGATCTGCTGACGCGCTGTCGTTTCGTAATACTTCTCCACTTACAACTGCATTTGGTGAGCGCTCTAATAAGTGAGCGCTCGTATAGGTAACAGAACCAGAGACATCTGCATTCTCACCAAGAACGAGTTGGCTCGTCTGTACACTCACATCACCACCAACAGGAGAATCAATGCGTATATTTCGTATATTTCCAAAAACCGTACCTCCAACCGGACCCGTAATCTCAGCATCTTGTGCATATATGAAGACATCTCCTTCAACCGTAGCAGTTGAGAGGATTTTTACAGTTCCGGCCAGAACAACTAAATCACCAGAAATTACGTCTGCAATAACTGCCTCGCCGGCGACAATTCGAACATCATCACCAACTGCTCCGTGAATATCAACAGTTGCTCCGGCAGCCAGTAAGTCTCCACTCACCTGGCCATTGTGGGTTGTACGTCCAGACAGAGAGACAAAATCGCCTTCAATTAAACCAGATACCGTCACAACATTACCAGCACCGTAAAAATCACCAACTACTCCACTGTCGTTAGTTATAGATACTGATTCTCCTGTTCTCAATACTGTTTCAGCTGATACAGAGAGTGGCAGCACTAGCAGAAAAGCCAGTGCTACGACCACTTGTTTACACACGTAATTCATACCTACACAATACACATTTTATCAGAAAAAAGAAACTGTTTTCTCTTGCAGAAAGACTACAGACACGACATCAATTTTCTTATTTCAATCAAAGATGGCTTATTACCTTCTGCAATTTCAGACAGACGCTCTCGCCCGACAGCTTCTTCAGCGCAAGTAATCATCTCACTAGTAATTGAAATGTTTTCAGGATCAACTCCGGCCTTTTTCAAAACCTCAAATTGATCGTCTGGAATCACCGACGGCTCTATATTAATTGTAGAAGTGGCAGTAATGCTGTCAGTCTCGGGTGCTTTTTGTGCTTTGGTTTGCGTGAATTCAACTTTGAAATATTGCGAATACACAAATAACGTTGCCGCAATGAGAAAAAAGGTCGTAAAGAAAAATAAAATTACTTTTTTAAAGAATAACATTTACTTCTTATAGAGTTCTTTAGCTCTGTCCCACATATCACTACGGCCTTGCAGATGGAGCCAATACCACCACTCAGCGCCCCATAAATACTGCTCCTCGTAATAAGTACCTTCAGCATATTGTAAAATGTCTTCAAATTTTTCTGGATTCATCCGAGTAAACTGTGTTTCTAGATCAACATCTGTGATTGGTTCGATTAGCCAAGGTTCAGCTGACAACTCAATAAGGACCGAAGTTTTTTCACCATATACCAATGACATGACATTGTCTTTGACTCGGTAAAACCACGGCGGTAAGAAGGTTCGAAACTGGCCCAAATCTGGATTCCAGAAATGCACATATACACTTGTTCCGAACATATCGCCACGAGAGTAAGCCCCAGCCCACGTACCCAGGTTTCCACTATCAGTCACTAGGATGGGTCTAGTGCCATCGAGTGATCGAACCAGTGCTATTTCTTTGTCTAGTAAGTCAGTATCCAAATGACCACAGTGTTCAAATGCGAATACTTCCAAAAATGGCTCATTTTCTACTTGCCAAACGGTGATAGCTGGACTGTCTTTATAACGATTTATGACCGTTTCTATGTATGAAAGTAATTGCTCGTTCCGCTCTGCTTCTGATAGACTTGCAGCCCATTCTGGGATATGACATTCCGGCCAGCGCGGCAGGCGACGACCAACCGCCATCACTACCGTTGCTCCAACCTCTTCTGCTCGCGCAACTTGATAATCAAGCTCTGAGAAGTCATATTCATCCTGGCGTTCTTCCACCATTGTCCAATGAGCTGCTAGGCGTAAGTGCCGAACACCCAGTTCGTTAAGCATCGCATCATACGTCTCTTTCCAATCAAGATTTAGTTCGCGTGCATAGAGAGTATTAAAAGATGCACCGTATACTATTTGTTCTGGTTTCTCTTTCTGAGCCAACAAAAAGATGAGCAAGCTGGTGACAATTAAAAAGAGTAAAATTCCTATCAATAACCAACGCAGCCAGGACCACTTACGAACTTTCATATTGACTCCACTTTATCATATAAAGATAACTAAGAAGCCGGCCAAAATAAGTGCTACATAAATAAATTTTTGGATGAGAATTCGGGGACGAGTATCTTTGTCTACAGCAGTGTCTGGCAACCAATAATGGAACACAGCAGCAATCAATAGAATGAATACGAATTTTAATCCGTCTAATGCTTGCACCACGGAAACATCTCCAAAATCAGTAGCTTTGAGCAGCAGAAAAGCTGCCACGCCCGCCAGCACTTTGTTAAATAAGACCAGCATTCCAGCTCTCCGGTTTGAATCTTTTGTCTGTGTTTTTATTTTTTCTAAGTAGACAGGTACCAATAACAGTGAGAGTGCGAACAGCACAAAAGAAATTCGTGACCAGAAAAATCCGTTATCGAAGCTAGTCTCAATAAATAATCCCTTCATGGTGATGTAATGTAGCGCAAAGAACAAACCACTGTGTATCGTATGTAGAGCTACATGAGAAGTGGGTAGTGTTTTAGAAACCAACAAAGTACCGAACGCGAGCAAAAAGATACCCAGAATGTGCTCAGAAGTAAGCGCAGCATCCAAAAACAGATAGCTTAGACCGAAGGTCGCTAGAGCTGATACCGCGCCAATAATCGGAATGGCATTTGACGCATCTGAGTTTTTAAGGGCTTCGTACATAGATACTAACGCCATGAAGAACGTGTAGGCTGTCAAAAATGACATACTTAGCACTTGGATAGTTGGAAACGTAACATTTACCAGGCTAGGCATCCCAATTGCGGCTAATTGTGGAATGAGACCTAAAAAATAAATCGCCGCCCAAAAACCAGTCAGAAGACAGGAATAGAATGCATATACAAATGGTCTAGGTAGTACCTTTTCGTCTGAAACAATGTATTTATCTAAAATCGCCACAATAGCGTTTAGAAATTGTCCAAACGTAGCTAGAATAATCCAGTTCATTTCTACTATTCTAGCACTGCGTTGTGTTGGCAGATATCTTTATACACGTACGCCGACGGTCGTATTCTTCTTTCCAGGGTGTTGTAGTCAATCTCAACTAAGCCAAAACGTTTTTCAAAACCAAGTGCCCATTCGTAGTTATCCAAAAGCGACCAATACATATGACCCCGCACATCAATGCCGTCTTGAATAGCCTGCCAAGTCGCCTGTACTTGTTTTTGGATATATTCGGCCCGACCACTATCGTCCGCATCTGCAATACCCGCCTCAGACACGAAAAGTGGCACTTTGTACACTGAGAGCATTTTTAGCGCATCGTAAATATGCTCCGGAGCGAAGTTCCAGTCCATATCTGTCTTTCTCCACTGTCTCTTATCACCAAATTTCGTATAAAAATAATAATTAAGACCAATCGAATCGACATGCTTTTTCACCCGATTCATATAGATGCGTGTCCACGCGTAGTTTGCAATAGCTGCTTTTAGCTTGTTTATAGGATTCCAGTTAGAATCAAACACTATGGTGTGCTTTACCACACTTACCTCTATATTTGGTGAGACTTTTTTAATAGCAATATAAGCGGCGTTATGTGAACAAGCTAGATTTTTCATCACTCGCATATAAAGAAACAACGGCTTGAAGCCTCTTTGCGAACGCGGTTCATATGACTTGCCAGAATTGGTGATAGACACTAAGTCTGTGAGTGCGAAACGTTTAAAGGGTGGCCAGGTGCCGCGCAACCACCCGTTGCTACCAACCACATTTGGCTCATTTTGTGTTGAGAAGTGTTCACACAAATCATCGAGTTCTTTTACCACGAAAGCGCAATACTGAGCAAAGATTTCTGGCGAATCAGCCCGTTCAAACCCTCCGCTCTCAGAAAACCAAAGTGGTAATGTAAAGTGCCATAGCGTCACAAACGGCTTGATACCGCGAGCATGCAGTGCTAGCAAAACGTTTCGATAGTGTGCAACAGCTTCTTGATTAAACTTCCCTTCTTCGGGCTCAATTCTTGCCCACTCAATAGAAAAACGATGGGCAGTGTGGCCAAGACTTTTAGCAATATCAAAGTCTGTTTCATAGCGATGATAATGATCACAGGCTTGTCCGCACACCGGCACCCGTTCCTCACGAGCAGCCTTTGCCCAGTCGCAGTTATCGATTCCTCCTTCTACTTGGTAGGAGGCAGTGGCAGCTCCCCAATAAAATCCGTCCGGAAATTTTTTTTCATTCATCTGGGTAAGTATAACAGAATACCGTTGTATTGAGAGTGGCTATAAATCAATCGTATTCATGAACTGCGGCGGCGCGAGATTCGTTTTCCAGATACCATAAAGTTTAGCTGTCACGGTAAGCTTCGCAATCATGTGTTTGTACAACGATTCAAGATCTTCCTCTTCGGCCGCTTCTGCAACAACATCGTATGTAAGCATGTTATCTATTTCCGATAGCTGATACAATTTTGCTAAAGCAATTAATGAAAGCGACCTGCTCATTTGTCCATAAAAAGAGTACTCATC
Source organism: uncultured bacterium (assembly GCA_950073265.1). GTDB lineage: Bacteria > Patescibacteriota > Minisyncoccia > Phycocordibacterales > UBA918 > OLB19. The sequence goes on along the minus strand of CATMPJ010000002.1, from coordinate 15,483 downwards.
TAACAAATCCACATGATAGGGTAACTCCTGTCTCGATAAAACCTTTTGCTTCATCAGACGCATTGAAGGTCGCACTGATGACGCGATTGAACGATGCATTAGAAACGGCACATCAAAGCGTCGTGTACCGAATCCAACAAAGACATCGTATGACTGCGTACCTAACCAAAATTCCTCGAGGACAACTACTTCTGAATTAGATTTGAACTGCCACCTTGGGTCATCTTGTCCGTCCACCAAATCTTTATTACTAATTACGTAGACTGTACCGACATCTCTTTCTAAATCATATACACCTAAAAGCGAAAGTGCTGAAGTAAGCGGCGATAGCGCTGCTTCTGACACCGATGTATCAAATGGTCTAGTTTCAATATCGAAAACAAGTGTTGACATACTCTTAGCGGAGTACTACTGGGGTACCACTAAAGCAGTTCAGTAAGTAATCTCCGCCTGGAGTAGCGTGATAGCGGTACCCTCCTGCAGCTTCTCGGCCTCCACAATCATCAAGTGGTTCTGCAGTGCCTCCATATATAGGAAAACCATCCAAAGCATATCCGATCAAAGTTGTTTCGGGAAATACTGCATAACGAGCTGCTTCGCCGTTTCTTATCAACGTACCACCAAGCGTAACGCCAACCACGTCTGAAGTTACACAGGATTGCACACCTGTGCGTGTACCGTTACTTGGCAACGCTAGAACTACTGACTGGTTCGTTGCAGATGATGTCGCAGCGCTGCCACTAGATGCAGAGCCATAAATAACCCGATTGGCGCCAACCGTGACTAGTGGACTGGTGTTGTCGATCAAAGCGCCTTGATACACGTTGTAGCTAGCACACTGTTGAAGAGTGGCTACCGAATCAACAGGGGCATCAGGATTGGTGACATCGTCAGCTTCGTAAAACTCAGTCTGAATAAACAGAGTTGCTCCGGCCGCAATTTTGTCTCGATACTCTTGCAATCGAGTTTTCCGTCCGATGTCTTTATCAAACACTACAACAGATGAATCAATCTCATCATTCACAAAGGTAAGTGACGGGCCAGTAGTACTCACTCGTACTTCCGACCAAAAACTGACACCAATTGCGAGGATAAGAAAAAACACAACCACCAAAAACAGTACTAGATCGCGAGTTTTAATCATGCTGTAATGATAGCAAAGCGGGGCAAGCTTTGCTTTCCCCGCTTCCCCACTTTATTTTTTTCGACTGGCGACCTTTACATCAACCATTTTTTCGACCCGTCTAATATCTGCCAAGAGACGTGATCGATCAGCATTGTAAAGAAAGAGATTAAAAACTGACCTACCACCATTACGAGCAAATACTGCCTTATCACCAATTTTTTTGTTTATTTTAATACTGTTGAATGATTCTAGCTGTTCAATTCTCTTAATACCTTTCATTTCAGTAATAATTCCCTCTTTACCAGCAAACCACTTCATGGCGCACGCATATCCCTGGCACTTCTTTGGGATTCTAGGTTTTTTAGGAATCCGAATAAGAACATCATTCAGCGTATGATTAATTCCACAACTCAACTCGTGCAGCGTGTGTCTAAAACCACCCATGCGAGCACCAATCTCAACTATTTTCCATTCATCATCGACTTTCATCAGTTCGGAATGAACAATGGTGCTACGTAACCCAAGTGAATGAATCCCAGCTTCTGTTACGGAGTGAGCGCGCGCTATGGTTGTGCCTTTTAGCCCAGTCGGAGTAATCTGAAGGTAATTGTAGAAGTCTTCATGACCGCGTTGTTTTGCAGTAACCTGTTTAACCAGTGGACAATGATGCACATGACCACGTGAGTCAACGTAGGAATCAATAGAGTATAAATCACCCTCCATATACTCTTCTGCAATGACGCGCGGACTTTCATCACGTCCATCAGCTTCATACGCTTTGCGCAATTTCCTAAAGGTTGTACGCAAAGTCTTCTCTAGCTCCTCTTCATGGAAGCAGACAGTCACAAACAAACTCGCCGCCAGGTTGGTAGGCTTAATGATCATGGGAAAGCCAACTTTCTTTATGGCTTTTTCTCTGTCTTCAACTGAGTTTTTTGTGATAACAGTGAAAGTAGGTGTTATTTTTTTGTCATACACAGCAAACCGCTTGCGCATAGACAACTTATCGCTTGCCCAGAGTAGAGACTCAGTCGTTGGAGTCCGTAAATACGGCACGTGTGGTAACACTGCCGCGAAGCGCGGCATACTCTTTTCTGAGCGACACGTAATAGCAAGTAACCTATCCTGGAACGGTAGTAGGGTTTCGGCAATTTTCTCTGGTTTAGAAAAATCACACGTTAGAACAGTACAGTTTTTCGCCGTACCCTCAGAGGCCTGCTTCTTAGTGCGCGAATCAACAAGTAGTAACACCTCGATTTTGTATCCGAGAATGCGCTCTAACTCAGCTAATTGCTCGACCGTGCCGGCTGGCAAGGACATAACAAAAACAACGATGTTTTTGGACTTTTTACTCATAGGTTAGCCCGCAAGCATACGCTAATTTGCGGAGTAATACAACGACCTACAAACCAAACTCGACGGCCGTATCTGTACTGGTTGTGGTTACGGCATCCTCTGGCTCAGCTAGATTTGGATCAATCGCTGCGGCGATTTGAGCAATGAAGTCTTCATAGGTTTCAATAACCATTTGTTCTCCGTTCAATATGAAAGTTGGTGTCGCCATAATACCCATGTCTCTACCAGTTTGCGTTTGTGTTCGTACGTGATCTTTGAGAATACTAGAATTCATGTGACGTTTGAAGGTTTCGAGATCTAGCCCTAACTCCTCTGCATATGCCTGAAATTGCACTGCAGGCGTGGAAGAATTAGACCATTCGGTCTGGTGTTCAAATAACAAATCGTGATATTCAAAGAATTTGTCTTGCTGGCCGGCTGCTTCAGCTGCAACCGCTGCTTGTACTGCATATGGATGAATTGGCAATGGATAGTGCATATACTCAAAAGCTAAGCTATCACCATAGCTGGCTAAGACTTGTTCAACAACCGGTTGAAAAGCAGCACAAGCTGGACATTGGAAATCACTATATTCGACGAGGCGCACTGCTGCGTCGGGATTCCCTTTTACATGTGCTTCCACTACCACTCCTTCATTATTCTTTTCAGTCACAACGCTGGAATACCAAAATGCGCCACCAAATAAAACTACAGCAATAACGCCGATAACTACCCATGGATTTTTCATATGAAAGAAGTGTAGCACACAAAGAAAGACAATCGAACTGTAGACAACTATCGCAAAATGACGTAGCCTCATAATTATTACATATGGCGCGAAAACCTAACTTTACCAAACACAAGAAGAAGAAAGTGCACGGTGCTGCTTTTTGGGACCAAGAGTACACCAACCCCGCCCACCTAAAGCTTTCCGATGCAGTAAGCGCTGATTTAGAGAAGTTTATCCGCTGGCATGAACGCCAAAAGAAATTAGAGCGAGTCTTTCTACAAGGCAACAAAGCCTTTGATGCCGGCTGTGGTAACGGTCGTAACCTTATTTACCTAGCACAGGCGTACAACATGCGCGGTATTGGGGTAGATATTTCTTCTGCCGCTATTGCGCAGGCAAAAAAAGCCGCGCAAAAGATGCCAATCAGCTTTCATCTCGGCAACACCGGTGAACCACTACCAGCGGAAGATGCAAGTCAGGACGTGGCATTAGACATGATGACTTCACATTTTTTAAACAGCAGTGAACGCACTGCGCTGCGTGATGAGCTGCATCGAATCTTGAAACCGGGTGGTTGGTTATTTATGAAAACTTTTCTTAAGGACGACGACAGCCACACCGCCAGACTTCTAAAAGAACACCCCGGTGAGGAACCAGGAACCTACATTCATCCGGTTATGGGAGTTCCCGAGTTTGTGTATTCTGAAGCCGAACTAATCGCTTTCTTGAGAGAAAAATTCATCATTCATAAAGTTGATAGATCACATCGACACAAAGGACGCAGCGGAAAAAGACGAACAATCTCTGTCTACGCTGAAAAAGACTATCGCTAAATTGCTATACTGCACATATGATAAAACGTTATCTTTCTCGCCTACCACATGCACTTCGGGGTATCTTGTATGCCATTAGACACGATTTCGGTTTTCGTACCCAGTGGTATAGCGCAGTGGTACTCGCAGTTTTTATCTTGTACTTTTTTGCTCCACTAGATAGGTATGAGTTTTTATTTCTAGCGGTAGCTGCCATACTTATATTGATAACGGAGTTACAAAATTCCGCAATTGAAGCAGCCTTAGATAGGCTTCATCCCGAAAAACATGAGCAAATTATGCGCAGTAAAGATATGGCTGCCGGTGCAGTGCTGTTAGCAGCTGGATTTGCTTTGCTTGTGCTGGTGGTATTGCTATTGAATCGTCTCTAGCGTAAAGAATTAAAACTCTCCTTCCTCATAAACAGTGCCGTATTCAACATTCGCTTCAGCAGCATTTTTAAACAGAATGTCGGCAGGTGGCTCAAACATAGAATCATCGGTTTGTGTCCAATTCATACAACTATAACGTACATTTTCATTTTGAGAGATTGGTAAATTAGCAGATTCAATCAAACCAATGTCGTAACGAGCTCCATAGTTGACGCCGTCAATCTCTGACCAGACATGCAGAGATGAGTCCGTGATAATGTACGTCGTGACGATGGTGCCAAGCTCGGTATCTGTCTGTACAAAATCCCCACGCACCTTTCCCCCTTTAGTGAACAAGTTGCCATAGACTGCCTTATTAGCAATTTCATTTTGGTACGTAATCGTACACTCCATTGATTCTGGAATGGAAAGAAGGTCCTTGAATGTAGAGACGCCTGTACTAACCTCGTCCGAAGCTGACGTACTTGTAGACTCCGAATTAATATCGAATGAGGAGTCATTGTCGATTGAATCATTGTCGATCACTACCCAAGCAAAAATGGCAGCTGCACCCACTAGTATTAGTAAACAAAAGGCAATTATTTTAAATCGATAAGACATATTCAATAGTATATCGTCTATTGTCCATCAAAACCCATAACATTGTGTCATAATAACAGCATGTACAACCACCGAACGCTCATTCGATTAATTTATGTTTCGTCCTTAGTAGTAGTGATTGCTTCGACAGCTGCAGTAATGCTATTGATAAAATCTAAAATATACGTTTACGATCGACCAGTCATAACGGTGGCCGGCAATGATGAAACAGTGACCCCTTTTCCAGTCAGTGTGAACCCAGCCGCGGGAGTTATCTTAGACACTGGCAGTATTAATGTTTTCCCAAGCAATGGGCTTGCTGATAACACTGAAACGCGAACGTGGTGGGAGAAAATTATCGCTGTATTTTCTGAGAAAGGCTGGTATCAAAACCTGGCCTCTCCGGTAAGTCGTATTGTTGTTATTTGGCCGGGGGAACGGAAAGAAGAAGCCGCGACTCATATTGGTAATATTCTTGGATGGAATCTTGAAGAAAGAACTCGCTTCATTGAATTAATTACTGAGAAAAATCCGGTCCTGGAGGAAGGAAAATTTTATCCCGGACAGTACGTTACACATCGTGATGCGTCACCAGAGGAAATGGCTGATGTTATTTTAACCCAGTTTGAAAATGAGATTTTAAATCGATACACTCCAGATGTTGCTGCTCAGGTACCATTTGAAGACGCCATGATTATTGCCTCATTGCTTGAACGGGAGGCTGGTAATTTTGAAAACATGCGAGAGGTTGCCGGTGTTATTTGGAACCGACTGTTTATCGGGATGCCCCTACAACTGGACGCAACATTGCAATACGCTCGGGCAAATCAAACAACAGCAAAAGACTGGTGGCTGGCGCCGGTGCCTTCTGATAAGTATATTAATTCTCCCTATAATACCTATAGCAACGCCGGGTTACCTCCAGGACCAATCGCAAATCCGAGCAGCGATGCCGTACTGGCAGCTCTCAATCCTATTCCTACCGATTGCTTATACTATTTTCACTCTAACAATGGCTCGTACCATTGCTCCAACACGTACGAAGAGCACGTAGCAAAACTAAAAACCACGTTTGGGCGTGGCCGATAGTAATTTTGTACGTAAGTTACTAAGAAGTCGCTTCGAAGTAGCCGTCGGTGAAGGTCCAAAACGCATCATCACCCCCAAGCTCTGCAACACATTCAGCAGCTCGTGCAATTGCGGGAGCATTTGGGTGTAATTGTTCTAGTGGCATATGGCGATACACCCATGCAAGATCAGCGTCCTCTGCCACCACCGAATTCATGCTCATGTGGAATCGGCTACAGAATGGACAATCGTAATCAGAATACTCAATAATGGTAACTGAGGCATTGGCATTTCCCTTTAGGTGATCATCTTCAGTTACCGGTGTTACTGCGTCAGTCTCAGTACCAGCAGGACCCTGCCCCGCTTCGGCTCGGGCCAATGCCACAACTCGTTCAATTTCAGTAATGGGTACAGCACCGTTGAGTGGGTATGTTTTTCCTGAAGGCCCAACCACGATACTCCATGGTGTTCCCTGCCCGCCGGTCGCAACTGCGTTATCGATATCTTCTTGGACCAAAGGTGCAGTCTGATCGCTGTCAAAACATGACTGGAATGCGTCTCTATCAACCCCAGCTTCTGTCACCAACTGTGGGATAAGTTCAGAGATATCCGGACGCGTATCTCCCGTACCAGAAGGTGCTGCGGTGGCGCCGTTTTGTGCATTGTTGTTTGTTTGGCCAGACATAAAAAGACCAATTCCGATAAACGCTCCCGCAATCACAATAGCAATTGGAATAGACAAATCTCTTAGCAATGAAGATTCATTATTCTGGGTATTTCTTTGTTCGCTCATATAACAATGTTATGTGTAATTTCAAAATAGTATAGCATTGCGCCTAACAACTAAATAAAAATAGCCACTATCGTGGCTATTTTTCAATGAAGTTAGCTTTATTGTGCCTCTGACTCAGCTGTAGTGTCCGCTTCTACTGAAGTTGAACTATCAATCATAATAGTGTCATCTTCATCCATCGCTTGATCATCCTCAGTTGTTTCGTCAGTTGTTGATGCTGTGCCATCCTCTGTAGTAGATGCGTTTTCATCTTCAGACATCATGTCTTCCATCATCACTTCGGCTTCCACTTCAGCGACCGTTTCTGCTGCAGACATTTCGACCATATCTAAGGCAGTTTCTGTCTCCATGTCAGCTTCCACTTCCACCTCTGCTTCAGCAGCAGCGGTTTCACTAGCCGTTACTGTGTCCAGGAAATGGCTATTCAAGCTGCGAGAACTTTTTACTGTTCTGGAGTCTTTTGCTGCAATTGCATCAACCGAGTCAAGAGTAGCACTATAACGAACGAGGACCGTCCTCAAACGAGTCAGCGCCTCAGCAACTTGTGCTTTTTGAGAAGACGAAAGTGTTACTTGGCTTGAAGCATTCATCTGAGTGTTAATGTACTCAAGTTTGGTAATAATGTTTGCTCGTGCAACCGTCGCCGCTTCAGGCGTAAGCTCACCTGAAGCAACTTGGGCATCAAGTACCGCGAGCTCCATTTCAAGTTCGGAAACCTCATCAAGCACCGTCACCTCAAACTCGTCAGCGGTATTGCTGTAGTAGTACACTCCTCCTCCTATAACTAGGAGACCGAGAATTATGGCTAAGAAAGTCTTTTTAGACATAGATTTATATTATTTATACAACCCTGCTATTACTTAACTGTTACGTACAACGCGTTGTGCGCGTGATACATTTTACAATTCTTTTGGTAACCTGAGTCTAAACGCCAGAAGACCGCCAAGCAGGCTCATTACTGACAATACACCCAAAACCACTGAAACACTAGTCACCTCAGCTAACAAGCCATACAGTCCCGTTGCCAATAACACAATTCCGATAATGGTGTTCGAAATAGCCGTATAGGCGGCGCGGGTGTCTTCATTAGCTAAATTCACTAAGTGGATGGTCCGCGCGATGCGAACACCTTGGTATGAAACCATAAACACAAATATAAGCAGCGGTAGAAACCATACAGTCTCAAACCAACCAATAGCTGCACCCACTAACCCTAAAGAAAGAAATGCACCTCCAAGCAAGCCGCAACCAGCCAAAACTACTGCCGTTGAGTAGTCTGCCAGCTGACCCCAAATTCGCCCAGACACAAACGTTGCAAAAGATGACGCAATCACTAAAGCACCCAATTGAGACAAGACGCCAGAACCGGTGTCACCGGCAAGTAAGAGCAAGAACGGTGGAGCTACTGCAGTTGCAGTGAGTAAAGCACGTACTAATAAAAATTTTTGTAATTCTCTATCGGAGATTAGATGGTGTATGTATGTTTTCCATATTGATTGTTGAGTACTGTCAGTGCGTCGGCTCGGCTCTTCGTTAAGACGAGAGAACACAATGCCAGCTGATAACCAAAATAAAGCAGCCATAAATAATGCGCCGAGAACCAGCTGGAGCCGATCAATAACTTCAAATAAAAGCAAAAAACCAAAAAGCAAAATTCCGAACGCAGCAATAGAAGCAGCTGTACCGGTAGTGACACCACGTGAATTTTTTATAACTGTTTTTCCAAGTACGTCTTTATAGCTAACAGAGGAGATGCTACGAGCTAACGCAAACACCGTAACAGCTTCGACTATTGCAATTCCGGCTACCTGACCGGTGAGAAACAGACCGCTAAGCGCAATCATAAGCACAGCCATAGACTGTACAAGAGAGCCAATGACCCACCACCACTTCCTAATGGGAAAGTTACGGAGCTTAGCTGCAGTGAAAAGCTGTGGCAGTAAAGCGCCAGCTTCGCGAACTGGCACTAAAAGTCCGATCAATCCGGCTGATGCTCCGACGTATGTCATAAGCCAAGCCAAGATAATTTTCGGATCCACTAAACCATCACCTGTTTTCGTAAATGCCAGCGCAATGACATGAATCCTTCTATTCTGCACTTCATCGTCTTTAGACATGCTGCAAGTATAGCAATAAAAGCCGCGCCCCTCCGGGGCGCGGCTTTTACCTAGTAACTACTCAGTCGTTCGGCCATCAAAATGTTCATCATCGGCTTCAGCTTCCGCTTTTGTAGGGTGAGTTGTCCCTTCAGCGTGTTCTGGAGGTGCGTATATGGTATACAACACCAATGCATCGTCTTCGGACGTATTAGTAACATTATGATTTGCTCCTGACGGCACAATAATTAAGTCCCCAGCAGTAACCTCGTAGGTAGTTTCGTCAATCAAAACTTTTCCTTGGCCACTCTCAATCCGGAAAAATTGGTCGTGTCCTTCGTGTACCTCTTCTCCGATATCTGTACCAGCTGGTAATGTCATTGCTACCAATTGCATGTATGAACCGGTGTACAGAACATGTCGAAAGTTCGTTTGGGCGTGGACAGCCTGAGCTACCCCTGCTTTAAATCCTTGTTTCATAACTTAAAATGCTTATTACTCTTATTTACTTACGATACCACAGACCGGACTTGAGTAAAAATCACAGATAAATCTTGTTTTTTATTTCCTTATTGTGCAACAAAGGTAAGTGCCTTTCCTCGCTGATCACCGCGACCGGTGCGGCCAATACGGTGCACGTAGTCTTCAAATGTACCTGGCAAATCGTAGTTAATGACGTGCGATACGTTATCGACATGGATACCTCGTGCCGCCACATCGGTCGCCACCAAGACACGGGCGTTGCCGCTCTTAAAGCGATTAAGTGATTGCTGACGCTGGTTGTGGTTCTTATTCCCGTGAATCGACTCGGCCTTAATACCACTTAAAGTAAGTTCTTTACCAAGTCGATCGACACTATGCTTCATTGCACCAAAAATAATCACCCGAGAAAACTCTGGCTTCGACAAAAGCGCTAGCAACGTATCGTACTTATGCCGAGTATCGTAGTGAACCACATCTTGTTCGATACTGTCCGTCACTTCTTTTTTCTTCACTGAGATGACGACTGGCTTTTTCATAAAGTCGTGAATAAGTCCTTTGGTCTTGTCGTCCATGGTGGCTGAGAAGAAGAGAGTGTGTCGTTCCGGTGGCAATTCACCGAGAATAGTCCGCATGTCGTGAATGAAGCCCATGTCGAGCATGCGATCGGCCTCATCGAGCACCACTGAATCAATCCGCTCAGCTGGTATCATGCCGCGATCCATCAAATCTTTCACTCGACCGGGAGTCCCGATTATAAAGTGATTCCTGCGACGCAGTTGCTTGATCTGACCATAAATCCCGACACCACCTACACAAACGGTTGAGAAAAAGCGGAAATTCTTTGCCAGTTTACGAAGCTCACTATCTACCTGGATTGCCAATTCACGAGTCGGCGTCAAAACAAGTGTGACTCCTTTCTGATTTTTCTTCCGTAGTTCAATTAGAGGAATCAAGAAAGCAGCTGTCTTCCCGGTTCCGGTTTCAGCTAACCCAACTACATCTTTACGAGCCAGAATCTCTGGGATAGCTTGATCTTGAATTGGTGATGGCTCAGTAAATCCCATGTTCGAAAGCGTTTCCTTGAGACGACCATCAATCTTAAAATCTTCAAAAGCATGTTTTGGCACGTACGCCTCTTCCGTTACTGTGACCGGATTTTTATTAATAAATTGTGATGGGTCAAAGGTTGGCTGTTTGCGTTTGCCACCACGACCAGAAGAGCGACCAGCGTTGTGTGGTCGACGACTACGTGGACGACTGTCGTCACCACGATGAGAACGGCGGGCGCGCGAACGCGTACCGTGAGTATTTTTTTCTTGCATTAGTTTTAGGTTTTAGTGGACGAATCAAATTCGTCGCGGGTGCGGAGAGTAATATAGATGGTTAAAGCATCCCGCTTTCAATGTCCACACAGTATTAAAAGCGCAGTAAAAATAACATTTTTGTGTATTTTGTCAACTCTCACCAGTTAACAAGCGGGATTGCCAGTTCGTATCCTAAAACTATTTCTTTATTAGCTTTCTCGCTCCCTTCATAACCCTCTCCCTTCCCCTGCTTGGATCAATTTCACTTGCTGCTTTAGTTAGAGCCTTTTTGACTTCCGTTTTAGTTTTCGCAGGAAATTGCTTCTGCAGTTGTTTTACCGCATAGTCAACTTCATATCTTTCTTTGAAACTAATCAGGTAACTATCTGGTTTCCCACGCTTACTTTTGTTATCAGCCATCAAAGATATTTTGACATCTTAAAACATCAGACTGACCCTTGGATGCTGCCCGACAGGGATTCGAACCCCAGTTTTTGGTGCCAGAAACCAACGTCCTACCACTAGACGATCGGGCAATGTGAGCACTATAGTGCCATATGTCTTGATAAATTCAAACAAAAGTAGCAGTTTTCTTGTCAGCAAGTTACCATAACCAGATGAAAGAAATTGACGCGCACGAAGTTGCCAGACAAGTAACTTTAGCGCTTGTCTTAGAACCAATTGCCGAAAAAGACGGCTGTACTACCAGAAACGTTGATTTAGACGAAACGATCAGATTGCAACACTTGCAAGCAGCTGCCGTGAACATTAATCGCTATTTCTATGAACTTACTGTCAGAGTGGATGAGCATAAAAGCCAACCTGCTCTATATTTCGATTTGGCTTTTGCTGCTACAAAGGCCTCTATCACAAACCTCCAACAAAATGGCGCTAAGTACATAAACCAAGGACTAATAACCACCCTTTTTCATGTCGTACTTTCATCTTTACTCACTAACGGTGATGGTAGCGCTGTGTGTAGCACAGTACCAAGTATTCTGAGACAGAGCAGTGCTGAAGACGCTGCTTATCGAAATAAACTATTGCGTCTTGTTTGGAGTAGCAGTAAGAGTGAGAAGAAGCGAAGTTTCCCTGACATCGAGGCAGCGAATCTGTATGATTTCTACGAAAAACTCGGCACCCTTTCAGCGACTCACGATTATGAAAGTGGCGTTCTTTGGACTAACGAACTACTCTCTGGCCTACCGATTGTGCAAACAATGTACACTGAAGCAAACAAACACCTAGAGGAAGGTATCCTAGCTGCGTTAGAAAAATCTTACGAGATTGGAAGCAGTTTGCTTCCTATTCGTAGCCCAGGCTTTATAGCTGACTACACTGGAATTGTTGCATATCTTCTCCTACGAGAGAATCCTGGTAAAAAGATTATTTTATAATTCAGTATATTAGCGAGTGTTACAATCCATCCTATGTCAAAGCTTTACTTCAGTTACTCGGCGATGAATGCAGGTAAATCTACTTCTCTCCTCCAAGTAGCACACAACTACGGCGAACGTAACATGGAAACCGTACTCTTCACGGCCGCGTTAGACACGAGAAAAGGTGCTGCCACTATCGCTTCGCGAGTCGGGATTGAAAAGCCAGCCGAAACATTCTCTGATAACACTGACATGTATACCTGCTTAAAAAATATTCTCGATACAAAAACTATCGCCGCGGTGCTCATCGATGAGGCACAGTGGCTAACTCGAGAGCAGGTGTGGCAATTGGCCAAGTTTGTCGATACGCATAAAATTCCGGTTATGTGTTACGGCTTGCGCACTGATTTTAAGGGCGAGTTATTCCCCGGCTCAGAAACTCTGTTAGCAATCGCCGATGAGTTGCGAGAAATTCGCACTATTTGCCGTTGTGGTCGCAAGGCCTGTATGACACTACGCTACGATTCTAGCGGAAAGGCAGTTGCCGTCGGCCCCCAAAACCAAGTGGGTGGAAATGAATCATACGAATCTGTCTGTCGCCGTCACTGGACCGAAGCATTAGAGAAAGCAGGGCCTGCCTCTACACAGAACGAGGCTTAGCTATAAGGATGTTTCAGAGTTTTGTATGCTAAAATTTACCCCATGAAGAAACTCTTTATGCGAGCCCAACTGCCAATTATGGGATTCGCGGCGTTATTATTCCTATTTTTTACTACAGTGTCAGCTCAGGCCTCAACTGAGTTTACACTCACCGGTACTGAAGCTGCGACGAGCTCGGTCGGTGTCGCACTACCGATTACTGATTTGCGAGTTATTGGCAACGCTGCTAGCAGTACGCCAGTAAAGCTATTGGTTAGTAACGGTACGCTGGCACTTGGTACAACGAGTGGTCTGACTTTCACCGGCGCAACGTCTGGTAGCACGCTGCAATTTTCAGGGACTATTGCCAACATTAATGCTGCGTTAGCCACGCTTACCTACACCCGCAACAGTACTGGTACCGACACGCTTGAAATTTCTTTAGTGGAACCGGGTGAAGTTTTCTTCCCGGATAATAATCATATTTATACCGTTATCAATAACAGTGTCACCGCGAACACTGCGCGCACTCAAGCTCAAAGCTATACTAAATATGGTTCACAAGGGTATCTTGCCACTATTACATCTGCTGAAGAAAATACTTACGTAAATGCCCGTCTCAGTAGCGGCGGTTGGATTGGTGGAAGCGATGCCGCCAGTGAAGGAGTATGGCGTTGGTTAGACGGTCCAGAAGCCGGTCAGCAGTTCTGGTCTGGGGGTATATCTGGATCCGCGCCGAATGGTGCATACGCCAACTGGAACGGAGGTGAGCCAAACAACTCTGGCAGCAACGAAGACTGTGTGCAATTTTTGGCAGGTGGCAACGGCCTCTGGAATGATTTACCCTGTAACTCCAGCACTCTTCCATTTGTAGTAGAGTTTGGTGACGGTGATGAGTTAGTGGCTTCAAAAGATGTCGCACTTACAACCGTTAATGCGCCCACTGTCTCGAGCCTCGCACCGGCAGACAATGCGACAAATGTGGCAATTGACGTCGAACTCGCGATTGGTTTCTCTCAAGATGTTAGTACAAGTACTGGAAATCTCTTAGTGAAGAAAAATGCCGACGACAGTACTGTAGCCACAATAAACGTCGCCGGAAATGCAGTGACTCGTGACAGTAGCTCATCATTTACCTTCACTCTACCGTCAGACCTTGATGAACAGACAGATTACTACGTCACCCTACCCGCAACCGCCATCAAAAATGCGTCGGACGTATTCTTTGCTGGTATCACCGCTACATCAACTTGGAACTTTACTACCGGAGATTTTACCGCTCCAGCAATTAGTGACGTAAGTGTCTCAAGCAGAGCAACTACCAGCGCAAGCATTACTTGGTCCACAAACGAACTAGCATCTTCAAAGGTGGTATATGGTTTGAGCAACAGCTACGGATCCACAACTGCAGAAACCAATCTTTCTCCACGCGTGACAGATCATGAAGTATCGCTCTCTCGCTTAAGCGCTTGTACACAATATCACTACGCCGCTGTATCCACAGACGCTGCGAGTAATGTAGCAACATCGAGTGACGCAACGTTTATCACCACTGGTTGTGATGCTGGCACCACCCCAACCACAGTCACTTCAACTGCCCTTACCGCAAGTAGCGGCGGCACCACAAACCTTACTGAGGACGGTGACACCCTCACCGTTGCTGCGCCTGCGAATTTTAGCAACAGAAGCTCTTCAGTTACTATCCAGATCAAGTCAATGGCTAACACGAATATATTTACAACTCTCGGTACACCAACCGCCAAACCGCGCTCAATAGGAAATTATGCGTTTGACATCCGGGCTCTTATTAATAATGAAACTCTGGTAGAAAACTTTGATGCACCAGTTACTATTACCTATCAGTATGAGGATGCAGATGTTATGGGTGTAGATGAACGCTCTCTTTGGGTCTATCACTACCATGATGACGAGTGGCGGCCACTCGACAATTGTTCTGTTAACAGCAGTACAAATATCGTCTCATGTACTACGGAGAGTTTTTCAGTATTTGCGCTATTCGGCAATACAGCATCCAATGGTTCGCAAAGTACTCGCACGAACCGTACTTTTTTCGCTCAGCAAACGCTTGATATCGCTTCCGACAATTCTACCCTATCGAGCACAAACCGATTACGTGCGCTCAATAGCACCAACCAACTTACCGACGCTTGGCAACTGATTTCTTCAGATCCAACACTCGTAGCCAAGGAGCCGCAACTTGTTCTACAGCTGTTACAAAAAATCCTTAAAGCCCTGCAAGAAAAATCTTCGTCAACATCGCTAACAACTACCACTCCACTCCTTACCGCCTCACACGACCGTGATTTGTACTACGGCTTATATGGTGATGATGTACGTGACCTACAAACGGCTCTCATTAAAGCTGGCTATAATATCTCTGCCGGCCCGACCGGTTTCTTCGGAGACCAAACCGTCGAGGCACTCACTCGTTTCCAAAACGACAATGAGATCGTTCCTGCCCAAGGTTACTATGGACCTGTCACGCGAGAAGTCTTGCTAAACGGATCAGTGTATTCTAAAAATTAGTTTCGATGGTTTTTCTAACCACACTCCATTTACAAGCCTCTTTTGCGTCAGAGTCGTACGCTACGTGAGTTATTGAACCATTCGGTATTCGCACAATCTTACTGACAAAGCCAAGTAAACTAAAAACTGATAGTGCCCGAGCACGACACAAGTGCGCCAAAAAAAGATTTATGAAGACTGAATGTGACACCACCACAATC
>CATMPJ010000001.1 GCA_950073265.1 uncultured bacterium | reverse complement strand
CTATAATAATCCACAGCTTGTTGAGTTAATGGCAATTCTTGACCATGAACCACATAACATTGAGTTACAGATACACCAGGAGGTTCAACTTGTACGGTTGTTATTTCTGGTTCTGGTTCAAAAGGCACTTCTGGTTCTAGTTCAAGTTCTGGTTCAACTTGTTTAGTTAATACTTCTACTCTATATTCTGGATCGTTATCATAACGTTCCATTGTGCCACGGCTACAATTCCCTTCATACGAAACAATACCTGTTGAAATATGAATTTCTCCTTTATAATTATCGCAAAGCCAGGCCAACATCTCATAGTGATTATTACAGGCCGAAGGTATTTTTATAAACTGAGGATTTAAACTTGAAATCTCCTTTGCAGATGTAGTATCCCATACCGAACAAGAATAAACTATCTCCAAAGATTCGCAATAGTCTTTTAACTCTTTATGTTGTTCTAGAGAAAATTCTAAAAATTCACGATGTGCACCATAAGTATCGCCATAAGAATTAATAGGGTTTGGGTGCGGTGCGTTATATTGTTCTTTCGTAAGCAACTCTATATTGTGACGCTTTTGAAATTTAACAGCGTCACATCCTTCATATGCGGCTAGATCAGTTAATTGTTTAACAATATTTATGTCGCCATTGTGGTTAATACCAATTTCAGCAATTATATATGTGCTTGAATTTTGATTTATTTTATTAATTATGCTCAAGTCAAATTATCCATATTTATTTTTTATTTTTTCAACTGTTTTTGCCACCAACACCGGATCAACCGTTGGTCGCTCCATATCTGTCTTCGGGTCGCCAATCATGCCGGTTCCTCCTCCCACCAGAAAGATGATCTTATGACCAGCATTACCTAGATGTTTAAGTAACATCCAGATCACAAAATTACCCGCATGCGCAGAATCGGCTGAAGGGTCGATTCCGTGATATACCACTCTTTTTTCTGCATCCAAAATAGTGGCGAGTGATTCTCCAGAAAACTGGTGTATAAAGCCCCGTTTTTCAAGTTCTGTACTAAGTTGCATAATGAAATAACTCTATCATATGAAGGTCGGTATTAGACTAGACAATTTGTGCTACTATTGGCGATATACATATATTAGGTATGAAAAAACTATTACATTCACTACAGCCGGCCAATAAAAAGGAGTTCTTATTCGATTTGTTCATTTTCTGTTTTGCTGGAGGTATTTTATTGGTTGCGGGGCTTTTAATCTGGATTGCCACTTTAGATATTCCTGACCTATCCTCTTTTGACGAACGTCGAATTCTCCAATCAACCAAAATTTACGACCGAACCGGTGAGGTATTACTCTATGACCTACACCAAGACGTTCGTCGCACAGTGATTCCGTTTGATGAAATGCCTGAAAGTATAAAAGAAGCGACCATCGCAATTGAAGACGATCAGTTTTACAGTCATATCGGTATTGATATAGCTGCGATTTTCAGATCGGCGTTAATTAACATTCAAAACTCGGGAGACCCATTTTCAGGTGTTGGTGGTTCCACAATTACTCAACAGGTAATAAAAAACTCTGTTCTACAACGCGAAAAGCGATTAAGCCGAAAGGTGAAGGAAGCAATTTTAGCTATCAAGCTTGAGCGTGTGATGACAAAAGACCAGATTCTTGAAGTGTACTTAAACGAATCACCGTATGGCGGTACCATTTACGGCATTGAGGAGGCATCACAAGCGTTTTTCGGAAAATCGGCACGAGAACTCACTATTGCCGAATCAGCTTATTTAGCGGCAATCCCCCAGGCTCCAACCAGGCTCTCACCGTACGGAAACAATCGCGACCAACTTGAAAAGCGACAAGATCTAGTACTTGAGCGAATGCGCATCAATGGCTTTATCACTACTGAAGAATTTGAGGCAGCTCAAGCTGAAGAAGTGGCTTTTGAAACAGAAATTGTTTCTGGTATTAAAGCACCGCACTTTGTAATGTATATTCGTGAAATTCTGGCAGAAAAATTTGGCGAAGAGGCTCTGGCTGAAAAGGGCTATAAGGTTATAACCACCCTGGACTGGGAATTGCAAAAAGCAGCCGAAGAAATAGTGGCTGAAAAAGTAGCTATAAATACTGAAAGTCACAACGCTTCAAATGCGGGTATGGTTGCTGTTGATCCAAAAACTGGAGACTTATTGGTTATGGTGGGGTCAAAAGATTACTTTGCTGAAGATATCGACGGAAACTTTAACGTAGCACTAGCAAGCCGCCAACCAGGCTCATCAATAAAACCATTCGTATACGCTACCGCTTTTACTAAAGGGTACTTGCCACAAACTATTCTTTTCGATCTTCCAACCCAATTCTCAGTAAACTGTGATCCATGGAACACCACTTCTGACGATGGTTGCTATGCACCACAAAACTACAACAACAAATTCATAGGGCCAATCAGTATGAGGAATGCCTTAGCCCAATCGCTAAACATACCAGCAGTAAAAACACTTTATCTTGCCGGTGTGAACTCAGCCCTCAAACTGGCCGCTGATATGGGTATCACTACTCTTAATGATCCTGAGCGTTACGGCTTAACCTTAGTACTTGGTGGGGGTGAAGTCCGCCTCATTGATATGACATACGCGTATGGTGTGTTTGCTAATCGTGGTGTGCGAGCAGAACCAAGAAGCATTCTTCGTATAGAAGATATTACTGGCGAAGTGATTGAAGAAAACGAGGTCCGTGAGTCACGAGTATTAGAAGAAAATGTTGCAGACATGATAAGTGACATTCTTTCAGATAATGTGGCGCGTACACCGCTGTGGGGAGCTAACTCACAAATAAACTTTCCTAATCGCGATGTAGCAGCGAAGTCAGGTAGTACCAACAACTTCCGCGACGCATGGATTATGGGTTATGCTCCAAATATTGCTGTCGGGGCGTGGGCTGGTAACAATGATAATCAATCTATGTATGGGCTCTCAGGCTTAATTACGAGCCCAATGTGGCGCGAGGTGATGGATGTCGCACTAGCCAAGCTCCCGGAAGAGAATTTTGTCCAACCATACATAAACGTTGATGGAGTGAAACCAGTTATTCGTGGTCAATACATTAACACTGCTGCTCTGCTCCAAACCCTACAGAGCACCTCAACAGACCCTGGGTTAAGTGTGAATGATATATATGGAAACATCCATAACATACTGCACTATGTCGATAGAAATGATCCGCTTGGACCATATCCAAGCAATCCAGCCAATGATCCGCAGTACAGAAACTGGGAATACAGTGTCCAAAACTGGAAAAACGCCCAGTTTGGCGCATTCTTAAATCTCTCAACCAGCAGCAGCACGGATGACGAAGTTACCGATCCAGAGCCTGCCGAGGAAGAGTCTTCACGTAGAAATCGAGATGATTAAACACCCAGTAGCAAACCTAGTTAAAAACCGCTTATAGAGCGGTTTTAACGTATATATACAGGTGCATCGCGACTTGTCACAACTTTCTTAAAGTGCGCAAGAATCTGCTCTTCCTGTGCTTTTATTTCTGTTTTGAGTATGCTTGGTATCGCTAATGTGATTGTTTTTGTGGGAACACTGTAGTGTATTTGATTGGGCTGTAATTCAATTCCTGTCACCTCCCTGATACACTCAACCATTCTTTTTTCGATTGATGCTTGGGGTGGTCGAAGTCTGTTTTTATATACCTCAAAAAACTTACTGAGGTGTTGGTGGTTATCGTGGGGGTCTTTTTTCACAACCCTACTTATTCATTGGCATCACTAGATACCGTAATGTTTTGTCGTTGTTACCTTGCATTACTACCGCCCGGCCTATGCCTGCAAAGCTTAGTTTGAGTGAATCGTCCTGAATATGGGACAACGGATCCATTACATACTGTTGGTTAAAACTCAGAGTCATTTCTTCCCCTTCAACTGCAGCTGAAATAGTGTCGGTGGTGTGTCCTACGTCGTTATTATTAGCTGCTATGGTTAGGTTTTTGTCAGTTATGGTTACTGATACTTGTCGGAATTTATTAAGAAAGATGCTGGTCTTTTTAAACGCCTTGAGTATATCTTCTTTTAGAACAGTTACGTGCGCCGCATATTCTTTTGGAATAATCTGTTCATAATCAGGAAATGTACCAGTTACCAGGCGTGAAGAAATGTAGACCCCATTTTCAAATTCCACCGCGCAGTGATTGTCGGTAATAATCAACTTTGGTTCACCTGATAACACTTCACACACTCGAGCTAACTCAGAAGCATTTTTGTTAGGAATCATAAATGATTGATCGAGAACAATATTCTTCTGTGAAACAGTTTTTTCCATTAAACGGAAGGAGTCTGTAGCAACAAATGTTAGTGAGTGTTCTTTCTTTTGTTGTACGTATACACTCCCCAACTCTGGTTTTATAGATGTTTGTGACGCGGCAAATGCAACACTCTTAATACCATAAGCAAATGATTGCGCGTTAATAGTTAGGCTAGTTCCTTCAATCTTTTTAGCAGCTGGAAACTCGTCCACGGCAAAGGTTTTAATTGAAGTGTTCGACTTACTAGTTTCAATTTGCAGCACTGCCTCTTCTAGGCGCAATGTGACTTCTTTCTGATCAATTAATTGCACACTCTGTAGGAATGTTTGTGTTGGCACTGCAACTACGCCCTGCTCCTCAATGTGGGCCTCTAGTGGGATATTGATACTCATCTCTAGGTTTGTAGCTTCCAAAGTAACTGATTTTTCAGTGGTGGTAATTTTTACACACTGTAGTACCGGCAGCGTTGGTGTCTTTGAACTAATACGGCTTGTTAGTTCAAGTGCTCGCAGTAGTTGTTCATGTGGAAGAGTTATCTCCATAGATTTATTTATACACCATTTTACCCTTTATTATTAGTCCTGTGGAAGTGTGCAAAACTCTGATATGTGTTGTATCTACTCAGTTATTTGTGTGTACTATTTTGCACAGAGGTATGCATAAGAGTGGGTATAGACTGGACAAGAGTGGGTATAAGAATAATCTCTCAGTCATCCTGTGGATTATTGGCTTTTCTATCCCCGCTTTTTAGTACCTATGCACAGACTACTACTTCTCTAATAAAGGGCTTTCCACACCCTATACACAACCGCATGAGAAGTAAAAATAAATGCCGCAGCAATTGCTGCGGCATTTATTTTTACTTAAGGAGCATCCTTACTTGGCTAATCTCTTCTTCCAGCTCCCCGCCCTGTTTAAGGCACTCTTTTATTTTTTCACAGGAGTGAATAACCGTGGTATGGTCGCGACCCCCTAATTTTTTACCAATAGCCGGATATGATATTTGGAGGTCTTCACGCAAGATGTACATGATGATTTGCCGTGGCTTCACGACTTCTTTACGCCTTGTTTTTTCGTAGATACTAGCTGGATCGATATCGTAATAACGGGCAACTTTTTCAACTACATCTGAAATAGCCAGGGTTTTGCGCGGTCGTGAACTGTTTTTGATGATAAGTTTTACTTCATCAACAGATAGGGTGCGTCCTAGTAGCTGAGATTGGCACATGATGGTGTTTAGTGCTCCCTCAAGTTCACGTACATTACCTTCTATACTTTGTGCTAAGTAGGTGATGACATCGTCGTAGAGCACAATACTGTTTTGAGCGGCCTTGGCTCGCAAAATCGCCGCTCGAGACTCAATATCAGGTGCTGGTAAGTCTACAATCATACCTTGCGCAAAACGGGACCGGAGTCTGTCTTCAAGTCCAGCTAGAAGAGCTGGGTGAATATCGCTAGAAAAAATAATCTGCTTATTGTTGTCATGCAGCGCATTGAACAAGTGGAATAGTTCTTCCTGAGTTTTTTCTTTAGTCGCCAAAAACTGCACATCATCCATGATCAATACATCGTACTGACGATACTTGTCTTTAAAATTATTAGCGGTGCCGCTCTGAAGGGCATTGAAGTAATCAACCGCAAATCGTTCACTTGTTACGTAAAAGACTTTCTTTCCAGTTTTTTTAATATGATTCCCGACCGCTTGTATGAGGTGTGTCTTACCATGACCAGTTTTTCCGTAAATGAAGAGCGGGTTGTAGGTAATACCCGGCTTTTCAGCAACGGTTTTTGCAGCAGCGTGCGCTAGTGCGTTGTAGGGACCTATCACAAATGTTTCAAAAGAATACTTGGGGTTTAAGTTGTCGGTTTTGTTTACATAATACTCCTCAAGCGGCAAAGCAGCGTTAATTGTCTGGTTTTTATTAGCTTCTTGCTTCTTTTCGTTACGTTGTGCTACTTGGTACTCAACACTTCGTACGTGCGGAGTCAGGTCCCGTAAGGTCTTTAAGATCATGGTATTGAACTTGTCTTGCAACCAGTCGCGCACAAATACACTTGGTACCCCGATGGTGACGGTGCCATCCTCAATAGTGATGATGTAGGTGTCACGGAACCAGGTTTTAAAGTTGGCAGCTGTGATAGAAAGCTCGATTTTTACTAATGCGTCATCCCAGAGTTGTTTTACGTCAATTTGTTTTGTTTGAACGATTCGGTTTTGAGAAGTTTGGCTCGAGACTGGATTCATAGGATACTGGAACAGGTAAACGTTACCTGCAATTATACTCACTGCGTAAGAACTGTAAAATATATTTACAAATACGATTAAAAATCGGCAACTGTCAGAGAAGAAAAAATAGCAACTGTGGATAGTATGGGGATAAGACTGTTAACATTTTTGTATATAAAACTACGACCATACTTGCCTTTTTCATATATTCCTATATAGTGTGGGGCACTTAAAACGTATATTATGCCAAAGCGAACCTACCAACCAAGTAAGCGAAAGCGTGCCAAAACGCACGGTTTTCTAGTGCGCACAGCCACTACCGCCGGCCGCAAGATTCTACAAGCGCGGCGCCGCAAAGGTCGCGCACAACTAACAGTTAAAAAGGCTCGCTAAGAGCCTTTTTATATACCTGATACAATAAGCGTATGTTTAGCAAAAAGGAGCGGCTAACCCGAGCGGCTTTTACTGAATATTTTAAAACCGGCAAACGACTACATAGTGATGTAGCAACGTTAATTTACCAACCCTGCCCCACCACCCATGTTGCGGTGGTGGTGGGCAAAAAGGTGTTAAAAAAAGCGCATGAGCGAAACGCGGCACGACGAAGAATTTATGGCGTGCTGTACCGAACACTTAAAAAAAGTAACCAAACCGGCGTATATATTTTTTTGACGAAACCAACATTTACTTCTTTAACCAAAAAACAACAGCAGGAAGCAGTGCAAAACCTACTCAAGCGTATTACACTGTCCAAGTAATTATCTAGTATCTATGTTTAGCTATATTTGGCACACTTTCTTTTTTGACCCAATTTACAATACCCTTGTGTTTTTTATCGACGTTGCGCCGCGTGGTGATGTTGGTTTGGCGATTGTTTGTACCGTTGTTGTGGTTAAGACAATTCTCCTACCTCTTTCCGTACGAGCAGCAAAAACACAAAAAACAATGAAAGAGATTGAGCCGAAACTGCGAGAGATAAAGGAAAATCACAAAGACGATCGTCAACAACAGGCGCAAGCAATGATGTCTGTTTACAAGGAAGCACAAATTAGTCCATTCGCTAGTATCATTCTTATCTTTCTGCAGATTCCAATTGTTTTTGCCTTGTACTTTGCGGTGTCTAGGGGTGGTGGTATACCGCTACCAGATATCAATAGCGATTTGTTGTACACCTTTGTGATGGTGCCGGAACTAGTGAACACCCACTTTCTTGAATTGATTGACATGACTGGTCGCAGCGCTCTGTTGGCTGCCTTAGCCGGCATAACACAGTTTGTGCAGATAAATATGACCCTACCGAAACTAGCAGCTCGTGATCCGGAGGCTGCACCAGATATGAAAGACGAGTTTATGCGCAATATGCAGCTGCAGATGCGTTATGTAATGCCGATAATTATTGCCGTAGTGGCCTACACCATCTCAGCGGCTATCGCCCTTTATTTCCTCGTTAGTAACGTGGTTGGCATTCTTCAAGAGTTTTACATTAAGAAGCATCGGTAGTGTTAACGTAGCGAACGCACATCATGTCTCCTACACCACCCCGGACGAATCTATAAGTACGCACCAACTCCATGTTTCTTTTAGCGCATGCTCTAGCAAAATCTTGTTCGGTATTGATTGGTCCAGAGTCTCTTCTTACGGCGTATATGTTAGCGTAAGCTAAAGGCATTTCACATCTAAGTACATCAGCGTTTTCTTGAGATTTAGCTTTCCCTCCGTTTTGCTCACAGTAAGAGCCATCTGTGACATCGAGAACCCAAGCCTTAAGAAAAGCCTCGCTTGCATCATCTATACAGCTATCAATAAAATCTGCAGTAGATCCAGGATATTTAGTAATGCAGTAATCGCGCGCTCGAAATGAAACAATTGTGCCATCGTAGCTTAAAAGGTCTTCGGCGTATTCATCTCCTAAATCAACATCACCTTCTTTATAATCGCTTATTCTCCAGCGTTCAGCAAACACTTTTCTGAGACATGTATAGGTGTTTGGTCGACCTGCATCTCTTTTAACTTTTGAACCACTCTTGCCACAGATTGAAGTAAATTCTTCCAGCGCTTTCACCTTGGTCTCCTCATCACAATCATCAACTGATATAGCAATTGCCGTGTTACCACCACCTACGTCTGAGCCGGTTCTTACACAACTTGGCGCGTCCCAATCGTCAAGATCATTAACTAAAGGTGTACCATCAAGACTTAAACTATGTTTAGGTTTAACAAATTTTAGGTCAAAGTCAGTCAGGTTTGGGTTGATGGTATTTAGTATCAGGACGGCAGAAATGATAATGATAAGTCCGAGCAGTGAGGTACGGATATCCTTCTTCGCATCCTCCTTACTGGTGACCACGTCACTCAGCATGTATTTCACTCCAGCAATAATAATTTTAACCACCGCAAACAATGCCGCGGCTACAATCGCAAGTAAATAAATACTGTTTAGGTATTGCCCAATATCATTAGTGTCAGAGAGCGGGGTGCCGTCAATTAGAGTTGAGTATGAAGATTGGGCAAAGATAGTTGCTGGAAAAAAAAGCACACTCACCAATATTGAAAGCAGTAATTGTTTCATGTTTCTATGATACCACCGTGTTAGAAAGCGTAGAGCCATAAATTGCCTGTGGTTTTATTAGTGAACAAAAGTGATTCAAAAGCGTATATTGGATGAGTAACATCAATACTGATACCTGCTTCTTCTGACACCTCCAAAATTTGTCCAACTGAAGCATCACTCACACCTAGAGTACGAATACGATCTTTGGTTGCGACAGTGCCAATCATACGGTCTTTATCAGTATTGCTTTCATAGGTTTCAGGTTGGCCGCAAATAAACTCGTTAGTTGCTGAAACAGGAGCGCATTTGTGTGGGTTACTGCGAATAAAATATTCTTGAAAGGTTCCATCCAAAGAATAGGTTTTAAGCAGTTGATCGTCATCGCTCGTGGTAAATAACACCGAATCATTTAGAGCGACAGCTGATAGGCCAAAACCACTTACTGGTTCACGATTGGTAATCCCGTCCACGTAGCTGTATAAATATCCTTCAAGTGAGCTAGCGGTCTTTGGATAATAGAAGTGAGGACCATTTATCGCACTTCCCCAGGCAACTACAGCTTCTCGAAACGGAATGGTGAAAAGTCTTTCACTCGCCAGGCCGCTGCCAAGCTTGTAGCTCTTTACGCCAGTAATATTATTTTCTTTCACTTGATACAGAAGTGTGTCACCTATAATAGTGGCAGATTCTGCTGTTTCGTAAAGAGTAAAGGTGCTAGTTTCGGTGCTTGAAGCGGTCGGAAGTGACATGACAGTTATTGAATCTCCTAAAAAGACTGCAAATTGACCATCGTCTGAAAACAGCGTCTGTGTGACACCTTGAATTGTCGTATTTGAAATTCTCACTTCTGAGAAATCATAGTAGTCAATACTGTACACATGACCGGTCCCAGCTTCAGCAAAATAAATTACTGGGTCAGTGGTGCTGCTGGTTTGTACTATATTGTATCCAACAACTGGTCGGGTGGTTAATTGTGTTAGTGGTCCGCTGAGTACAAATTGTTCATCTTCTTCTTCATTTTGAATATCTCCAGGGATTGTGTTGTCAGTGGTATCACCAATGTCAGGCCCAGAGAAAATACCTTCTCTAAGCATAGTCGCACCATCATTTATAAAAAATAGCACTCCAAGCAGGATAAGGATTATGACAATGCCGATAATGATAATGATTTTTTTCATACTAATATAAAACAGGTATTGAACTTCGTGCTCCTTGCAGCAGTGCGGTAGTGCTTTGCACCTGGAAAGAGATAGTGGTGTTCCCCGCTAAGCCAGATCGCTCAAGCGTGATTCGGTACGGGTTGTTTCCTGACGCTGCTGGTCGTCCGTTCAATTCCCAGTTAGCAACGTCAGGATTGTTAAATACTCGCGTGTCTAAATAATACGGCGCAGCAATCAGAGTTACGCTGCCTCCGGTAAGAAACACCGAATCATACGCGTTAGTAGAAATACCATACAAGGTGTGTGACTCATAAAACTGTAAAAAGGGTCGAACGTTTGGTATGAGTATCGACTTGCGTGCAACCTCACGTTGCCCTTCGCTAACGCGTAGTTCCAAAATAACGCGCGAATCTTGGGGCATGGTGAAGTGGGTAGCATATTGGCCACGCGCTACCGCCCCTCCAAGTAAATCACCGTTAATTCTCCAAGCGTAGGTTAAATCAGATTGAGTTCTTCCATTAAGAATGGCGGTTACATTGACTTGACTGCCGGTGCTCGGAAGCGGCCGACCGGTATAAAAGCTTGGTACATAAGTTTGTGGCTCGATGATGATGTCGAGGTACTGTGGAGTAATAGTAGTCTCTGTCCTGATAACCTGTCCGGCAGGTGTTGTCATACTTGCTTGAATACGAGTTTGTGTACCAAGCGAACCAACTTTGGCTTCAATTTGTGTTCGGTTGGCAAGGTTTGGTTGCAGAGCGCCGTCAATGTACCAATCAATAGTAGAGCCATACAGCGAGCTGAGATAGTTGCCAATCTCAATCGACACCGTTTTGCCCGGCTCTGGTGTGCTCGGCGAAACAACTAATTCTGGCTGATAATTTCCTATATCGCTTACAGAAAATTGCGCAAAAGCAACCTGAAAAGCCATCGTAAAAACACCAATAGTAAGTAAGCCTGTGCTAAGTACTCTGCGCAACATTGTTTTAATAATATCAAGAAATAGAAGCCCTTTTTATGATTGGGTGGGATAATAAAGTGCTTTGAGCTGTAAAAATTTAAGCACAGCACTTGCGGTTTTTTCTTTGTATGGTACAGTGGGTATACCGAAGTCCCTTGTGGACAAAGACTCGGTATAAGACCTTTTATCTAAACAAGCGCGCAAGCGCCAACCCAAGGAGTACGCTCGATGCGTATAAAAACTCTTGCGGCGTTTGGCGCCGCACTCATTCTCGCTGCCTGCGGCAACCCGTCGCAGGAAGAAGCCATCGCCGGCAACAACTTCGATTCTTCGGAATCCGATTCGTCGGACACTCCCGAAGTTGCTGCATATGTTCGCTCAAGCGACAGTTCGGAATTCACCTCTGAAGAAGGTAACGCTTACTTCGGAGTCAATCCAACGTCCGAGCAACAGGCGCAAATTGACGCCTTCAACTCTCGTCCGGACGAACAGAGGCTCGCAGTTCTCCGCGAGAAGTATGGCGACTAAGATCGCCTCTTATGAAATCAGCCCCCGACTTGTACGATCGGGGGCTTACTGTTTATTTTGGATATTTCCATACGGCCAGTGCCCATAGTATAAACATAGGCAACATATTTAGTATTGGCAGCGCATAACAGATGAGAGCAAAAAGAAGTAACCCGCCTTTCAAAAACCCCCCCTCGCCCCATAGCGGGTTTATACCCTGACACGCATACATAGCTGAAAGACAAATAAGAGTTATAAAGCCCCATAGTAAAGATAACGCAAAGGTGACAATGAATATGCCTCCCACATCAAAACCGATAGCTTGTGCCGCGGCCTGTAATAAACTTGCGCCAACAGCTGCAAACTCACCATTTACAAGTGCTTCCCAAACACCGGAGCCGTTTTCTCCCCCGCGCACACTACCCACAACTCCAAACGAAATTAAATACGCCAACCCAATAAAAAATTGCAGGGTATAAAAAATTCCCAAACCAGTACTTATAACCCATATTGTTGCTCTGGTGGCTTTGGCAGACTTTAAAAAACCACGTCGGGTTTTACCAATTTTGCTCACTCGCTTGCCTTGACGACTAGCTTGCTTGCCAGCGAGGCGCGTTGCCCGCCCGCCGGCTTTCGTAGCGCCCCCAAGGGCCGCTAATGGTACTCCCACAACCGCTCCCAAGCCAGTGCCGCTCAGAGCCGCCCCGGCACGCATCATACCGGTGCCAGCAACGTCTGCAGCAGCTCCGGCTGCCTGCATCCCTTTTCCGGTTGTTTGTATCGCTCTACCAGATGTGCGAGTGGCAGCACCTTTAGTTTTGTATGACACGTTTACATCACGAGTACCGTTAAGCGTTCTTTTTTTCTGGTCGGTTTGGAAGGTTTGACTGACTGTAGGATAGTCATTTTGCTCAGCTTCAGAGTAATCGGTGTAACCAGCAAAGTCCCCAAACCTTCTATAGGTGCGATTTTCATCTTCGGGTCGGAGTGGTTTAGCCATCCTAAAAAGTATAGCAGACCAGGGTTGGGCGCCTAGTTTTCACGACTGGAGCGCAGTTCTTTCCTAGCTTGCTTAATTTGGATGAGCTGAGACGGATCAGAGGTGATGATTTGATCCTCTGTATAGGAAGCAATAATTCTAATCGCTACGTGTTTTAATCCAACAAAGAAAATCCCTTCCCCCACGTTAGATTCCAGCAGTAAGAATTTTTCTTCATCAGTTAGATTGAAGGTTCTTTGAATATTATCAATAGCAGTCGGGGATTGTTTCATTAGCAACTGAATCGACGAGTTAGTAATCATCGGAACTCCATACGGTGAGCGCAGGAAGTCGTCCACATCTTGCGTAATGGTGGCGATACCGAGGTAATATTTTCGTCCACGTTTAGCGAGACTGAAAAGGAATGAAGCTGTGTCTTCACTTTTCATCATCCACCACGCCTCATCAATAACCAACAGCCGCTTGGCAAGACGTCGGCGCACCGAACTCCAAATGAAGTTGGTGATGATGTACATGGCGATGGTTTTGAGCTCGTCTTCCATGTCACGTAGTGAGAACACTACAAATTTTTGATTGATGTCGACATTGGTTGGTTGGTTCATGAAGCCAGACCAAGTACCAGATGTGTACTTTTGTAGGCGACTAATAAGGTCGGAACTACCCTCCATTCCAGCCAATACCATTTCAAAGTCAGACAAAAGCGGTGGCTCCATGTCAGCAAAATTAGTGTCACCGGTGATGTCCTTAAGAGCGTAGGTTTCTTGAATAGCCATATCCACAATCGTTTCCTCCTGTGGAGATAAGCCTCCGAGCATAAGTCGAAATAGCCCGACCAACTCGATGGTGTGCGTACGCAACACATCTCGTGGATCTTCATCTTCTTGCGGCATCGGTAAATCAAACGGATTTACATGGTGATTTGAAGACAGAGAAATATTAAAGAAGCGTCCGCCTGTTGTTTCGGCTAAGTACTCATACTCTCGCTCTGGGTCAATCACAATAACTTCGGTACCAAACATCAATGATCGTAGGATTTCTAGTTTTAGTGCGTACGATTTCCCCGCTCCTGACGTCGCGAATGTCACTGAGTTGTAGTTGGTCAGACTGTAGCGATCAAAAAGTACTAGTGAAGAATTGTGACGGTTAATACCGTAAAGGATTCCGTTGTCTGAGGTGAGATCAAATGAAGTGAATGGAAAGAAGCTTGAAAGCGGCGCGGAGTTGAATTTGCTATGCACAAGCAAAGCATCATTGGTGAGTGGAACCAGACTAGAAAATCCCGGCTCTTGTTGGAATAGTGCAGGTTTTATACTGATTAGCTTCGCATCAAGGATGCTGCGGATGTCGTTTTCGGCGTCGTTTAGCTCCTTGTCATCTTTACCGTAGACAGCTAGATAAAAACCGACGTTGAAAAGCTTTTCCTCAGCTTGTTGTAGTTTGTCACGCAACTCTTCAATATTGCGCCACGCTGCTTCAAGTTGGGGGTCACGCACTTCTCCCCGTTCCTCCTTCATGTTTATCTGACTTTGGACTTCGGCAACTTTTTTCTGCAGCTTCTTGAGTGTTTCAGCGGTATCAATCGGGTGAATAAAAATTGAAACATCAATCTCACGAGCCATGTTTAGGACGGGCTCAATCCAGCCGTCTGTCAGATACCGTGGGTATGAGACAGCATAATACACGCGAGCATTCACCCCACTAATATTTATAGACTTAGGAGTGATATCAATTGCTGATGGTGCGATTACATCAGCTAAAGTCATAAGCTGACTTTTCATATCAGGAACATCGCTTTTTTTTGGTTTTGTGAAGTCAAACAAGCCCATACTTATATCGTATCAGTTACTGGTGCAGATCCGGTTGGATCGCCCGGATTATAAATATGATAAAACAGCTCAACCAGTTCGTCCTTACGCAATGCAATAGTCTTTACCCCCACGCGAGCAAGCCCATCAGCGACCAATGAGGCACGTTGCTCAAGTTGCGTACGATCAATTTCAAATTCCCTGTCTGGTAATACTTTGCTACTCTTGCCGGTGAGGAGTCCGCCAATTCCTTTTGCTATATTTTCAGATCCTGGCATGTATGAAATAGCGACAAAAAAGTTTTTACTCATCACGTCAACTTCACTAGTGAAAGACTCAATGAACGTCATGTATTCCCGTAGTTGAATGCGCATCAAATCATTATCTTGTTGCGCCTCTAGTCCGCCAAGTAGTTGAATGTATGGCTTAATATTAAGTCGTCTTGATTGCATGTAAATTTGCAGCGTGAAATCAATGGTATTTAAAAAGTTTTGAAACTGTTGTAGAACCGCACGTTGTTCGTCGTATGACTTAAGCGCAAAGTTGATAGAAGACGCTAACAAAATCATGGTCATGCGACCATCTTTCTGAATGACGACGTCGCCGCGCACATCTTTAATCGGGACGAATCGCTGGGTTTTGTTGGTGGGAGCTGCCATGACTATGGTTGGTTTTTTTGAATCGCCTCTAATTCAAGCTTCCTTGCAATAGATGAAATATCGGTACCGGTTTTGCGGATTGTGATTGGTCCGTTGCTTGGTGAATGAGCTGATTGCTCTTCCCCTGCGTGATAGACAAAGGTTTGTTCCTTCCGCCAGAGGTATCGTTTTGGTCGAAAAACAAAGTTCACCACTCCTTCGAGGAAATAAGAAAAGGGTCGGTTATTTACGGGGTAGAACGCCAATGCGCCAGCCAGGAGTGCTAGTGGTATGCCAAACAAAGCAAATAAGATAAATGGCAGGAAGAAAAACATGACAACCGCCATACCAATACCACCGCTAAGATAGACAAATTGCCTCCAGGTCAGGGGGCCAAAAATCTTATCTTCTACTTCAATAAACTGGGGAACCTCAAACTGCATTACCCTATTATACATGGCAAATATTACTGTTCGGTGTCAGTATCCCACCGCGGCCCGCTTGAAGACGTTTGTTTTCGACTGAGCAAATCTTCTTGTGAAGAACTGTAAACAGTGTCTGTACCTTGGTCCGTACGCATGTCTTCAGACATCGTGCGTAGCGGTTGTAGGGAGTCGAGATTTTTTTGAAGTTCTGAAATTTCACTTTGAATATCTCCTGTCACAGGGGTATTCATGTAGCTGATAATTGCGACACGCAATTCTTTACTTTTCACAGAATCAAACCCTGGCAGACGAACATTGATTTCAGCCTCAATGTCATCTCGTGGGATGAGGGCTAACACTATATCTCCAACTAAAATCGCAAAAATTCTATAGGCATTTTCACTTTCTAAGCCAAATTTTTCAGCAATTGCATAGATTCTAGCTCCAGCTTCAGGGGTGTCATATAATGCAAGCTGTGCTGGAGTCGCGTTTAGTTCTGCTTGAGTGATTTGTTCTCTCGTGAAGTTTGTCATACTTATTATTTTTGCCCCACGAAGTCCCTTTGTCCCTTAGGGCTTTGAATAAAAGCTTGCGCCAACTCCAAGCGTTTCTTATCTTCTGGAGTGTTTGTATTTTTGAGTGCACTTTCAATATTTTCTTTTATCTTTATCCGATTTTCGGTAGATACATTTGCATTTTCACGGTCGTTGCCAACAACTGCTTTTAGTACGTCTGCGTTTAAGTACGGTAGGGCGTTTTCGTGTGCCAGAACATCACCAGGTAATTTTGAAATATCCACTGCTTTGCGGGCTTTCGTTTTATATTTTTCACCTGATTCGTCTAACTCTTTTTCAGTGAGTCTAAATATATCTTTGATCATTGTGTCGTCACCACTTTCAATAATTTCTTTCAGCTTTGTTTTGCGAGCGCCAATAAAGTCACCAACTTGTTTTTCACTAAAGCGATTACTTTTCTTGATGTCAGTGAATTGACCTTCGGTAAAGAGATGGGCATTTTGTTTTATAAAATCAGCGCCCATTGTTTCAATCTGCTTTATACTCAGGTTCGCTAACTTGTCGGTGAACAGGATTCTTTGACCATCGAGGACACCTTCAATGCTTTTTTGAATCGCATCTTGTTGAGATTTTTTAATTTTGTCTTTTTGTTCTTGAGACAGGTCGTCACTCTTATGAATTGATTCAGACAGGCTGGAGCTGACATATGGTGCAACTTGTGTCTGTAGATCTTCTGGCAGTGCTTCAAAGTCCTGCTTACTCATCTTGGCAACATTTTCTGGTAGTTTTTCAGCCAAATCTATGTGCAACTCCTGTTTTCGCTCCTCGGTCATATCGGAAATATTCTCAGGAGTTTTTTCTCCGGAGA
Organism: uncultured bacterium; assembly: GCA_950073265.1. Lineage (GTDB taxonomy): Bacteria > Patescibacteriota > Minisyncoccia > Phycocordibacterales > UBA918 > OLB19. The sequence goes on along the minus strand of CATMPJ010000001.1, from coordinate 75,704 downwards.
AGTTTTCAGTATAAATATATCCGTTATTTTTCTCAGCTTCGTCAAGCCATTTTTGTCCGTCCAACCCGAGTTTAACTTCTCGGTTCAGATTGGCTCGCTCTTCAGTTTTATAGCGTTGCTTCGCGTCTTCGTCTCTGGTGTGAGACAAACCATACTTCGCTTTAGTCATTTTTTCGCCAAGACCGTACCCGTATCGTTCTACTGCATTGGTTCTAGCCAACTTGCGCACACCTCTAGCTGCAATACTGTCACCTTTTAATTCTTGCAAATTCCGAGTAGCAGCTTTTAGCCCAGACCCTGTTCTTTCAGTTGCGTATCGCGCAGCGCGCCCGCCTGTTTGAGTAGCAGCAAATCTGCCCGTTGCAACTGCGCCGCGTTTGAGGCGGTTTTGGGCGCCGCGGCGCATATTTTGTCCGATTGAAATAGCTTGAGAAGCACCAGTAGCACCTAGTTTTTGCGCAACAACCAGTGACATAATGAGGGATGCGATGGAGAGAATGAAGTATGGGAAAGCGCTGGCGCTATTTAAACGATCAATAGCGTTAGCGCCACCGCTCGGGTTTTGTAGTGCATTGCCTAATGAGTTGCTGGCGAAGTCGTTAAGACCCCGGTTTGTATTGAGGGCGGTGATGATACTGACGGAAAAATAAATAAACAGAAGATAGATAGGCGCAAAAAAGGCTTTTCCTAAAAAACCACGCCAGTACTCAGTGGTATGTCTCCCTAACGGAGGAAATGCCCAACCGATAAACATAAGCGGTGAAAAAAGTATGTAAAAGTTGAGCGCTACAAATCGAATTATCAATAGTACTGCACCAGCAGCAAACACAAATGATGCGACGATAAGTAGAATTGCGGTACCAAAAATATAACCCCAGTCATTGTTAATGCCTGAGTCAGAGTTTTCATAGTTAAAGATACTCGAAAGACCTAGTCGTGCCATAAGGTCCTCTGACATATCAACCTGATACCTAGTGGCGGTTGCGCCGGAATCAGAAATTTGTACTTCTTTTTCATCCCCCACGAAACCATTCATCGCAATTTGGGCTGCCAGCGAGTTTGAAGTATCAACCACAAACTTAGTGATAAAAAGACTAAAGTTCACCAAGAGGGCTGCCATTATTAGGTTCACTAACAACTTTCTGGTAGACGAATCATCACTACCAAGAATGATTTTGAATCCGATGTAGAGTAAGCCAAAGATGAACAGTAAGTTCATGATGTCGCGCACTAGTGACCAGCCCTGGTCAATCGCTAGGCCAATGCCAGACGTAGTGTATTCATCGGCAAAGCCGATAACGTAACTATTGATTGCTATATCGAAGAGCCACGCACACAGGGCAAGAATGGTACCAAAGATACCAGTGACGGCTTCCCAAAGGGTTTTTTGAAGAAAATCAGCATGCGTGATCTGTGGTGTAAATACCAAAAAGCCCAGCACGAGCAGCGGTATGAATTTGTAGCTTTTTGGTATCATCAAATTGAATGTGGTTTAAAGAGTCAGTGCATCTTCCCAGTCCTGTTTGTCTCCAATGAGATCGGTTTCAGTGTAGTACGTACCGCGCACGACTGAAAGGAGGATTTGTTGCAGTTCGCTGTTTATCTCGTCTTTTCTTTGGTTGTCAGTAGCAGGATTGTCATACTCTCTATCCAGCGCTTCGTACTCGGTAATTTTTGTTTCCAATGCTTGAATATTTTCATTAGCTTGCTTAACGGCACGGTCGGTCTGTAAAACTACTTCAGAGACAATGTTTCGTTCACTGTCAGAAAGCCGACCACTACCGAGAAGTGTCAAACCTTCACGGTTAAGTTCGCTCGCCATGTCACGGTACTCTATTTGTGTGTCAAGAGTGTTTTGTAATGTACCACCTTCATCGTTAAGAGTATTTCGAAGTGAGTTAGAACCTTCGTTACGCAAGGCTTGCGTGTATGATGCAGCATCAAAACCTGGGTAACTAGAACCACTTACGTTAGCCGAAAGCCCTAAGAGACCGGCTGTCCCCTGCAGTGCTTTTACTGCGATTTGGCCGACCAGGGCTCCAATAAGTTCGTCAATCTCATCTGCAGCGATTAACTGCTGTTCTCCCAGTCCCAGGCTGGTATTAAGTCTATCGGCAATTGTCTGACCAGGAGTAACAATGCGACAATTTTCAACTCCTTCGCCATCCGGTCCAGTAACAGTCTCACACTGTTTGCTGGATAGGAATCCTTTGCCAAAGTCTAGTAGCTGGCTTTCTCTACCTTCAGCATTACGAATCCTTGCTTCGAAGGTTGTTTGTGCTTCGAGGTATGCACCATACTGTGAATACATATTTGGATTGGCGCTGATTTGCATCCAATCTTGCCACCCCCCTTGCAAGAAGTCACCGGCAACAAAATCTTCAAAATTCTCAAAAGCTTCACTCAAAAGACAGCCTTGGTATGGGAGACCCTCCCTTGCTTGCTGGTACTGCAACGCTAATGCAACCTGGATATCCAGCCTAAAGGGTGAACAGATAAAAGAAAATTCTCCACCAAACTCTTCTAATACTCTCCCTGCAGCTTCATCTGCGACGTTAAGCAAAAAGCGATCCAAATCCTGTACGAAAGCAGGACTGCCTCGAAACCCAGAGTTTACCCAATCAATGGTACTAGCCATGATATTTGAAACCACTGCTTTGGCTAGCATCCAGCCGATGCGATCGAGTACCGTTTCTTTAACAGTTCTAATGGTATTTGTTACAACATTAGGACCTACTTCGACTACCGGGAACGCTTCAACGGTCGGAACGGTTTTGTGTGATCCGTACTGTTGTGGCACATAAAGCACAACCAGAGCAAACACAATTGACACGGTCAGGGTGAGAATTTTTTTTAGGGTATTGAAGAAGAAATCCATATTTGTTTTTATTAAATTCTTTGTCTCGGTATGAATAATGTAAACGCCAGTGCCGCATCAGTACTAGTAAATAATGACTCGTATGGCAGAAGCGACATGTACATGTTTTCAAGCGCTAGCTGGAGACCTAGTGTATCGTCACGATACTTGCGCATACGCACAAGAGACACGACTGGATCTTCTAGAGCTTGTGTCATTGCATCAATGTCCAGGTACAATGCGTTATAGGTATTGATTAGATCTAGGTGTTCCTTAACCAACACACCAGGTACCGGTGTGGCGAGAGCTCTGTCCGTGAGAGTTTTGTAATAGGCAGCAATTTCTTCTAATTCTGAAATTCGCTCAACTTCGCCACGTGCTAATACACCGTTTAGAATTGAGAGCTCGTTTTCAAGCCCTTCTGGACTATTCGCTGTTAAGCTATTTCCCATGACATTGGCATAGCTTCTGATGTCGGATTCATTCCAGTTAGAAATCACACTTATATCGCGTAGATCGTAGAGGATGCCTGAAGTTTCAGCTTCAAGAGAGGCGATTGTGTCATTAATAATTTGTTCCGATGCGTCTGGATTTTGTGCATAAATACGAGACTGTAAGATGTTTTCAAAAAAGCTAACCCCAGTTTGTCCAGTGAGGGTGTCGGGTGTAGTGTATTCACCAGAAACAGTCTCATTGATTATCACTGGCTCGGCGGTGACGAACTCCTCTCGCCAGTCTTCAATACCATTGTTGTCGTTGTCAGATACATCAATAGCGCTACGGGGAGCAGCTTGGGGCTGTATTATCGATGCTGGTTGCGTGTAAGAAGGTCCAGTAAAGTTTGCGACCGTGTACGCACCAGCAACCAGAGCCAGTCCAACAACAAAAGCACCGAGAATCTTGCGTTGTGATTCTTTTTTCATACAAACATTATAGCAGTGCCGGATTTGGCTTTTTGTTCGTACACACAGTGTTTATTGGGTTTCTAGTATTTGAGCCAGCGTAAGCCAGTTTTGTAGTGAAACATCCTCAGCCCGAACAGATTCAGGCAATCCGACAGTTCTCAAGGCATCGAAGACAGCGTCTTTTTCATAGATTTGTCGCAAATTATGTTGCAATTGCTTGCGCTTTTGACCAAAACCGGCATGTAAGAGAGTAAAAAAGTGTTCGTTTGAAAGCTGAGAAAAGTTCCTATGTGAAATATCTGATACTAGCAAAATGGCGGAATCAACTTTTGGAGCCGGAGTAAAGTGTCCACGTTTTATCGTACATATATATGTGGGAATGCCAAAAGCTTTGACCGATAATGAGAGTAACGATTCTTTAGGTTCGCGTGCAATTCGCTCCACCAGCTCTTTCTGCATTAGGAAAACCAGTGTATTTGGTTGCGTGTTAGTGTCGAGGCACGACCGTAAGAGTAATCCCGAAAGATAATACGGAATGTTAGCGACCACTTTAAACTCTTGATTTATAAGTCTTAAAGCTACTGGGTCATACTCACGTGCATCAGTGTGTTTTAGTAGGAGCTGTCCCGTTTTGATTTCGGTAGCGAAAGTATTAGTAAGCACTTCAACTGCCCGAGGGTCTGCCTCAAGTGCGATGACGCTGGCGCCACGAGCGAGCAATTCGCGAGTGAGGGCGCCAGTACCTGGACCTATTTCAAGCACACTGTCGTTTTCCGAAACCTGTGCGGCGTCACACATTTTTTTTGGCACGTAGTCACTATTGAGAAAGTTTTGGCCCAGACTTTTCTTGTGTTCGAATCTCATCATGTAGAGCGTACATAAATTACACAGAAAAGGAAAGACGAGCAGCTGGCCAGCGGCTCGCCCCAAATTAGTCCAAATACACAGTTGTCTCGTAGCCGGAACTGTATCCTCCGCCGGGAGTGTCGTTTTCTACGTGTTCAGTACTTATATCGTTAAGGAAACTTGAAGGCACGTTAATCCTCTGACTACCGAAAATAGTGCGCATGTGTGCATACGTTAGCCAGACCTTTTTCTCGGCTCGAGTTAGGGCAACGTAGAACAAGCGCCGTTCTTCTTCGTGGTCTATCCGCGCGTCATCAAGTCGTTCGTGGGGAAAGAGACCTTCTTCAAGTCCTGTGATAAATACGTAAGGAAACTCCAGGCCTTTTGCGGCGTGAACAGTCATCAAACGAACGGCGTTTAATTCCTCTTTGTTTTTAATCTCGTCTTGGTCGCTTTGCAGTGCAGCACTTTCGAGCAATTGCTCAACCGCTTCTTCGGGCGGTAATTCGTTGTATCGACTGGCCAATGTTACCAGCTCGCGCAGGTTCTCAAGTCGTTCCATCGCTTCTTCCGTTCGTTCTTCTTTAAGGGTGTTCTCAAGGCCGCTGCGCTTCATAATAAATTTTATGGTATCTGAAAGATGCTTCTCTTTAGCGGTCTTAGCAATATCCATCATGATTTCATCAAATACCTTTACTTTGGCTAGTGCTCCCACGTTGAGTTCTCCGCGCTTCCCTTCCACTACCTTCAGCATAGTGACCTTTCCAATGCCGCGAGCAGGTGTGTTGATGATTCGGGTTAAATCAGCAGTACTATCGGGGTTAAGCGCCAGGCGCAGATATGACAAAACGTCTTTTACCTCTTTACGTTCAAAAAACTTTGTACCCAAGAGTTGGTATGGGACATTCTGGGTCAGAAATGCTTCTTCAAGCGCGCGAGATTGAAAATTCGTTCGATACAAGACGGCAATACTACTTGGATCGGCACCATCTGCAATAAGCGACTCTGCAGTGCGAGCTACATAACTTGCCTCATCCCCGCCCGTCATTGCCGCATAGAGTTTTATTTTTTCACCATCTTGGTTGTTGGTAAATACGGTCTTCTCTACCCGGTTCTGATTTTTGGCAATCACTTCGTTTGAGACCGCAATAATGGTTTTGGTTGATCGATAATTTTCTTCTAGAAGAATGGTGGTGGTGTCTGGAAAGTGGCGTTCAAACTGCAATACATTTTTTATATCAGCTCCACGCCATGAGTAAATATTTTGATCAATGTCGCCCACGACACAAATATTTTTTGCCTCGCCTGTCAACAACTCTACAATTGAAAACTGCACCCGGTTGGTATCCTGGTACTCATCTACGTGAATGTATTTATAACGCTGTTGCAGTTGCTCTCTAATTGCTTGGTTGTTCTGTAGTAAGCGTAGCGTCTTGGCCAGTAAGTCATCAAAGTCTAGAGCGTGCTGCTGTGCTAATTCTGCATCATACTTTTCCCAGACCTCAGCCACAACCTGCTCCAAATATGAATTTGCTCGATCACTGTATTCCAATTGCGTTATGGCATCACCCTTCGCACGAGAAATCAGGCTTAGTATTTTGCGTGGTTCGAATTCTTTGGGATTGTAATTAGCTTTTTCAATCGCCTGCTTCACTGCTTTCTGGCTATCGCTGCGATCATATATTACAAACTGACGGCGCAGATTCATTGCGTGATGAAACTCACGCAGCAAGCGAACACCAAGCGAGTGAAAGGTTGTTACGACCGGAAGACTATCCATGGCTGCTCTACTAGCTGAGGCATGTTCAGCGAGTAATGTCTGCACGCGCTCACGCATCTCTTTAGCGGCTTTGTTTGTGAAGGTTACAGCCAGGATGTTGTGTGGAGCTACCCCTTGCACAATTAAATGTACAATTCGATGGGTAATTACCCGCGTTTTGCCAGAACCAGCTCCCGCCAGAACCATAACCGGTCCTTCTACCGTAAGTACTGCTTCACGTTGCTGCGGATTTAAGCCATTTGTATATGTAGGGAACGTATTCATGGATTAGGAACACCACTATAGCACAATCAAAAGGAGAGGAATTTAGTCATTTGTTTTGTTGACAAAAAATAACAGCAGACTATTTTAGAAAAGTAAATAGACTTTTTAGTCATATTTTAAGCGCTTATTTAGGCTTGCAGCTATTTTGCTAAAGATGTGCATTACGTCAATTGTCAGCTAGACAACCTTTAGTAGAATACTGCTTGTACCCAAGAGGGTGCGTTTTCTTTTCGAGCACAGGGGTAACGATTGACCGGCGGCGAGACCATAACCAATTTCTCATAAAACAGAATCAACAACCGACCTACGCTGATAGTGTAGCGTCACACATAGAACACATCCCATCCCGACTACGAGTTACTGTAGAAGTCTTGCTCCTAATCATTGCAGTTAGTCTTCCATTTACAGTCCGAGCCGGTTTTTTTAGTGGTTTATTTACCGAAGAGATTATTGTTGAAGTAGTTGACGAAGCTGCTAATGACGAAAGTCCAACAGATATTTCTCTCCTTACCGCTGGTCTAAACGCAAATCCACAAGGGGCACGCGGTGGCGCCGAGATCCAGGTTGATGATAATGCACTTGTTTCTACCGGACCGGTTGGTGCCGACGAAATTGCGCAAGCAGGTGCCAATAATACTGGTGAAATTCGGGTCTATACAGTGCGCGAAGGTGACTCACTCTCTGAGATTGCTGAAATGTTTGGTGTCACCTCCAACACTATTATGTGGGCCAACGACGTGAGTCGAGCCAGTGACATTCAACCAGGTGACTCACTGGTTATTTTGCCAATTGCTGGCGTACGTCACGTAGTAAAAAGTGGAGATACACTACAAAGTATTGCTAAGAAGTATGAAGGTGACGAAGACGAAATCCTTTCCTACAACCAGCTATCGGCCGGCTCAGAACTAGCGGTTGGTGATACGATCATTGTGCCTGGCGGTGCGATGCATACAGCGGCGCCAGCTAAAGCAAAAGCCGCAGGTAGTAGCGCAGCCTCTGGTGGTAGTGGCTCAGGCTTCACCCACCCTGCTCCAGGTGCAATCCGTACGCAGGGTATCCACGGCTATAACGCTGTAGACTTAGCCGGTGGAATGGGCTCAGCCATTCGGGCGGCTGCGGCTGGTGAAGTTATTGTGGCGAAAGGATCTGGTTGGAATGGCGGGTACGGTAGTTACATCGTGATAAAGCACAGTAACGGTACGCAGACATTGTACGCTCACCTCTCCTCACTCAATGTTGGTGTTGGTAGTTACGTCGGACAAGGTGAAGTCATTGGTGGTATGGGTAGTTCAGGAAAGTCTACGGGGACGCACCTTCACTTTGAAGTGCGTGGAGGCAGAAACCCATTTTAAAGAAAAATCCTAAAACGAACGAATCTCTTCGTCAGTCTACAAAAAATGCCCCTTGCTGGGCACTTGCCCCACTCGGGGCATTTTTCTTGCCTTCCTCGACCTTCATTTCGTTTTAGAACTTTAGTCTAATTAAAATTCTGATATACTCGCCATATGCAAGTCAAATCACCCAGAGAAACAGATCATCCAGAAGAACTACTAGACCTTGTTGATGAACACGATAAAGTCATCGGGACAGCAAGTAGAGAAAAAATATATGCCGAAGGGTTACGAAACTACCGCGTTATTCACGCTTTTATCGTCAACAATGAGGGAAAGCTATGGATTCCGAGGAGAGTGTCAACTAAAAAGTTGTATCCTAACGGCCTTGATTACAGTATCGCTGGACACGTTGAGTCTGGTGAGACGTATGAAGAAGGGCTTCACAAGGAAGCTTCTGAAGAAGTAAATCTAAATTTAAATGAAGTTGAATACAAAGAAATTGCCAGCTTCAATCCCCACACCCATGACGTCCATTGTTTCCAGAAAGTCTACGAAATTAAAAGCGATGACGTCCCAAATTTTAATCGCGATGATTTTTCAGGGTATGAATGGCTTTTACCAGAAGAAATAATCAGCCGATTTGAGTCTGGTGAAATAGGAAAAGAAGATATTCCGGAAGTCGTTAAACTGTGCTATTTGAGTTAGCTGTTAAACTGGAACGCGGTATTGCAGGGCTTCAAGTACGTGTTGTGTTTCTATATGTTCGGAATCGTCTAGGTCGGCGATAGTGCGAGCGACTTTGAGAAGGCGGTGGTAACTACGAGGTGACAAATTGAGTTTGGCGCTTGAGTTTTTGAGAATATCTTTTACCTCGTCCTTGAGGTGGATTGACGTTTCGATGCTTCGCGCCGATAAATTTGAGTTGGTACTTGGTAATTCCTGGTTTTGGAATTGACGTGCTTGTGCTAGCTTGCGCGCGGCCAGCACCGCTTTTCGTGCCCTTTTCGTCTCCCCTTCTGCCGTGCGTAAGCTAGTAAGTGTTTCGTAATCAACGTGCGGCACTTCAAGCCATAGATCAATGCGATCAAGAATTGGTCCACTGACTTTATTCTTATAAGTTTCCTGCATTGCGCGTAATAGATTTTGCGTACCGTCTTCGCTGCCACGGTACGGGTTCAATGCTGCGACTAAAATAAAATCAGCCGGAAATTCTGCGGTACCTTGTACGCGCGAAATGGTGACAACGCGGTCTTCAAGCGGTTGCCGCAGCGCATCAAGACTGCGTCGCTCAAATTCGGGAAATTCATCCATAAACAACACCCCGTGATGCGCCATCGTTACTTCTCCTGGTTTAGGGTTGCTACCACCGCCAACCAGGGCCGTGTGTGATGCGGTGTGGTGTGGACTACGAAATGGCGGCCGCGATGATATATCAAACTCGCCGCCAGCTAGTGAATGAATCGCGGTTACATCAAGCGCCTCTTGTCGTGAGAGTGGTGGCAAAATACTTCGCAGGGCGCGCGCCAACATGGTCTTTCCAGTGCCAGGTGGTCCCACGAACATAACGTTGTGCCTTCCAGCTGCGGCAATCAATAAACCCCGCTTAGCACTTTCTTGTCCTTTTATATCTTCAAGCTGAACCGTACTTTCAAACCAACCTGATTCAAGTTCGGTGATTGGTTGGCTTGGTATCCGAACCGCTTCGTCTCTTGGAGAAATATGTGCAATGACATGAGTGAGTGTTCGGGCAGGAATGACGGAAATCCCATCCACTAGTGCAGCCTCGGCAGCATTTACGTGGGGCACAATTATCTCTGTGAAGCCAGCAGCTTTCGCAGCGACGACAGAGTTCAAGACACCTTTAACTGGACGCACACTTCCATCAAGCCCTAATTCGCCTACATACGCTCTTTTTGTGTCGTTAGAAGCAATATCACCACACGCGAGTAAATATGAAATGGCAATCGGCAAATCGTATAAAGGTCCTTCTTTTTTCAGATCGGCCGGTGACAGAGAGATGGTGATTTTTTGATTCTTGGTTTTTGGAGAGTCAAATCCCGAATGTTTAATGGCGCTACTTACTCTATCTTTCGCTTCGTCAACAGCCTTTCCGGCCAAACCAACAACAGAAAACGCGTGCAAACCACGCGAAATATCTGTCTCTATACTCACGACGGTACCACTCAGCACGTGAGGTTGAATGGTCTGCGTGCGAGCAACAGCCATAAGTACTAAAGTGGTAATTCTGCCTCGCGCTCCTTATCGGCAATACAGGTGCGGGCTGCTGGATTAGCTTCAAGTCGGTTTTTTTCAATCGGTTTCTGACACAGTTCGCAGGTACCGTAAGTACCTGCTTCAATTTTTTCTAAAGCCCGTTTCAGATTACGGTATCGATTTTCTAAGTCAGCTACAAGCGCTTGTCGCTCGATAGAATCCTCTTGATCATCGGCAGCGTCATTCTGGTCAGCATTATCTGCCGGCTCAGCTGGCTTCGCTTCCCAGTCTCCGGTGCTTTCGTTAAAATGCGCAATCGCTGATAATTCATTCACAATTAGCTCTTTTTCTTCTTCAAGTTTTTTTGCATGCGTTGATGTGTCCATATACAGATCAGTATACCTTACTGAGTTGCCAAGCGGGTAAACGAGTCGCTCGTTTTTGTAATGAGGATTATTTCGTCTGTGACGAAGCCATACGTGAGCACCTCATCAACACCATCACTAAGTACGCGAACGTCTTTACCCGCTACCGTTTCATCAGTGAAAGCGAATGATTCGGTTGGTGGGTTGGTTATATATATATATTCACTCAGATTATTAACCATCATTGTCTCCCACTGCAGCATGCCGCCGAGCGCCGTGATTGAGTCGTTGACAGCAAAAACTAACGCATACTGAACACCATCTAGGTTAACAAACCGAATTGTCGTTATGGCCTGAGTCAGCTCTGGATCAAGGTCCAGGTCCATCAGGGCAATCAACTCTTTCGTTGGCATCTCTTCACCGGTTGGTGTCATGATTCTGATCTCTTGCTCACTATTAGTGATGATTGTTCTTTGTTCGGTTAAAGCGCTGATTAAAGCTGAGCTGGTAGTTGCTTGTAGTGTTACATCAATGACAGGATACGTAGTTAGTAGTGGCCTGGGTTGGTCGACAAGTAATGTATCAGTGTCTGGAGTGAGCGCAGAGAAAATAATTTGTACTACAACCACAACAATGAAAATACTAGCCAGTACAGCGACTAACCCTAGAGCAATACCATTGGTATTGATTGATTCTGGTGAACCACTAAATACATTTCGCAAAGCAGCAAAAGGTTCTGCTCGCAGTGTATATGGATTGGGTTCTGGTGACGGAGTCGGTGCAGTGGTTTGTGGCGGGACTTGTTCAGGTGCTGGTGCTGCAGCAGCTGGTGTTACAGAAGATTCTGGCTTGGCTTCATTTGACTCTTGAGCGTACGTTGCCCAACGGGACTCTGCAGCAGCTGGTGTTTCATGAGGTGGTTCTGGCTCTGCAGCAAGATCTGGTTCCGGAGGAACAGGTATAGGTGGTGCCACGGTTTCAGCCTGCGGCTCCACTTTCGGCTCAGCGAGTTGAACTGGTGGAGCTGGTTGTGTTTTTTCTCCGGTGAGCAACTCGTAACCCGCTTCTGTTCGCGGTGTCCACGTAATGTCTAAATCTTCAGCACCTGTATATTTCGCAGGCTGATCTTCAGCTAACTCTTCAGCCCGCCGTCTTCGAAGTATTTCTTCACGTAGTGTTTCGTTGTCTGCAGTGAAAAATGCACCGGTTTTAGTGGTCGCCTTTTCTACCACTCCCTTGCGATGGTTTGCATCCGGGACTTGGTATGTATGACTGACTGGTTTTTTAGTAAACAGACCAGTGACCCACTCTTGCAAAGCTAAGAAGACAGAAGGACGCCTAGTAGCATTTCTCGATTTTTTAGTCGAGGTGATAATGGTCGCCTCGCCAGAGATTGGCCGGGCCGGTCTTTTTTTAACAGTGATAGTGGCCGGTTGTTTTTTCGGTTTCGGCACGGCTACTTTCTCCAGCTCATGAAACGAAGGAATTATTGGTGCAGACTTTTTTTCGGTTGAGCTGACGACAATTTTTGGGATTGGTTTTGGAGCCTCCTTCGACTCTTCTTTCGTCAGCGTCGATGATTCTATCGGAGAGAGTCTTTCTTTTTCTGCGGGCTTGTGCGCTGATGCCTTGATTTCAGCTTCCGGTGTTGGTGTGGCACTAGAAACAGCAGCGCTGTCACCGGATGGTCGATGGTCTGTAAAGTCCTGTGCAAAGGTTCTGACTTTAGCCAGTGTCTTGTCTTTTTTGACACTCATTAACTCTAGTATCTCACGAAACAGCCCTTTCGGGCTGTTAGTTTTTCACGCTTTATTTATTTCCTTCAGCGTTTTTATCTTCTCGAGTGCCAGGGTGTAGTCCACGTTTTACTGCAAAGTCAGGATCTGCTTGTTTGATAGATAATCCAATCTTTCCGCCTTCCACCTTAGCGACTATTACTTCCACGGTCTCTCCTTCTTGCAATACACCGTCAAGATTTTCAAGTCTAAACGGAGCAATTTCTGAAATGTGAATAAGACCTTCGTTAAAGGCATCAAGTTTAGCAAATGCACCAAATGTCGCTATGCGGGTAACGGTCGCCGAAACACGTTCACCCACTTGGTATATTTTTGTCAGGGCTTTAATTTTATCAGCCGCAGTACCTGCCGAACCATTTTTACCGGTAATATAAACGGTGCCATCTTCCTCAATACTTATCTCATCTACCCCACTATCATCTTTGATACCATTGATGGTTTTTCCACCACTGCCGATAACTAGTCCAATCTGATCCTCGTTAATTTTTAGCACTACAATTTCAGGTGCTCGTGGGGAAATTGTTTCGCGCGGGGCTGCTAGTGAATTTGTTATTGTCTCTAGAATATGGAGACGCGCGGCTTTGGCTTTTTCTAGTGCCGCAGACAAAATGGTGATTGGGATACCAGAAACTTTTACATCCATTTGGATTGCCGTTACCCCCTCCGTAGTTCCAGCTACTTTAAAGTCCATATCACCGAACTCATCTTCTGGGCCTTGAATGTCAGTTAAGAGTGCGTGTTTATCATCAAGAATCATGACACCAGAAGCGATACCGGCAACTGGCCTTTTAATAGGAACACCGCCGTCCATGAGAGCTAAGGTCGCTGCACACACCGAACCCATAGAACTTGAGCCGTTGCTTGATAAGGTTTCTGACACCAAGCGAATAGTATACGGAAAGACGCTCTGTTCGGGGATGAGTGGAGCAAGGGCTTTTTCTGCTAAAGCCCCGTGTCCAATCATACGGCGGTTGAAACCACCCACTCGTCCGGTTTCACCAACCGAGTATGGCGGAAAGTTGTAATGGTGCATGAAACGTTTCTTTTCATCACGACTTTCCATCGTATCGAGCATCTGTGCTGCTTCCGGCCCACCTAATGTGAGCGCGGTAAAGATGTGCGTGCCACCGCGATAAAATATTCCGGAACCGTGTAACACCGGTGAGACACCGCCAGCTTGAGCAAAGAGTGGACGAACTTCATCCATATTCCGCCCGTCTGCCCGTTTATTCTCAGCGACCGCACCTTGGTGTAGTGTTTCATCAATCTTGTCTTCAAAGAAATGGTCAGCCTGAGTAGGGTCAATTTCATTTTCAATAAGGGTTTTTAGATACTCTTTTTTTATTTCATAAATATGATCCTTACCTGGCTGATTGCTAAAAATTGTTTGATACAGCTTCTCTGCAAATTCTGACTCGTACAGCGTGACTGCTTCAGGCTGTACGGTCGGCACTTCGAGCTGTTGTTTCGTCTTCCCAATCTCAGTGACGATAGTTTTTTGAAACGCTTCAATTTCAGAGTGTAGGCCGGCAGCTTGTTGGAGCATCTGAATGATTTCTTGTTCACTAACTTCGTGCGCACTCGTCTCGATCATGTTAATGGTACCGTCCTTCCCGCAGGCCAAAATTTCTACATCAAGCACACCTTCTTTTCGTTCCAGGTAGGTAGGATTTATGACTACATCACCGGTGTCTTTGGTTCGCCCAATTCGAATAGCTCCCACTGGTCCTGCCCAGGGAATGTCAGAAACAGACAGTGCGAGTGATGCGCCAATCACCCCCAAGACATCAGGGTCGTCTTCTCCTACTGCCAGTACCGTCACTACAACTTGTACATCGCGACGTACTTTTTGATTAAACAGCGGACGAATCGTGCGGTCTACGATTCGTGCTGAGAGTACAGCTTCGTCGCTAGGTCTTCCTTCCCGACGCTGAAATCGACTACCGAGGATTTGACCAGCCGCATAAAATTTCTCTTCAAATTCGACTGACAGCGGAAAGTAATTTGCAGCACTTTCTCGAGCACTCATAACCGCCGTGACCAAGATAACCGTCTCGCCGTAGCGTAGCATTACTGACCCATTGGCGTGCGCTGTTAAGTCGTTAAATTCAGCAGTCAGTGTTTTTCCAGCCAACTCCATTGAAAAAGATTTTTTTTGCATATTATTTTGTTTGTGAGACGGTTGTGTTTTAGACTTCAATTCATTGAAATCTACCTACACAACTACCTCTGTTATCTTGTATATGTATGAGCATAACAAAACGGCCGGACTTGGCAACGCCAAGTCCGGCCGTTTTCAAAAACACTAATCCAGATAATCAGTATCCGTACCAACCACACCAGTTGATTTCTTCCCACTTCCAGCTTTGCTACTGGCCTTCTTGGTGGCAGTCTTTTTGGTCGACTTGCGGCGATTTGGCCGATACCCAATTAAAAAGTTGCTCGGGTCTTCATCAAGATCGATAAAATCATCGACTGCTGCGCGCAGACCTGAAGAAGCGCTACGACCGAAAGTCACCGCTTCGACTTGGCAGCCGAGACTTTTTACATATTCAACGCAAGGAATAAAGTCACCGTCACCAGTGGCAAGTACAACCGCATCAACTTTATGGGCCAACTTAATGGCATCCACTGCCATACCAACATCCCAGTCAGCTTTTTTTGCACCTCCATAGAATATTTGCAGGTCTTTCGTTTTGATTTCAATACCAACTTTTTCAAGTGCTTCAAAGAAGGGCTGCTCTTCACCGCTTTCGGTATTTACGACGTACGCTACCGCTCTAATAAGTTTTCTGTCTCCCAACGCAGCTTTAAGTACGTTGGCAAAGTTTACTTTCGATTTATATAAATTTTTTGCGCTGTGATACAGGTTTTGTGTATCAATAATCACCGCTACCCGTTGTTCGGGATGTCTAATGATGGACATACAAAATGGTTAAAAAATAAGTTCGAACCTTCGCGGAAAGTTTTAGTATCAAAAATGGTTCTATATACACTATAGCCCATAACCAACAATTGCTCCACTAGGGAGCAATCGCAAGTTTATCGTTTTAAGCCAAGCTTCTTGATGAGTGCCTCGTAAGCTTTTTCGTCCTTCTTTTGAAGGTACTTTAAGTGTTTACGACGATCGGCCACCATCTGTAGAAGACCTCTACGTGAGTGAAAGTCTTTCTTGTGCTTGCGCAGGTGCTTTGACAGCTCCTCGATTTGGCGAGTGAGCAGTCCAACTTGCGCTTCTGCAGAACCAGTGTCACCTTCATGACGTTGCGTGTTCTTTAGAGTGTTTTGTTTTACGCGTTTTGATAGCATGTGTATGTAATAACTAACAGTGTAGAGGGTAGATACTCCCAAAGTGGGACCGTACACTATTATGATTAACCTGCGAAGGTTCCAAAGACTATAGCATAATTTTGTTAGTATTGCAACCTGTCTCCATTCCCCCGAGCAGTCTCGATCAGTCATGTATTGTGCGACATTGTTGGTATACTGGCAGTAATGAAAGACTTGCATGAGCTGAAGCGACAGTTTCTAGAATACTTAGAGATTGAGCGCGGACGGAGCGTGAAGACGGTTGAAAACTACGATCGATATCTAGAACGTTTTTTTGAATTCGCTAAAGTTAAAAAAACGACTGATCTTACTGAAGAACAAGTGCGAGAATTTAGATTATTTCTTAATCGTCAGCCTGGTAGTAAAGTGGGTGGACGCGTAGAACCCATGAAGCGGCGAACCCAAAACTATTACTTGATTGCCGTCCGCGCGTTTCTCAAGTTTCTTCGAAAACGTGGTATCGAAGCCTTGTCACCTGAACGGATTGAACTCGCAAAAGTCCCACAGCGATCTTTGGATTTAATCTCTCCTCGAGAACTCAAACGACTGATGGAAGCGCCAGATACTAAAGAGCTAGAAGGAAAACGAGACAAGGCTATTTTGGAATTACTGTTCTCAACCGGACTGCGAATCTCAGAGCTTTGCGCACTATCAATCGATGACGTTGATTTAACCCGAGACGAATTTTCAATTCGTGGAAAGGGCGACAAGATTCGGGTGGTGTTTATCTCTGATAGTGCACGGGCGGCGGTCAAAGATTATGTTATGCACCGTAAAGACATGGATGACGCACTCTTTATTCGTTATGGTCATAAAGCAAAAAAAGGCGACGACTTGCGCATTCACCCGCGTGCAGTGCAGCGACTACTTAAAAAGTACGCAGCACAAGCTGGTATCACACGAAAAGTTACGCCGCATGTCATTAGACATAGTTTTGCAACTGACTTGCTGAGCAATGGCGCCGACCTGCGTTCGGTGCAAGCGCTTTTGGGTCATGCAAACATCGGCACCACACAGGTGTATACGCACGTTACTGACAAGCACCTTCGGGATGTTCATAAAAAGTATCATAGTAATTAGTGACAGAATGGCCAACAATTTCCAATCCAACATTTCCATATAAAAAAGAGCCGCGGTCTGCCACGGCTCTTTTATGGTTTCAGTTCTTCTTCCGTGAAGTCGTCACGCGATAGATGTATAGTATCTCCTCTTTGTACACTTCCGGCAATAATCTTCTTAGCCACCTTCTCCTCGATTAGGTCTTGGATCACGCGTTGCATGGGGCGTGCGCCAAATTCTGGATTGTAGCCTTTCTCTACTAAAAACTCTAACAAGTCAGTGCTAATTGATAATTCATATCCTTGTTCTTTAATGCGGACATACAAGTCGCGTAATAATAGATTTGCTACTGACCCCTGCTCCGTTTTTGTTAATGGTTCAAAAATAATAGTGTTGTCGAAACGGTTGAGTAACTCTGGCTTAAACAGACCACGTTCAATGATGTGATCAATAATGGCTTGGCTTAGATGTGATAGTTCCTGTCGCTGTTGTACGGTGCGAAGAATCAAGTCAGCTCCAGCGTTGGAAGTGGCAATAATGATTGTGTTTCGTGCATTTATTTTCGTACCCCTTCCATCGGTGAAGACACCTTCGTCAAGAATCTGCAAAAATAAATCATGAACTTCAGTACTAGCTTTTTCAAATTCGTCGAGCAAAAGAACTGTGTAAGGATGTTCTCGCAATGTATCGGCTAGTGCCCCACTGTTTTCATTGTCGCCGAGCAAACGATACAAAGCGTCGGCTCCACTAAACTCAGACATATCAAAGCGCTCTAACTTCTCCGGTGATCCGAAAAATACTGTTGCTAACGCTTTTGCGCTTTCCGTCTTCCCGACGCCTGTCGGCCCAAGAAATAGGAAACTGCCAATTGGCTTGTCACTAGCTTGAACACCAGCGCGGGCGCGACGCATGGTGCGCGCGATAGCTGAGATGGCGGTTCGTTGTCCAACCACATATTGATGTAGTGTCTGCTCTAGGTTAAGCAGCAGATCTCGCTCCTCTTCCTTGATTGGACCAGCAGGTACATTTGTTTGTTCACTCACTAATTGATACACAAAGTCTGCCGTGATCAGAATTTGCTCGCGACTTTCCGCCGCGGAGGCTACATCTATTAATAGCGTGACTGCTTTGTCCGGCATAACGCCTTCGACGATGTACCGTTCGGCTGCGTTAGTAATTGCTTCAAGACTCTCGTACGTAAACAAAACATCTCGAGTGCTTTCTTGACCTAAAGCAACTCCTTCAAGTACTTGAGTGGTAGCTTGGCTACTCGCAGTGTCTAGTAATATTTCGTTAAAGAACCTGATAAATGCACCGAGCGGTTCAAGTGTCTGATGAAAGCCGTGCGGTGTGTCGGTGGCTATCAGGTGTAAATATGGAGTTGCTATGTATTCGTCCAGTAGCTCTGGCAGATATATACCGTACTGTTGTGCTTCTTGGATGAAGATGCTTATGTTTTCAATAACAATAATAGTATTACCCGCTAACAGTGCTTCTTCAAAAAGGTGGAGCAAGGTTTGTTCCAATGATTGCTTGTCGCGGTGATTGGCAAAAAGTCGTTTTGTATCCAGTACATATATATGTTGGCCGGCAATTGCATGTAGTGACTTGCCCGTTTGCATTCGCTTTTGTACTGCCATGACAATATCCATCTTCCCTACCCCTGCTTCACCCACCAGCAAAACATTCGCACCTTTACTCTTCGCTAGAGTCATTTCAATTTCAGCGATCGTCTCTTCAGCTTGTGCAGTGTTTGTCGATAAGGTTGAGAAGACCGCTGTGGTAGCGATGTTTCGAGAGTACTTTTGCAGAGTGTAGGCTGTCCCGTATGACCAGTCAGTGCCGAGACCAGATGTCTTGGATAAATTGTCTTTGCTCCACCATCGTTCATTTTCTTTTGAACGCTGCTGCACACCGACAATCCAGTTAAGTGCTCGCAGAAAATGTTCCGGTCGGATGCCTTGGTCAGTAAACAGTTTCTTGAATTCGCTGTCATGAGCTAGTAAATAATTACCCAAGGAAAGTAGGGTGAAATGCTCATTTTCAGGAATGATTATTCCGTCAGCACTGAGTAGTCGGCGTGGTCGTTCGAGAAAAGAAGCTATTGCAGCCGGTGTAATTCGCGTACGCAAGAGTACATTTTTTCCAATGGCACTTTCACAAAAGGCTCGCGTTACATCGTTAGGGTTTTTCAGTATTACCTTCGCAACATCATAAGTTACAAGCGTGCTCTCTTGTTCACGATCTATAACCGACCGCAGTCCACGGAAATACCAGCTGTTGTGATAACCAAAGGTGAGCATTTGATCTACCCAAAGTGCCGCACATATGAGCGAAGCTCCCCACCACACATTGAGTGAAATTGTCGGTAAGATGTAAGGTCCGGCTAACGCTAATGATACAAACACGACAGTTCCAACAAAAAATAACATTCGTAATATGTTCATGGTGTGTCGACTCAACACATTTTCAAGTGCTACTGCCGGTCTGTATACTGAAATTTCTTTTGCTAAGGTGCTCATACGCCAGTAAATAAAATACTTACCCCCACAACGAGAGTAGCCAAGATAATAATCGGAAGAAAAATCCAAAGCAGATACACGACCACGCCAAATGCAATCATGAGGGTGAGAAAAAGTAGACCCAACCCAATCAGGATTGTTCGCATCACAGCGCCAACAATCCGCGAGAGTGTATTAATGATGATGTATCCAGCGATGTCTTCCAGGTCAAAACGACGATGTCGTTGTTCGGTAATGCGTTTATAGGGAGCAAACCAGGACTTCACTAATTGCGGAATAGAAAAAAAGTGCACAACGAACCAAAGTATATTGACCCACACGGTAAAGAGCTCTTTAAAGGCGCGAGTGTAGTGCCAAATAAAATAGTCATGCGTGACCGAGAGTAACAACATTGTAATTATTATACACCTGGTTCCTGAGGACAGAGCGAATGGCTACACAGCCGCGTGACTACCAGCAACAAACCCTGTTGTCCAACAAAGTTGCAAACTGTATCCTCCCGATGGACGATCTATGTCGAGCATGTCCCCAATTAAAAACAACCCCGGTACTTTTTTAGATTCCATGGTTTTAGGATTTATTTCAGTGAGTGGCACACCACCCGAAGAGATAACGGCTTTATCGGCACCGAGTAAACCAGTGATGGTGAGAGGTAGTGCAAAGAGTAATGAGGATAGTCGTTTTTTCTCTTCAACCCGTACGCTGTGGCACGGTGTGTCACCATCAATGTTTGCGAGTCGAAGCACAACCTTTGCTAGAGTAGTTGGCACAAGCTGGTTTAAAACATTACACACCTTTTTATTACTTTCAGCATGAAACAGCTCGGTGAGTTTTTCACGAATAGAGCCTTCGTCAGGTTCGGACATTAGTTTAATGTGCAGGCCGACGGTGCCAGTCTCTAGAAGCTCACTAATTTGCTTGCTCATATTTAAAATGGTCGGTCCAGACAGACCGCTATGTGTGAACAGTACCTTGCCCGTTTGAGTAAATTGTTTTCTGCCGTCCACCGTTAGCGTAAGTTTCACGTCGCTGAGCGAAACTCCACTGACTCGTTTCACCCATCGTTCTTGGGTTTCTACTGGTACTAGTGCGACATTGTGAGCGTGAATCGTGTGACCAAGTGTCTTAGCAAAAGTGAAACCATCACCAGTTGAACCAGTCTCTGGTCGTGAAGTACCACCAGTGGCAAGGATGCATTTTTTTGCCCGAAATTGCTCTGTCCTAGTGGTTGTAAGGAAATGCGAGTCAATTTTTTTAACAGCTGTCACTACCGCGCCGCCCAGTACCGTGACGTCGGTTTCTTTTAGTTCAGTAAGCAATGTTTCATAGACTGTTTCGGCAGAATCTGTGACGGGGAATAACCTACCTTCATTTTCTTCCTTGAGTTCCACACCTCGCTCGTTAAACCATGTAACCGTGTCAGTCACACTATGTTGGGAGAAGGTAGAGTGTAAAAATTTGCCACTCCTCTTGTACTTGGCAAGCATCTCACGAGAATTAGTTTTGTTATTGGTGACATTGCATCGACCACCACCGGTGATTCGTAGTTTTTTACCCAGTGTTTGATTTTTTTCTAGAAGTAGTACTGATGCCCCCTTCGCGGCCGCTGTCGCGGCCGCCATCATCCCCGCTGGTCCGCCACCCACCACAATGATGTCCCAGAGCTTTTTTGTGTACGCGTCCTTCATGTGCGACTGAGTATACATATATATGTATAAAAAAGAAGTGGCCCGATAGCTTTCGCTATCGGGTTCAAATTCATTGCTGATTGTGTTCAATAAATACAGAACGGATATGTTATAGATGCACAATGCCTGCATCAATCCCCCCCCATCGGTCGTCGTGCCTTTTGTAATCCCAATATTTGCGCGGCGTTGCTCGCTGCGTGAGGAGCGCATGGCTTAAGGTGCCTAGTTTCCTGGATGGATATAGACGATTGGGGCGGCTGTTGCCATAACTCCAATTCAAAGTATATTAACAAGTATGAAGATATTTTGGTCATGGCAAAGCGACATTAATCCAGACATTTCGAAGCACTTCATCAAGAAATGTTTAGAGAAAGCCATTAAAAAAATTAACAAAGAACCTGAATTCTCAGACAGAACGGCTGAAATTGATCATGACACAAAAGGCGAGCCTGGTTCGCCCCCTATAACGGATACTATTTTTAAGAAGATAAAGAACTGCAGTGTTTTTATTGCTGACGTAACTCCTGTCGCTGAAGTAAAAAAGGAAGATAAGGTAGTAAAAAAAATTATGAACCCGAACGTCGCTATTGAGATGGGTTACGCAACTTCGCTATTGAGTCACAGCAACATTACTACGGTAATGAACACTAAATTTGGTTCAATTGAAGATCTTCCTTTTGATTTAAAACATAAGCGAGGGCCTATTACGTATGCACTCGACGAACAAAGTACACCGAGTGAAAAGAAGGAGGCTGAGAAAATTCTTACTGAAAATTTTGTGTTCGTATTAAAAAACTGTTTAGGTGAAAAAAAAGCCGATTCAGGATTGAATCTTGATCTGAATGGACCTGCCATTTATTTTGAGAAAGAGGAAGCCCTCATGAGACTAGAAGGCCCGGGTTTTGGACTTATTAAAGATCAAAAATACTTTGCTGAAGTTTTAGACAGTTATTTCTACATTAAGATTGAACCTCAAGAAAAAATCAATCTCAAGAAAATCGCTATCAAGGAAGCTCTCTTTAATGCAAATCAATTTCAAATACCTTTAATTTACGGAAGCCCTGCAAATACTCCAGTAACAAATAAATACGGCGTAATTTTGGCTAAATTTAATGGCAACGAATCTGTGAGAAAAATTAGTGACTTTACTCAAATGTTTACAAACGGAGATATAGTGAGTATATCAAACTCGATAAGCTACTATTCAAAGAATGCATTACCACTGGTAAGTGTCTACAATGCCATGAAGACTAATGTCAATAAAAGTCTCGAAGTGCTAGCAATATTAAATGCTTCAAAAGTAAGGTGTAGGGTAACCGCAGGTTTTGTTAATGGCGACGAATGTACGGTTGTGAGACCTAATCCAGTTGGAAAACAGTATTTTGATAATGAAATAGGACCTTTGGAGAATGAATTGTACGAAGAAACCATCATTACTAACGAGGGTGACATTGGTGCAATAATTGTAAAAAAACTAATCTCACAAATGATGGATGATCTTGGAGTCGAGTTTAATTTTGAAGAGCACGGCCTACAATAAAGATGCGCTAAATATTAGGGTTAATAATTCATCAGGGAACAGCCTTTTTGTATAATTGAACACCTCCTCATATCTTTTTATGTGCGGTACACTACATTTATGAAAATCTATTCATGGAATGTTAACGGTATTCGAGCTGTAGAAAGAAAAGGTCTTTTTCAGCCATTTATCGAAGCACATCAGCCGGATATTCTCTGCTTGCAAGAAACAAAAGCGCAGCCGGGGCAAATTGAGGTTGATTTGCCTGGTTATTTTGAATTTTTTAACTCGGCAGAACGAAAAGGCTACTCAGGCACCGCTATCTATACTAAAGAAGAGCCACTTGCGGTCATTTCCGGCATCCCTGCTGAAATTAGCGCCAAATATCAACTGGCCGATATATACGGTGACACGACTACCGAAGGTCGCGTGCTCACCGCAGAATTTGAACATATATATGTATCGACAGTGTATACACCTAATGCCAAAGATGACCTCTCGCGCATCCCGATGCGTCAACAATGGGATCCAGCATATCTGGAATTTATGAATCACTTAAATAAAAAGAAGCCGGTGATTTTTTGTGGTGATTTTAATGTTGCACACACCGAAGATGATTTGGCTCGACCGAAACCAAACATCGGAAAGAAAGGGTTCACTAATGAGGAGCGCGCTGGGATAGAGGCGATGATTGAATCTGGATTTACCGATACGTTTCGCCTGTTCACTAAAGGTAACGGTCACTACACCTGGTGGTCTCACTTTGGCGGAGCGCGTGAACGCAATGTTGGCTGGCGTATTGATTACGTCATGGTAGCTGATCAGATTGCGGATCTTGTCAAAAGCGCACGTATTCACCCAGACGTTCTCGGCAGCGATCACTGCCCAGTGTCTATAGATATAAGCTTGTAAAGCAAAGGTTTCTGCAGATTTTACAATCACACGAAACACACATATGTCAAATTTCTTTCAAAGTCTTTTATAAAAGACAGTTATCCCCATATGCGCGCAGTAGTGTCCTTTACTCTGTCCTTTAGAGCAGTTACTATATGTGTAGGCCCAGAAAGGGCGGGCGGTACTCCCCCTAGTTCGCAAATCGATGCATTCGATTCTCGAGCTAGGAGGAATAACCCCTAAAGAGATCATTCCATATCCAAAGAGTTAATTTACCTCCAACGAGGTTTATGCAACAACTTTTCAATTGAGTTGTTACGTAAGCTTCGACAACTCAAAAACCCACCCAGAAGTCTGATTGGAAAACACTAGAACCCAATCACAAAAGACTTCTAAAACTACAACGTAGAGCTACACAATTGGTCTGTCATATAAAGGACACCACCTGGAACTACCATAGTTCCGAATATAAGCTCATCCAAAGGCTTGGGAAGTTGGCAGATAAGCAGTAATGGCAGCTTGTCTATCGACTCCCCAAGCCTTTTTTATTTGAATAAAGGAGCCGAAAAAGCGACTATTATGAAAATATCCAGGCGCTTAGCCAGAATCGACCTGTCTCGGGAGATTGTGGCTGCAGCGAGCTGGAAAGAAAGGTTTGTATATTAATGGAAGGCCATATCCTGCAGCTTTCAGAGAATGAATAAGTTTCGTAGAATATCCATTGAAAGAAAAGGCTGCTACCTACCCAACTCTATGTTCTCTCGCAATCTCCTTTAAAGCCGCGCTTTCTTCCTCTTCTTGGCGCTTTTTCCCCGCTTCAGCCAGGTTTTGCAACGTTTTTTCATCCATTTTGAGGAGTTCGAGGGCCCGTCTTTCCATGTATTCTTCGGTATTTTTACTCGCATCATCTAAAGCCTCTTCCAAGAGAGCATGCAAAACAAAGCCTAATCGCCTTCCCGGCTTTTCGCCGGAAAGTTTCATAATCTGATCCCCGTTGATTTTCAGCATTTTTACCGAGATTGGCTCGCGCAAAGCTTCATCCACCATAGCTTTGTACTTTCGGAGCCGAAATGGCTGTTCCTTTGGCCTTCCAGTGCCAATACGGTCGCAAACCCGTAAGTCTAGAAGCTGTTGTATATGGTCTTCTCCTATTCTAGCGATGGTACGACGAACCGCTGAGAGGGTTACCTCGTCTGGATCGGCAAAAAACATATGCCACCGGACAAAATTCATGACTAAATCTGTCGTTTCTCGCGGGTATTTAAGGCGCTGCATAATTCTTTTGGCCATCTTTGCCCCCACTACTTCATGACCAAAAAAAGTATATTTTTTATTTTTACCACCAGTGCGGCGGGTGGCGGGCTTAGCAATATCGTGCAATAGAGCGGCTATTCTAAGTGGCGTTGGGTGATTTTTGTCGGCCGCTGCCTGCAAAGTGCGTAAATTATGCTCAAACACATCGAACGCGTGTGCCCCACCCTGTTCGCAACCGATTCCTTCTTCGAGTTCGGGCACTACATGTTGCAGTAAACCAAGTTTTTGCATGAAAATAATGCCATGCATCGGTTCATCTGTTTCAATTAGTAACGTAAACTCATGTGCCACCCGCTCAATCGCGATATCGTTTAGTAATTCATGATTTTCAGCAATGGCTGCCATGGTTTTGGGGTCGATTGTATAGCCAAGCTGCGCAGAAAAGCGCACAGCGCGCATCATACGTAATGCATCTTCAGTGAAACGACGCTTCGGATCGCCAACAGTGCGCAACCTTTTTTCCTTCAAATCAGTAATTCCGCCATGTAAATCAACTAATTCTTGATCTTTGGGACGATATGCAAGTGCATTAATGGTGAAATCGCGTCTGGACAAATCATCTTCTAAAGAAACACCAAAAATAACCTGATCTGGCCGCCTACGGTCGCTATAACCACTCTCACTGCGGTATGGCGTTACTTCAATAACCTGCAAGGTTGGTGTTTCTGATTCCGTCTTTATCCCAATAGTTCCAAAATCATTATTTGCGTAATGCTCTGGAAACAATCTTTGAATATCTTCAGGATGGGCATTGGTCGTTACATCCCAATCTTTAGGCTCGACTTCACGCACCATATCGCGGACGCAACCGCCAACCAGATACGCTTCAAAGCCCGCCTGCTCTAGAGTTTGAGTGACATGCAAGACTTCCTCAGGGATTCTGGCGTGAGAGATTTTCATACGTGTATTTTAGCAGAAAGCCGTTGCGTTTTCGTTGCTTTACCCGTATTATGTCACGCACACTGCACCCGTAGTGAAATGGATATCATATCTGACTTCGGATCAGACGTTGGGGGTTCGAGTCCCTCCGGGTGCACCAAAGAGGACAGCTATAGCAACAGCTCAAAAAAACCGCCGTTTTGGCGGTTTTTTTGACAGTGAGTGTTCGCGTGGCTGTTTGCACTCAAGAGGCGAAGTTGAGACAGCCTTGTTTTAGTCCCTGTCTGCTGTTCGCACTGTGCTCGTGAGGCTATATCTGTTCAAAAAGCGTGATATGATTTCATCAATATGGCGTACTTTCTAATATTTCTCGGATTTTTGTCAGCAATTCCTGTTGCTTTTGTCTTCATCCTCGGCTTCGGTGGTGAATACAATGGAACCGGCGACTACGTTCTAATGGCAATTCGGCAAGCCTTCGTTCTGCTCATTTTTGGAATGATTCCATTCTCTTTGATTTATGGCGCTTATCAAAGACTAGGAAATGAATCAGGAAGTGAGGCTAAGCGGCACGACGATGACGCAACCAATCCTCACGAGCCGCCTTTGTAACTGAAGCCTCAGCGAGCTTATCAGATTCCATTTCCAACTTTTCAGCAATCTCCGCTACCCTGGAAATCGTTCGCTCTGTGTCACTGACTGGGGCACCTAAAAACAAAAAGCTGGCTTTGCCAGCTTTTTGTTTTAGACTAGTATGTAGACATGGAATTATCAGAACGATTTATTCGCCAATTTGAGAAAGAAGGGTTTACTAATGTCTACGAATGGCAAGATTCAGCCGGAACTGTCTATCCAGAACACGCCCATAAGGGCAAGGTGAGCTTGTTTGTGACCGACGGCTCAATTACTTTTGATTTTTCTGCTGAAAAGAGAGAAGTCACCGCCGGACAACGCTTTGATGTGCCAGTGGGTGTAAAGCATTCAGCGATGGTTGGTCCAGAGGGTTGGATTGTTATTGTCGGAGAAGAAATTGAAGGTGACGCTTGAATTTCAAGTATTAGTAGCTTATTTTAAACAGTGGAAGGAGAAGGACATGCGTCACAGACTATCTAACCGCGCCAATGCCGTGGTCATCATCAGTTGCGTGCTGGTACTGGCCTTGGTCTGTTGGCATTTCGGCCCCGCGGGCATCACCGCCATTCGAGGCTAGGGAAAAGACTTATCGGGCGGCTCAAATATGAGCCGCCCTTTGTGTATAAGTAAAAGAAACATATAGAAATAGTATATTATATATATACATTATGGTTCGAAATGAGGAGAAATATAAGCAAGCAGTAGAATTTCGCCGGCGCGGATTTACGCTTGAGGAGATAGCAAAGATCTGCGATGTTTCGAAATCAACCGTCTCTAAATGGTTGAAAAATAAGACTTTTTCTGAGAATGTCACGAAACAAAATAAGCGTAGGGCTGGCTTAGAAAATGCCAAACGATTGCGTTTGGTGAATAAAGCTCGTACGGGCGAGCGAGAAAAAAAATATCGCGAGACAGTTAGATCTGCACAGACTGAATACAAGCACTACAAGAATCACCCCCTCTTCGTAGCGGGTCTCATGCTTTATCTCGCTCAGGGTGATGGAAGTAATCAGGGTCAAATACGTCTATCAAGCAAAGAATTGATTACCCACAAGTTATTTATCAGGTTTGCACTCGAGTACTTAGGAGTTGAGAAAAAACAAGTTCACTGTTGGCTACAGCTATATCAAGGACAGTCTGAGGCGAAATGTATGAAGAAGTGGAAGGCAGCCACTTCTCTCCCCTATAGTCAGTTTTATAAAAATCACTACATGAAGACGAAAAAGCCCAAAGACCCGTTGCACTTTGGGGTTGGAAATACTATAATCGGCAGCACAGTTTTGAAGCGCAAGCTCATGAAATGGATTGAGTTGGCGCAAAAAGACCTGACAATCTAATATTGCGGCCATGGTTAAGTGGTATAATGAGTCCTTGCCAAGGATTAGTCGGGAGTTCGATTCTCCCTGGCCGCACCGGAACAAAAAACAGCCTGCTTCTGCAGGCGTTTTTTGTCGGTGCTGCCAGAGTGAGTGCCCTGCGGCACTTACGTGGAGAATCGAACGGCGGAGACATGTTTCAGTTTCCTTTCCTAAAACTGAAACAGTCGAGCCGCGTCCAGCAGTACTTATGAGTTTGTCTGCTATACAGACAAGGCGAATTAGTAACTGCGGGACGATTCTCTCCGGTGGCCGCAAACGCCGTTTTGTAATAATTTCCTCCTTATCGCGTCAAAGACATTGAAATACAGTTCATTGAGAGGAAAGAAGGATGCACGATATCACGTATATTGACGTTCCTGCTCTCAACGTAGGAACATCCCCCGTCAATCTAGACGTTGGCATCAAGTTTTTTCGTAAAACACTGGCGCATCGACTGGGATTTAACGCAGACGGAGACATGCAGCTAAGGTACGCAATCCATGCGGTCCATGATGCCGGTTTTGAGCTACTGGGAAGATCTGAGCTGTCATATCTGCTCGAACAGGCGCAGCTGGAAAAGCCAATGGGCAAGAAATTGGATTTTATTCGCAAGGCACGCCCGTTTCAGATGCCAATTTTGCTTTTTCCCAAAGACGACAAGGATAGCATGGACTATCCTGGCCTCGCCTCTCTGGCTGGCTGGAGCCAAGTTTCCGTCAAGAGCACTGTGCGTTTGTGCAGTAATCGTTTTCTTCTTCCCGTTAAGGGCCCCGTAACGTAGTGATTACGTAGCGCGGGCCTTTTGCATTTATGTGGAAAACTTGTGGATATGGGGATAAAGGACATTTTAGTTTGTTGTCTTTTATAAAAGACAACAAAACAAGGATATTACACCAATAAATATGTTAAAATCATCACAAAAGTTCCATGTGAAATACTTAAATACGTTTCACATGAAACATATATTGTCTATTTCACATGAAACAAAGCCTGAAACAGGGAGAAAAGAATAAGATCGGTGCTTTTGGAGAGGAAATTACGGTAATTTATCTGAAAAGAAAGAAATTTCGCATATTAACTACTAATTATCTTAAAAAATGGGGAGAAATCGATATTGTTGCACATGAAACTATCGGAAATAACGAAATAATAAGATTTGTTGAGGTTAAGACCGTTTCTTATGAAACAAAAGAATCGTTGCAAAGAGCGTTGAAAACCAGAACTTGGAGGCCGGAAGAAAACGTCACACGTGAAAAAATGCAAAAATTATCTAGAGTGGTTGATTCATGGTTACGTGAAAATAATAAGATTGAGTGCCGCTGGCAAATCGATGTGGCGGCGGTAAGAATGGTTCCACATGAAAAGTATGCAACTATAAAGTATCTAGAGAATGTTATTTTATAGGGTTCCATATGGAACAGCGTACTAGTGTGCCACGTGAAACGTTTATAATTGAGTTTAGTGTATACTACACACTATGAACAGCAAAGAAATTGAATATTTTATTTCCGAATTTCCTGATTGGTACCAAGAAGGTGAAGAATTGGTGGCTGGCTTCGAATTCGAAGATTTTCAGGGTGTGACAGCTCTCCTCACTCATTTAGTGGAGATAATTGAAGAATGTGACCATCATCCAACAGTTACTTTTGGCTACAACACAATTGAGATTAAGACCACTACCCATGATGAAGGAAATAAAATAACCCAAAAAGACTTGGAAATAGCGCGTAAAATATCAAATCTGGTCAATTCTTAGGCTTATGAGTAAGTATGTTGCGTTGTTACGTGGGATAAATGTGGGAGGGGGGCGCAAGGTCTCAATGTCCGAGTTGAAAGAATTATTCGAAAGCTTGAATTTTAAAAATGTCTCTACCTATATCAACTCTGGTAACGTCATTTTTGAATCGAGCAGTGAAAAAACTGAGCAAATTACTAATGCGATTACCAAGAAATTTTGTTTCTCAGTGCCGGTTTTAGCGTTTACAGCTCGGCAGTTTAAAAAGATTGAGAGCGCTATTCCAAAAGACTGGCAAAATGATAAGGAGCAGAAGACGGACGTCTTATTTCTTTGGCCTGAGTATGACACAAAAACGGTTGTATCAGAAACACCTTTTGTTAAGGACATCGATGAGGTGCTGTATGTTTCAGGTGCACTCATATGGAGAATTAACCGCAAATTCCAAAGCAAAAGCTATATGCAGAAAGGCTTTATTGGCTCGGATTTATATAAAAATATGACCGCACGAAATGTAAATACGGTGCGTAAAATCGCAAGTTTATTGTAAATACTGTGGACTGAATGAGCTTCAAAAGAGCCGCCAGCGAAGCTGGCGGCTCTTTTAGAATTATGTCGGGAAGCCGGGAATCGAACCCGGGCCACACGGTCCCAAACCGCGTACACTACCATTATGCTACATCCCGATGCAGCGAGTGATGTTGCTTAGATTCAGTTTTACAAAATACTGTATTGAAAAGTAACTTTTTCAAGTCAGTATTTTGTAAAACTGATGCAAGCTCTGCTTGCGTAGCAATATCCGAGCGAAGAAGGACTGTATAGTTGTGAGCTTGCGAGCAATCTATACATTCCGCATGTCGCGCACGCCAGATAATACCATAGCCTTAAAAAAATGCGAGTGAAGTTTATGCTAGAATTGTTCGCATGATTACCTACTATTTTCGAACGGTTAAGGACGACGCGTTAAAGGAAGTTAGCGATATACGCACCGGTGTCTGGATTCATGTGTCGAAAGCATCGGAAGAAGAACTAACCAATCTGTTTGAGAAATTAGCACTTGATACCGATCTAATTGAGGACGCCCTCGACTTCTTTGAGGTGCCGCGTATGGAGCGCTCACAAGGCGCCACCTATTTCTTTACTCGGTATCCCTATAACGAACAAAAAGAAGACACCGATACCGCCCCGCTTCTAATTGTAATGGGGGAGTCGTTTGTGATGACGGTAGTGCAACGTGATGTGCCACAGTTTAAACAGTTTATAGAAGGCAAAGAAGTGGTCCACACCACCCAGAAAACCAAACTCTTTTTACAGCTAATGGAAGCAATTACTGACTCCTTTGAGCGTCAGCTTCATACGTTGCGCCGCAGTGTGCATAAAGATCGCGCCCAGTTGCGGCGAATTGGTAACAAGGAGATTGAACGATTTGTGACGTACGAGCATCGCCTCAATGACATGGTGGCGGCGTTGCTCCCAACGAGTAATGCGCTGCAGCAAATAGCGAAAGGGAACCATATTCACATGTATAGCGATGACATGGAATACATGAACGACCTAGTGATTGATAATCGACAGGTGGTTGATTCAGCGGGCGCGGTTTTGAAAACCATTCAGAACGTGCGCTCTGCAACCGAAGCAATTCTCACCAACAACCTAAACGCCACGATTAAAACCCTGACACTCCTAACGATTTTGCTCACTATCCCTACCATTGTGGCGTCTTTGTACGGCATGAACGTCGCCCTCCCGCTCGAAAATAGTCCCTACGCATTTTGGTTTGTCATGTTTCTCATTGCCATATTGTTGGCAGTAGTCATTACTACGTTTAGACGCAAAGGCTACTTTTAAAATATGGACCTGAAGACTGTTGAAACATACAACAGAGGTGCAATTGAGTATGCAAAAAAGTTCCAAGGCATTGGACCACGAATCGGTTGTATTAACGAAGTCTTTGCAGAATATGCGCAACCTAATCCCAGAGTTTTAGAAATTGGGTGTGACGACGGTAGAGACGCAGAAGAGATTTGCAAGAAAACAAACCACTATACCGGTTTTGATATTTCAAAATCTTTCGTTGCTTTAGCAAGGGAAAAACTTCCAGAAGTCAATTTCCAAGTCGCAGATGTAGAAACCTACGAGTTTGCAGAACCGGTCGATATTATTTTTGCTTTCGCCTCCTTACTTCACGTAGATAAGGAGACGTTTCGGCAAATACTAAAGCGAGCGCACATATCTTTATCTCAGGACGGTATTTTTTATATATCTGTTAAGCTTGGATCATATAAGGGTGGGGAAGTGATTAAGGATGCGTTTGGAGAAAGAACCTTTTACTTTTATGAGTTTGGGGATATTGAAGAAATAGCAGACGGCTATGAAATAATCAATCAACGAAAGCTTACCGTTGGAAATACCCCTTGGCTCTATATAATTTTGAAGAAACAAAGATGAAAAAAAGACAACTAATATTTATCCATGGCGGAGAAGCGTTCTCGAAGTACGATGACTTTATTTCATATCTAAAGACGCAAGAGATTGAGCTGCACCGAGCGCCAAGCAATCGCTGGCACAAGCACCTGCAGGAAGACCTTGGTGAAGAATGGGAGGTGATTAAACCGGCCATGCCCAATGCTCAAAACGCAAAATACGAAGAGTGGAAGATTTGGTTTGAGCGATATTTTACATTTCTCAATGAGGAAGTAGTGCTCATCGGTCACTCTCAAGGAGGTATGTTTCTCACCAAGTATCTAATTGAAAACAAGACACCGTTTACAGTCAAAGCCCTT
The DNA here is from genome assembly GCA_950073265.1 of uncultured bacterium. Taxonomy (GTDB): domain Bacteria; phylum Patescibacteriota; class Minisyncoccia; order Phycocordibacterales; family UBA918; genus OLB19. Next base: position 43,632 of record CATMPJ010000001.1, on the reverse strand, counting down.
TTCTTAGTGGGTTCAGTTCATAATTCATCCGCTACTTTCAATGACAGCTTGGAAGATGGTGGCGATTTTGGTTATGACGACACAGAAATACCGCTTTTAGCCAAAAAAATCGAACATATTTATATTGCACACTCCAAAGACGACTTTGTGGTGCCGTTTGAACAAGGTGAAAAGCTCGCTAAAGCGCTGCCGGAAGCCGAATTCATGGTCTTTGAAGACAAAAATCACTTTTTGATTGATGAATTTCCAGAATTGATTGATAAAATCCGCAATCTAGAGTAAAAAACGGGGCTGCGACACAGTAGTCGCCCGTTTTTCCACCCCAACCTGGGGATAAATGAAAGAGTTCGGCTTTTTAGCCGTCTACGTATATAATGGTTTTCGCATGCCAGAGGCACCACATGTAGGCCCTAATACCGAAAGCCAAGAAGACCGTTTTTTACAAGCGTTCGATGAGTACAATGACGCGTTATTCCGACATGCTTTCCTGCGGGTAAGCAATCGGGAAAAAGCAATTGACTTGGTACACGATGCGTATACCAAAGTCTGGTCATACCTACGCAACGGATATGAAATCGATAATTTCAGGCCTTTTTTGTACAAAGTACTAAACAACCTGATTATCGATGAATACCGCAAACGAAAAGAGTATTCACTCGATAAAATGCTTGAAGAAGAGGGGATAGACGAGGGTTCATTTGATGATCTGCAGGAAAGTACAGTTGAAGCGCTGGCCGCCACAATTGATGGTCGCAAAGCCTTTGAATTACTTGATGAACTTTCGGATAGCTATAAGGAGGTATTGCTGTATCGTTTTGTCGACCAACTCGGTCCGCGCGAAATCAGCGAACTCATTGAAGAATCGGAAAACGTCGTCTCGGTACGAATCCACCGTGGTTTAAAACAGCTTCGAGTACTAATTGAGTCGCATGAAGAATTGGCTGAAGCCAAACGCGAACATAAACGAAATGAAAAAATTTAGTGAACAATTGCATACAAAGTCACAGTCTATAAAACTGCAGACAGCTGAACGTAGCGTCCTTCGCGAGCGGGTTGTTTCGTATATTGAGTACCACCCAATGCCGGGTAGTCAGACAGTTGCCCCTGCGGGATCAACAAAGAGCGGTTCATTTTTCACCGTCCCATTTTCATATATCACCCGCGCCGGTATTGGCGTAGCAGCTCTGCTTTTAATATTAGTACCTGCGCTGGCCGAACGAGCAGTGCCTGGTGATGGTTTGTATGCTGTTAAGGTGCGTTTTAATGAAGAGGTGAGAAGCACTCTCGCCCTTAGCCCCTATGAAAAGATTGAATGGGAAACGGAACGTCTTAACCGCCGTATCGCTGAAGCGCGACTCCTGGCTAGTGAGGGTCGCTTAACCGACGAAGTCGAAGCGGAGGTAGCGGCTGCGGTAAAAACGCACACCGAAAACGCAAAACGTGAAATTGAGGTGTTGCGCGGTGAAGATGAAGAAGAAGCGACATTAGCAACCATTGCGTTAAATACAACCCTTGAGGTGCAAGCGACTTCTCTCAAAGAGAAAACCAATCAAAACAATGCTGAGGCAAAACAGCCAGCACTACTAGCAGCGGTGGTTGGTGAAGCTGCAGCAAAAGAATCAGCAAGTCAGGCTGGTGTTCCCGGCTACGAGCGACTCATGGCACGAGTTGAACTAAACACCACTCGTATTTATGAGCTTTTAGAGACATTGGGGCTGTCTGAAAATTCTGAAGACTACCAAGACGTTCGGCGTCGACTCGACGATATTAATCGTACGGTTGAGCAAATCACCATAGAGCGCGAGACCAATGAAGAAGCGGCTCGATTAGCACTAGTGGGGGTGTTGCAACGCACGCAAAAATTGATCGTTTACTTAACTGAAATTCAGACAAGCCAGACATTTGGTGTAGAAGATTTTGTTCCCGTTGAACTGACTCCAGAGGAACAACAGAGCAAGTTGGATGTGTATCGCAGAGATACCCAGATTATTATTGACGGTCTTGAAAAGACAAGGGCTTCAACTACCGATCAAGCTGCGGTAGCAAGCACAGCGGGTGCACTAGGACGCCTGTATGATCTACAAGCAGAATTGTCAGCCGCAACCAGCTCAGATGCGGTAGAGGCAACCTTTGCTGAAATTAAAACTATAGGGACTGATGCAAAAGAAATACTATCAACGCAGAGAAATACAGATGCTGAGAACTCTAGTTCAGAATCCTAGTTAGGCTGCAGTGAACAAAAACCACCTGACGGTGGTTTTTGTTTGAGCTGACAGTTGGTATTTGGTAAGCTGGTAAAACGTATTATTTGAATCAAACTATGACGGAGCTACTACTATCTATTGAAAGACTTATGGAATATAGTTACAGTTTGCCATTTCTTGGGACTGTACCGATGGGAAAATTTTTGATTGCGGTGGCAATATTTCTAGGTCTGAACCTATGTTTTTGGTTATTGCAGCAAATCATACTGGTGCAATTGCGCAGCTTTTCTGCAAAAACCAATACCCGCTTTGATGACACAGTTATCGCTGCCGTCGAAGGCATTCGTGGTGGGGTGTATTCGATTGTTTCCATCTATGCTGCCCTACATATTTTTACGTTGCCAACTTGGCTTGAAACAGTCTCTTTAGGAGTTTTCTTATTTGCAGTTGTGTGGCAAGTAATTGAGATTGCTGTTATCGTAATCGATTACCTGGCCAGTCGATACGTGCGCAAATCTAGCGACGGCGACGTTACTGATGCCAATGCTGAAACCATGGCAGATCTGATTCGGATTATTGCTCGTGCAGTTCTGTGGGTGCTTGGCGGACTATTTGTGCTAGCGAATCTGGGGGTGAATGTGACCTCACTGATTGCCGGCTTAGGTATCGGCGGTATTGCGGTGGCGTTTGCATTGCAGGGAGTATTGTCAGATTTGTTTGCATCATTTTCAATCTATTTTGATAAACCATTTCGCATTGGTGATGTGGTCACTATCGGCAACGATACTGGAACCGTAGAAAAAATAGGCATTAAATCAACTCGGATTAAAACGTTGCGTGGGGAAGAGCTCATTTTATCTAATACTGAGCTGACCACTGCTAGAGTACAGAATCTCGAGCGAATGCAGGAGCGTCGGATTGCCGACCAAATCGGTATCACCTATGAAACAGGCAGAGAATTAGTCGAAGCAGTACCAGGTATCATAAAAGATGTGCTGGACGGGATTGAGAACGTTCGATTTGATCGGGTGCATTTCACTGCCTTTGGAGACTCTGCGTTACTCTTTGACTTCGTGTACTTTATTGAATCGGCAGATATGGTTACGTACCTTGATGCGCAGCATGAATTCAATTATCGATTACTCCGTGCTTTTGCTGATAAGGGAATAGAGTTTGCTTATCCAACGCAAACTATCTACAGTAAGTAGAGAAGAGATCGGGCGGACACTCCCACCACATACTCGACTCACAAACTGACAACTGCCCTAGCCAAACCCACCCAATTACAGCCAGTTCGTTCTCTGGGTATGTGGTGGGAGTGTTGGGAAGAGATAACTTGACGTTTTGGGTACATCAAGTACTATCAGTTTATGCCTATGGCACAAACAACTACGGCTTTCAATTTCCAGACCATTCTCCTGGTCGTGATTGTGATTGCGAGAGCGGGTTCGTTGTAGTGTCATAACTGGAAACGAAATACCCGCCAACACGTTGGCGGGTATTTCGTTTCGGCATAATTGTTGCCTCACGAATGGTTCGTGGGGAGGAACAGTACTTTGGGGAGAATTAAGTTATGGTTGGATGTTGTGAAGATGTCGTATCGGCTGAAGAAGTGCGCAAGGAGCTGAAGCGTGACGGATTTATTCCGGGTACGAAAGCTTTTCGCGCAGAGCTTGCTTGGCGATTCCATGCGAGTGATTTGAATGCTTGCGTTCGTCGTATGGATGCGGGCCAGCCTCATATGCCTAAGGACTACAACAAGAACGGTACACTCATCAGTCAGACGACAGGGTGACGGTCTTCACCCAATCGTGTCAAGCAAGGCGCGGCCAACGGTCGCGCCTTTCTATTAGTTATTGTCTTCTAGTATCTGCAATAAAAAAGGAGCTACGGTGTCAGTAAATATCTGTGACTTGAGCTCCAGATTGCCGCCGAGGCTGTTGGGTAAACTTTGTCCAGTTTCTTGTTCCATGGTGCGACTGATGTGAGCCATAGTAATGGCGCGCAAACTACCTTCACCGTCTGTCTCGTCGTCACCACGAGTGACGATAATGCCGATCACCTCTCCAACATCGTTTAATACTGGTCCACCTGAAGCGCCTTCAGCGCCCACTGCACTACCACGAACAGCGATGACATCCGCGTAATTTGAGCCAAATGTATATAATTCGGAGATGGTTGTATCTGCCACTTGAGCATTCAGTGGTGTGTTTGAACCGTTGCGTATTAGCTCAGAGGCTGGATATCCGGCAGCTACCACTTCGTCACCCCGTACCGAGACTGGTAATAGATCGTCTGCCACCATAAGCGCTGGAAAAACGATCGGTGTAGATCCACCATCTATTGATTCACTTACATACAAGAGTGCATAGTCACGTTCCCCAGTCCCTAGAGGGATTGTTTGACTCAAATTATCAGCATTTTCTTCTATCCATGCCGGCGGAAGATATAGTAGTTCTGCGCGGTACCGAGGGCTCGCTGGATTGCCGGTGCGAATAATACAATCAGTCTCACCGAATTCTTCAGTTTCTTCCAATAATAAAAATTGTGCTACGTGTGCATTGGTCATGATGATGCCGTCTGGATCAATAAAAAATCCCGATCCCGTCGTAGTGCGAACCAAGTCATCAGTAGTAAAAGTACAAAAAACATTTACGAGTGCCTCCTCGGGTGTGCTGGCTGTTTGGCCAGAAGTGCCGGCGTTGCTTAAGGCGGCTTGTTGGTACGCGGCGCTGGAGAGCAGTATATCGGGAATACGGTTGCCAAAGATTGAGGGCAGCAAGGACATTTCGTCAGTAAGAATTTCTTCCTCTCCGGCTTTTTCACTTGTGGGCAATATATTTTCGATTTGTGTGGCTAGGGCATTGGTAAATGCTATATAGCCAGAGATTATAAACACGAAAATTGAACCCAGAATATTCATTACAATCAGTATAGCACCGCGGCTAGTTTTACGATCAAATACTCACCATAAAGAGCGTGTATACTATGGATATGAATGCATTTTTAGAACAAAGTGGCTTAACTAAAGAAGCCTTAACCCATAATGCGTGGGAATTAATTCCCAGCCTCAGTGGCGCAATATTTGTACTGTTGAGTGGCAGCTTGTTTTACATGATTACCCGCCGGCTTATAGAGGCTGGCTTGAAACGTACACCGATGCAACGATCGCTGATTCGAATCACGGTTAGAACAGTATATAAATGGCTGGTTATCCTGTTGACTATAATCTTTGCGCTTAGTCAGCTTGGTTTTAATGTCACCGCTGCTCTGGCTGGTGTCGGTGTGCTTGGTATCGCGGTTGGCTTTGCCGCCCAACAAACACTTTCTAACGTTATTTCCGGATTTGGTATTTTTATAGATCATCTATACCGAGTGGGGGACTGGGTAACCATAAACGACCACTATGGAGAAGTTGTATCCATTAGCTTACGTACCACAAAAATCCGAACGTTAGATAATACGTTCGTGAGTCTTCCTAACTCACTGGTGACCAACACTTCAGTAACCAATTTCTCCGAGCAAGGAATGGTCCGCATTAGTGCGAAAGTGGCTATTCCGTATGCAGAGGATATTGAGAAGGCCCGTAAAGTGTTGGTGGAGGCGGCACGACACATAGAAGGTATTCGGAGAGACCCGGAACCGGAAGTGGTGGTTGATGCATTAGCTGATTCAGGAGTGAATTTGCTTTTACGTATATGGATAGACAATGCTCGGCAAGAACAGCAATTTACCTTCAGACTCACCGAGCTGTGTAAAAAGGCATTAGATGAAGCGGGTATCACTATCCCATTTCCGCAAAGAGATGTGCATATGATTGGGAAGTAGTAAATTACCGACGATCATATTGCTTGAGCGAAAATAAGTAAAATGTTTTACTACGCTGAGGATAGTAACATTAGGAAAGTATCATGAAATCAACCCTCGCAATTCTCGTAGATGTAGCAAACGGCCTGTTCGCTGTTTTGCTAGCCTCCCACATTGCCAACGTCGATTTGGTCTGGGGGCATGTAGCTGTCGCAATAGCACTAGCGATGAGTCCGGACCTAGATGCGCTGCCTGAATTATTGAAACGTGGCAAGGTGGCTGCCTCCAATCAGTACGCCCACGACCACCGAGAGGCGTTGCATTTCCCTGTCCTGTTTCTAGTGACAGGCATTATACTTTTACAGTTTGACGTGTTCTGGGGGACGATGTTTCTCGTAGCGACCATGTTGCACTTCGTCAACGATCTGTATGGCACTGGGTGGGGTATTCCGCTCTTATGGCCACTTACCAATCGTCGATTCAAGTTATTGGGACGGCGAGCCAACCTACTCAAGCAGATTTTGCAGGAAAAGGGTCTTTGGGACACCCTGCCGCAAGACGAACGTCGTTTGCGACTAGTAGTCACTTGGTCGTATGACGAGTTAAGTGAGTATATCCAAAAATACGGTATCGATGACTGGATTGATAGATACTACCTACGAATCAATTGGATTTCTGGCATCGAGTATACGTTGTTCGTGTTGGCGGTCGCTCTAACTATCGTATTCTGGTAGTGGATGGACTGTCTTGCCTAAACTATATCAGCCCCGTTCGGGGCTGATTTTTTTGTGCAAGCTGTTCAACGGTGCGACTTACAAGACCTTTTTGATTAGCAGAGCAATGTCTTTATTTATAAAAGCTTCAGGGAGTTCTTCTCTGCCAAACCATTTCCACTCCGAAAATTTATGAGGCTCAATGTTTTTGGCCTCTTCATCAGTACTGCAGCGAAAAACAGGAACGAAATCACCTTCCTTTGCGCCAGGATACTCACCTAAAAATTCCTCGATTTTTAAATTACTAATACCTGTTTCTTCCTCAACTTCTCGTCTTAAGGTGTCTTCGATTGTTTCACCGTCATCACATCTACCTCCTGGGCATGTCCAAACGGACACAGTCTTCCATTTGTCAGGAGTGTAGTGTCTGTGTCCTAAAAGGATCTTATTATCACGGATGATTAACGCCACAGGGCATTTAGATTGGTCACCAATTAAGTTTAGAGACTCTTGCATATGGTTGGTAGTATAGCAAAAATATGAGAATAGAGGGAAATCGGTCAGGGGTCAATTATTTTCATTGATGAAGAAAGAGTACATGGTAGGCGCAAGTTACTAACCAAAATAATCACTCCGTGATGATTTTGCTAAGTACTTAGCTGCCCCAGCTCGCCTTATTTTTCTCTAGGAAATGAGAAAAATACATGGCTCCGCTTCACAACCAGGCACTAAACTGAAGCAGTTCAGTTTCTAAACAAAAACGACGTCATTAATGACGTCGTTTTTGTTTACCTAGTTGTGCGAGTGAGAGGAATCGAACCCCCGACCGCTGCTTGGAAGGCAGCTGTTTTACCACTAAACTACACTCGCGATAAGTGAGAGGATTCTACCACAAATAGACTTCAAAACAACTGGCAACAGCCTTTATTCCGATAATTGTCATTGAGGAAAATTTCTCATAGGCATTTTAAAAATACCTTAAACAAAAATGCCCCCTCCAAAGGGCATTTTTGTTTGTGATGGGAAATAGTGTCTATACCCACGAATAGCGTATTACCTCCGCTATGCAACAAGTATAGCACGCCGGGTTAAGGACGAGACAAAGAAAGCAGCGGCCCCGTGAGGGGCCGCTGCTTTTGAGAATAAGGCTTATTTTACTGAATCCTTGAGGGCCTTTGCAGCGCGGAATTTTGGAACGCGCATAGCTGGCACCTTTACGGTTTCACCAGTGCGAGGGTTGCGAGCTTCGCGTGCAGCGCGCATTTTAGCTTCGAAAATACCGAAACCTGCGATAGATACTTGCGTACCGTCTTTTAGGGCTGCTTCGATGCCTCCGAATACAGTGTCTACTGCTCGTTCAGCGTCTGCTTTAGTACCGCCAAGTACTTCATGCACCTTGCTGATGATGTCTGCTTTGTTCATAGTTCAGAATTTATTTTCTAAGAGCGTATAAATTTGTGGTGAGCGATAACTCAAGCACTTGCCTTAATGGCTTATAAAACATTATATAGCAACACGTATTGCCTGCAACGACTACACAAGTGAATAATTCATTGTGTAATAATTTCGCTCGAGTGAGCGAACTGCCTTGATTTAGCGTGCATAGCTGATCACTCGTGTCTCGCGAATGACGTGGACTTTGATTTCACCAGGATACCGTAGCCGCTCTTCAATGTTGTGGGCAATGGTTCTGGCTAGTACATTTGCTTCAAATTCGTTCAAGGTAGCAGGGTTTACTAAGACCCGAATCTCTCGACCGGCAGCAATCGCAAACGCTTGATCGACACCGGCTAGCCCCGTGGCAATTTTTTCAAGGTCGGCTAGGCGTTTAATGTAGTTTTCAATTGAATCTCGTCGCGCTCCTGGTCTGCCACCAGAAATAGCATCAGCCACTTGCACGATAATACTTTCTGGCGTTTCATATGGGTACTCTTCATGGTGAGCGCGCATAGCTAGAATTACTTTTTCATCAACACCGTACTTTTCAAGAATACGAATACCGATTTCTACGTGCGTTCCGGACACCTCTTGGCTCACACACTTGCCAATGTCATGAAGGAGAGCGCCAGCACGGGCAATACCAACATCGGCGCCTACTTCTTCCGCAATAATTGCTGCGATATGTGACATCTCAACGGAGTGCCATAACACATTTTGGCCGTAACTGGTGCGGAAATGTAGACGACCAAGTATGGTGATAAGATCTGGATGCAGATTTGGTACTTTGGCTTCGTAGGCAGCTTTCTCGCCCATGGCTTTGATAGTTTTTGCCACCTCCATGCGAGCTTTTTCGACACATTCTTCAATCTTTGCTGGTTGAATACGACCGTCTTTGAGTAAGGCTTCAAGAGCCACTCGGGCAATTTCACGTCGCACTGGGTCAAAACTTGAGAGTACAATGTAGCCAGGCGATTCATCAATCAACACATCTACACCAGTAGCGCGCTCAAAGGCGCGGACATTTCGACCCTCTTTCCCAATCACTTTACCCTTCAAATCATCGCTCTCAATTTCCACGTGAGAGGTCATGATATTGGATGGGAGATTGTTGCCAATGCGGTGGATCGCAGCAAGCAAAATATTGTTTGCTTGAGCTTCATAAGCTTCTTCTCCAGCTCGAGCGAGCTTTTCGTAACGGGCTCGCAAGTCCTCGGCGTTTTCGTCTTCCACTTTTTCTAACAATCGGGCGTATGCTTCCTCTTTTGTCAGACCGGCAATAGTTTCTAGCTTTTTATCAATTTCAAGCTTATGCTCATCGAGTCGGGTTTTAATTGACTTTACTTCCTCGATTTTTCCCTGCAGGGACTCCTTTTGCGAATCAAGATCAATCTGTCGCTCATCAAGCATTTCTTCACGCTTTACGAGGCGTGACTCTTTTTGTTCCAGTTTTTCTTCTAGGTGTTTTCGGTTCTCCTTGGCCTCTTGCAGTAGTTTCTCGGCTTTGTCTTCAGCTTTTTCGACAATGCTCACCGCTTTCTTTTCAGCGTCAACTTCTTTCTCTTTCAGTCGTATTTCTAGCGATGATTTTCTTGATAGAGCTTGGAGATATCTTACGTAGTATCCCGCTCCAATCCCCACACACAATGCAATTGCCAAAGCGACCGTAAATAACAATGGTGGCATGGTCGTTTGGTTTACTTATTAAAGGTGTAGCTAAAATGTACTGGATTTCTGGCATAAATGCAAAACGACGACCCAAAGGTCGTCGTCTAGTCAGTTAAACAATTTCAACTGATGATTATTTGTACACCTTGTCGACGATGCCGTATTTCTTAGCATCTTCAGCATCCATGAAGAAGTCACGATCTACGTCTTTTTCAATCTTATCGAGCTTTTGTCCGGTGGCTTTTGCGAGCATCTTGTTTAGGCGTTCACGGGTCTTAATGATGTGCTTTGCAGTTATATCGATGTCTGATGCTTGTCCGTATGCTCCACCAGATGGCTGATGAATCATTACTTCTGCATTTGGCAAAATGAACCGCTTACCTTTTTCGCCTTGTGAAAGGATGAGTGAACCCATCGACGCCGCCATACCAACACATACTGTCGCTACATTTGGTTTGATATGGTGCATGGTGTCAATAATTGATAGGCCGGCAGTCACACTTCCTCCGGGTGAGTTGATGTAGAGAAAAATGTCCTTCTTTGGGTCTTCTGCCTCAAGAAAAAGAAGCTGCGCCACAATTAGGTTCGCCATGTGGTCTTCAATTGGACCGGTGACAAAAATAATCCGCTCTTTAAGGAGGCGAGAGTAAATGTCAAATGCGCGTTCGCCACCTTGGGTTTTTTCAATCACCATTGGTACGAGCATGCCAGTTGGTGATGTTGTGTCTTTTTTCAATTCCATATATTTATTGTACGTGAGTACAAGCTAATCCTATCAGACTGGTTATAACAGTAAAGCGGCGGGCCCTTTGGGCCCGCCGCTTCCAAGTAGAGTCAAGTTATTTTACCTCCTCAAGCATTTGCATGACGTCTTCGTTCAGTAATACTGAAGCGACATACAAACGGACTCGTTGTTCGTCCGCATCTTTGAAGCGTTGCATCAGAATTTTGGTTTGTTCCTCAACCTTGTCCTTATCAGGACTCATTTTTTCAACGCGGGCAATTTCGTTAAGGGTCATTTGCAGTTTGGCTCGTTTCTCTGCAGCCGGTTCCCACTCCTTCATCAGCTCCTCTTTAGTTTTCTTAATATGACTGAGATAGTCATCAAGTTTAAGGTTCGAACGCTCTAAATCTTCTTGCATTTGAGCCTGCATCTGTTGTAGTTCAGATTCAATCATAATTTGTGGAATCTCGACACTCGTCTCATCGACAATCGCATCAGTGAGGTTGCCGCGGTGCTTTGCAGTGGCTTCGTTTTTCTTTTCAATCTCAAGATGTTCTTTGAGTTTGGTTTTTAGGTCAGCAACCCCTTCGAACTGGCCTGGCTGACCCAGCGATTGTGCTACTTCATCAGTTAGTTCTGGGATTTCTAGCTTGTCCAAATCTTCTTCAGACTGGATTACGTCTTCTTCTTTTTCAGCCGCTTTCTCCTCGTCACTCATTGCCGCTTTCTTTTGCAGGCGCTCGTACGCAGCCTTTTGACGCAAGATATCATTTATTTGTTTTTCGACATCTTCGTCAGTAACATCACCAGACGGCTTATCTGCATTGATTTTTTTGGCGATAGCTTTGTAGTCAGGCAGTTCAATTTCCGGCATTACTGCAACCGTTGCAGTGAATCCAAGTGGATTATTAGGGGCAACTTTTGTAAGTTCAATCTTGGGGTGTCCAATTGCGTCAATATCATGTGCCTCAAGGATGTGTCCATACGCGTGTGAGATGGCTCGCTCTGCCATTTCAGCCAGAATTGCCATCTCGCCAAGATGTTTCTCGAGTACCTTAGTAGGAACGTGACCCTTACGAAAGCCGTCAATTTCCACATTTTTTCCCAGTGCGACTAATGCGGCATTGCGCTCACTTTCAAGTTCAGCGTAAGGAAGTTCGCCGGTAATTTTTACTTGCGATCCATCGAGTTTTTCAACGGTGAACGCTTTTTTAAAATCTACAGAATGATTGTGTGACATAGTGGCTCGTAGTGTACTGGTATCAAGAATAAATGCAACCGATTTTAAAAAAGACCGGGCTAATCCGGTCTTTTGCCTTATTTTACTCAGCAGGGTCTGTAGGCGTGGTCGTAGTCGCTGGTTCAGTGGTTGTCGCCTCGCTCACTGTTATAGTTAGATCGTCAGTAGAAGTAGAGGTTTCTGAAGTGGCGCTTGGGGTACTGGTCGGCTCCGCTTGTGTGTCTATCGGCGACTCTATGGGCGTCGTACTTTCCGATGGCATCGGTGCCATGGTTGGTGGTGGTAGAGTCTCTGCTTGCATGTTGGTTGTGTACCACCAGTACATACCCCCAAGCACCGCGACCAGCAGAACAATTAAAAGTACAATTATTGGTCCATTCGAGACGGTCATCTTCGGTACTTCTTCTGTGTCGACACCAGTCTCTGGCATATGCATTTCTACGTTATCTAGATTTGGTTTATCTGGCATGTGTATATTGTACTGGTTTTTACGTATTTTTCATATTTATATACACGCAAGTTAAAAGCGGCGGGCCCAATGGCCCGCCGCTTTTAACTTCACCGTACATCTACTTACCGTCTTTGTACATCTGAATACTTTTTTCAAAGGCCTCTTTTGCCTTGTCGGCACCGTGCCATTCACCAATCTTTACTTCTTTTTTCTGCACTTTCTTATACGTTTCAAAGAAGTGAGTGAATTCTTTGATGTTGTGTTTGTTCACGTCAGCCAAATCTTTGATCTCATCAAAGCGTGGATCATCAATTGGGACCGCCAACACCTTATCGTCACGTTCGCCACCATCAATCATTTCCATGATAGCCACTGGTCGTGCTCTTACCAAAATGCCAGGCGCGAGTGGATAGGTGGTAAGTAGCATTACATCAAGTGCGTCACCGTCATCAAACAGTGTTTGCGGTACGAACCCGTAATCAAACGGGTAGTCTTGCGATGTGTGCATCGCTCGATCGAGGGCAATAATGCCAGTTTCCTTATCGATTTCGTATTTATTTTTTGAAAATTTTGGGATTTCGACAATAACGTTCATTTCTTCAGCAGTTCCGGCTGGGATATCGTGTAATAGATTCATATGTATGTATAGATTAGCTTTCGTATCGTACACCACGAAACTAAGCTTGAAAAGAATAATAAAAAGAAAAACGCCGACCTGTTGCCAGGCCGGCGTTTTCTCAATCTTATGTCGCTGTGTCAATTGACGCGCTGAACGCGACACAGGCGACCTGTGAGCAGTGCAGCTGCAGCGAAGAAGAAGCTCATCAGAGCACCCGTCTTTGCCGCATCGCGTACTGCGCCCTCTGGGAAGGCTGATCCTGCGACGAAGAGCGCCACGGTAAATCCGAGTGCAGCAACCCATCCGACCACAAACAGGTCAGCTTTTCGCATTCCTTCCGAAAGACCGAACAGCTTAATTCCAGCCAGTCCGAACAGCAGAATGCCAAATGGCTTGCCGATGCCTAGCCCTGCCAAGACTAGCCAAGTTGCATCTCCGACGGCGGAAAAGACCACTCCAGCGTTTGCTAACGCGAAGCCGAAGAGTACAAGCTGCACAAAGCCTCCCATCCGGTGCTCAAAGGCATTGAGTGTGTCTGGGAAACCTTCCTCTTCCTGGGCAAAAAAACCAGGGTCCGAATCCGCGTGAGGCATGGTCGGGATGATGGGGAGGAGTCCTAGTGCTGGGTGAATCCCGGCAAGCTGGAACCCCAGCCAGCTGATTGACCCACCAATTATCAGGTAGGGCCAAAAGTTGAGTATCCGCAGCCACCGATTGAAGACGAAGTAATTGAGCAGCATCGCGACAACCGGCAGCATGAGATACACCAACTGAATTTCACCCTTGGGATAGAATGCTGCGATGAGCACCAAGCCGACGGCGTCGTCGACAATTGCTAGGAGCAGCAAGAAGGCGACAGCGGGATGGTTCTTGCCGAACACCCATTTGCCGACCAAATAGCTGAATGCGATATCGGTTGCGGTGGGAATTGCCCAGCCATTACCAGCTTCTTCGAGCGCGCCGAGTAGTCCAGCAATCGTCAAATAGACCACAATTGGTCCAATGACGCCACCAGCAGTAGCAATCACCGGAGTAAGTGCCTGTCTACCCCGTAGGCTCCCGTTTTGGAGTGCGATTGCCTCCCAGACTTCTTTACCGGCAATGGCGAAGAAGAGGGCCATCAAAACATCGTTGATGAGGTAATGCACCGTTAGAACTCGATGCTCACCATGCAGTTCACCGACCCAGTCATTCGTCAGAATGACCGTGTGAGCGAAATGCTGATAGCCTTCGTAATTAGTGTTTGCCCACCAGAGCGCGATGAAAGTGCCCAGAATGAGCAGGAGGGAATTTTCTTTGATGAAGGCCCACATACCTTCCGAATTGGCTTGGGACATTTCTGTCTTACCTTTCCTGTACTAGATTTACTTTGAGATTGAGTTTCAACGAACAGTAACTCCATCGGAGTCGTGTCCGCGAGTGGGACAAATATGCCTTATTGTAAGTCGTAAGTCAAAAAAGCGGCGGGCCATAGGCCCGCCGCTTTTAAAAAGTTTATTTTTCCTCTTCTTTTAGATTTGCTACTTCAACTTCAGCTTCTCCCATTGGTTCCTCGCCGGCTTCAGCTTCCGCTAGTTGTTCTTCAGCCTCTTCTGGAGTATCGACTTCGTTTTTTTCAAAGTCACCATAGGCATCACGATTTTGTGTTTCTTCAGCTTCTTCAAGCACCTCCTCGATGTCGGGTTTGGTCGTTGTTGCATCTTCACTTTCAAGTACCGTATCGTCTTCTCCGGCCGGTGTATCTGCTGGAGCAGAGATTTCAGTATTGCCTGTTTCGTCTGCTTCCGCCAGCTCCTCACCTGTATTTGCAGATACGATATCAATCTTCCAACCCGTCAGTTTTGCTGCCAAGCGGACATTTTGACCACCGCGGCCAATTGCGAGTGACTGTTGGTCACCAGCGACTTCTACAATCACGTGACCACGTTCGTTCTCTTCTTCATTTGGTTCGGCTTCCATGCGAATATCAATGATTTGAGCGGGTGAGAGCGCATCTTCAATAAACTCAAGAATATCTTCTGACCATTCAATGATGTCGATTTTTTCACCACCGAGTTCACTCATGACGGTTGAGACTCGTACACCACGCTGTCCCACTAATGATCCAACTGGGTCAATGTGCTGATCAGCAGCGTGTACAGCGATCTTAGATCGGGCACCTGCTTCACGTGCAACTGCTTTTACTTCAACAGTGCCGTTTTGTAGTTCCGGTGCTTCAACGGCAAAAAGAGAGACTAAAAAGTCTGGATGAGAGCGAGATAGTTTTAGGAAAATACCACGTGGTGTTTCTTCAACAGCCAAAAGTAATGCCCGAATGCGCTCTCCTGGTTTAAACCGCTCACCGGGGATTTGTTCTTCGTACGGCATGATAGCGGTCACGCGGCCAAGGTCAACATAGAGATTTCCACGTTCAAAGCGCTGGACAAAGCCGAGTACAATATCACCAGCTTTTTGTCCGAATTCAGATAAAGCTGACTCTTTTTCTGCTTCACGAATCTTTTGCATCACTACTTGCTTAGCAGTTTGTGCGGCAATACGACCAAAATCATCCTTACGTTCCAATGGAAAAACAAGTTCTTCACCCACTTGTACATCTTTCTTGATCATTTTTGCGGTATTGATCATGATGTGCTTTTCTTCGTCAAAGCGAACTCGTGTATCCTCCTCTTCGTCTTCTGATTCCGCAATTTCTTCTTCAATTGGGTTGCCATCCTCGTCAAGTTCCGGGTCTGGCTTTAGCATATCTTCGTCAACAACGATCTTTACTTGATTAAACTCAGTATCGCCAGTGTCCAGGTTGAATTTACAGGTCACGATTTGCCCCCGCTTTCCGAATTCTTTTTTGTACGCTGTCGCGAGCGCTTGCTCGATTGCGTCCATCATTTTTTCGCGAGAAATTCCGCGCTCTTCTTCCATTTCAGTAAGAACGGAATTGATTACTTTTAGGTCAAACATATGTTTTGTAAAATATTTAATTGTATTTATAACGCTCTCTGAACGAAGACTGCTCGGCGTAGAGCCGAGCAGTCATTCATCAGTATTGCCAATAGCTTACCGACAAATAAAGGTTTTGTCAAAAAGGTAAGATAACGTGATATTTCAGTGAACATCTTTTATAAGTCATGTAGCGCAATGCTATAATCAACCTAACCACGGAGGTTTTGTAGGTTCCTGCGTACTTTAGAATGCGTATTAAAGACGAACAACTCAAACGATTTCTCGTCGATGCCGGGCTTGTTAGTAAGGCTGATTTAATTGCGGCCGAAAAAATTGCCAAAGAAGAAAATCGCTCTCTAGCAGAAGCTTTAATTTCGCACGGGCATATGACGGAAGACGATATGCGTCGGGTGGAGTCGTATGTGTTAGGTATCCCGTTTGTCTCACTAAAAGACCAAAAAATAGATTTCGATACGCTCACCATTATTCCTGAGCCAGTTGCGCGTAAACACAATATTATTGCCTTCAAGAAAAATGAAGACTCACTTGAAGTCGCTATGCTTGATACTGCTGACTTGCCGGCCATCGATTTCATTAAAAAGAAGGTAGGCTTAAAAATTCAAGCTCGACTCACCGACACAGAGTCAATGCGCTCAGCTCTGCGGCTTTACCAAAAAAATCTGAAAGATGAATTTGGTGATCTCATCATGCAAGACGCTTCTAAACTCAAAGTTTTAGAAGAGGAAAACGGCGAAGAACTAACGGAAAGCCAGCTCAAGAAGGCAGCTGAGGACTTGCCGGTGGTACGGATTGTTGACACATTACTCCGGCACGCCATCATTCAAGGTGCTTCCGATATCCATATTGAGCCGATGGAAGAAGAAATGATTGTACGCTATCGCGTAGACGGTGTACTGCATGATGCTATGCGATTGCCGCAGATTGCGGCTGGGAGTATCGCTGCACGGGTTAAAGTGTTATCAAATCTTAAGCTCGACCAAAAGCGTCTTCCGCAAGATGGTCGATTCAAGATGGAAATGGACGGACAGAAAGTGGCTTTTCGCGTATCGATTTTGCCAATTTTTTATGGCGAGAAGATCGTTATGCGTTTGTTGCGAGAAAACCGGAGTGGTTTTTCGCTTGAGGGGATTGGTTTTCACGGCAGCACACTCGATCGGATCCATCGTGCCACTCGCGCTACTACCGGAATTATATTGGTGACTGGACCAACCGGTTCTGGTAAGTCTACTACTCTGTATACAATTCTGGATATCTTAAACACCCCGGAAGTAAATATTTCTACGATTGAAGATCCGATTGAATATCAGATGCCACGCATCAACCAGTCGCAGGTAAAGCCAGAAATCGGATTTACCTTTGCTGCCGGCCTTCGCTCTCTTATGCGTCAAGATCCGGACATTATTATGGTGGGTGAGATCCGTGATCAAGAGACCGCGAGCCTAGCGATAAATGCTGCCCTGACTGGTCACTTAGTGCTCGCCACACTCCACACCAACTCAGCCACCGGCACAATTGCACGACTTATAGATATGGGTGCGGAACCGTTCTTGTTGGTATCGACTCTGCGGGTGGCGGTTGGACAACGACTAGTGCGAAAACTGGCAGACGATAAGATTCCGTATAAATTATCTAAGGCCGAGCGTGATGAACTACAAGAAAAGGTTGATCTGGATAAGATTCTTGAGAGTCTGAAAGATGAAGGTGTTATTAAAAAGGATGCCACTTGGAATGATGTTGACTTCTTTAGACCAAAAGAGAAAGGTAAGACAGAGGACGGCTACCATGGGCGAATGGGTATTCATGAAGTGATTGAAATGTCACCGGCGCTTAAAGAAATGGTCATCGCTGAAAAGACTGGTGACGAGGTACAGGCGCAAGCGGAAAAGGAAGGTATGCTTCGAATGATTGAAGACGGTATTTTCAAAGCAGCCCAGGGACTTACTTCAATTGAAGAAGTATTACGAGTAATTAATGAGTAATGATGGCGACATTTATTTATTCAGGAGAAAATAGTTCTGGAAAACCAGTACGAGAAACCGTTGAAGCAGCTGATAGATTTGCGGTGTACAAGATTGCCCGAGAACAAAACCACACGGTCACAGACATACATGAAGCATCAAAATTCAGTCTGAAAGATTGGCTGAGTATGGAACGCATCAACTACTTTTTAAGTAGAGTTAAAGATGATGAATTAGTTATGATTACTCGTAACCTGGGCTCAATGCTTTCGGCTGGTCTCACGGTAACGCGTGGCTTGTCGGTAATTGAACGACAAACAACCAACCCTCGACTAAAAGTTGTAACACGCAATATTAGTGAACAAATAAAGCAAGGTGTTTCATTCTATGACGCATTAAAAGCGCACCCCAAGGAATTTAATGATTTGTACGTGGCGATGGTGCGAGCCGGCGAAGAAAGTGGGCAACTAGCAAGATCGTTGCAAACGTTGGCGATTCAGATGGAGCGGGCAAGTAACCTCAAGAAAAAAATAAAGGGCGCGATGATCTACCCATCAATTGTAATTACGGTTATGCTTGTCATTGCTATCTTGATGATGATTTACGTCATGCCAAAAATTACGGGGGTGTTTGCTGGTATGGATAAGGAGTTGCCGAAGACCACTCAGTTTTTAATTGCCGCCAGCGACATCATGGCGGCTCATCCGTTATTGGTATTGGGTGGCTTTGCCGCAATTGTGGTCGCACTCATTTCTTTCGTGCGCAGTAAAACAGGTAAACGTGCGGTGTCTTGGACGGTAGTCCGCCTGCCGGTTATTGGGCAAATTGCGAAGGAAGCAAATTCAGCTCAGACTGCACGGACGTTATCGTCGCTTCTCGAGTCTGGTGTCGATGTCTTGCAATCTATTGAAATCACTGAAGAGGTTCTTCAGAATGTTTACTATAAACGAGTGATTCGCGATGCTGCCAGACGAGTTGAAAAAGGTACGCCACTCTCCGAACCGTTTATTGAGGCAAAGAAGCTGTATCCAGTGTTGGTGGGAGAAATGATCTTGGTCGGCGAAGAAACCGGTCAGATTTCAAATATGTTGGGCGAGTTGGCCAACTTCTACGAAACGGAAGTTGAACGCAAGACCAAAGACCTATCGACAATCATCGAGCCCCTCCTTATGGTGGTCATCGGTGCCGGAGTCGGATTTTTCGCGCTGGCGCTCATTGCCCCGATTTATTCAATTTCAGACGGTATTGGGTAGTATGTGTAAAAAAAATAACCAACACGGATTTAGTGTAATCGAAATGCTGGTGGTTATTTTTATTCTACTCATTCTCGCAGCTTGGGGTGTATCAAGCTACATCGAGCTACGCGCGGTGAAAAAAGTCGAACAAGCAACACAATCTATAGTTGCGACACTGGAACTGGCGAAGAGTGATGCCCTGGCGGGCAGGGACAACCTACCACAAGGGGTAAAATTCAACACTGACTCGTATGAATTATTTAGCGGAACATCGTATGACACCAGAGATGATGAGCAGGTATATACATTAGACAGTGATTTAGAACTAAGTACGAATCTCTCAGGTGACGAAGAAATTGTCTTTGCGCGTTTGACTGGTTTTGCGAACGAAGCAGCAACTATATCGGTTTCACTTGTGGCTGATGATACTGTTTCACAAAGTATCACTGTTAGCGAAGGGGGTGCAATTAATGTGCTACCTTAATTAGTAGATACATATGTTTTACGATAAAAGCAATCAACAGGGGGGATTTGGCACCGTTGAAATAATCATCGTCAGTGCCTTAGTGATCACTATGACATTGGCAGTGTCTGCTGCTTTGGTGTCAGTGATCCGACTCGGCACCTCTTCTAGTAATCAAATGCAAGCTTTTTTACGGATTGATGAGAGCGCAGAAGCATTGCAGATTATGCGGGACACATCGTGGTCAAGCTCTATCGGAGCGGCTACAATCGGCACCACATATTATCTTGAGCGCTTATCTAATAGTTATGCCCTTTCATCGACACAACCAACCAGCGAAGATTACTACACCGAAGTAGTGTTCGATGAAGTTCGTCGTGATATGGACGGTGTCTTAGATGATAACGGTGATGTTGACTCCGATTCATTGCAGGCCGTTGTCTCAGTCTATCGAACAGCAGATGCAAAATTCTTAACAGATGGCGAGTTTCTCATTCACAATGTATATGAAAACTAAAGGTTCAACCGGTTTTGTGTTAGTTGAGTTACTCGTTTATTTAGTTGTAGCAGTCCTATTGCTAAGTGTTATTGCTTACTTTATCTTGTCTACATATTTCTTATATAGTGACACCGTTGCCCGCTCTCAGGCTGACCGAGCAGGCGGAGCAATAATTGGTCAAATCGTCCGTGAGACAAGATCGGGGACCGGCATTGATATAAACAATTCCTCACTTGAGAGTAATATTGGCTACGTAACCATCGAAACCACTTCTGGTAGTACGGTCTTTTCAGTTGTCGACGATATCATGCAGGTGCAAATTGATGATGGTACTGCCCTCAGTTTAAGCCCAGATACTCAAAGCGTGTCACGTTTCTACATTACCCAAATTACCACTCCAGTTTCTCAAGCAATCCGATACGAACTTGCTATTACCTACGACATTCGTGATGGGCAAGAGACGCGCACGTATACTGGCTTAGCAATTTTAAGAGAGTCATATGATTAATGTTGCGAAAAGAAAATCAACACGAGGATACATACTCCTCCTCAACGGGTTACTTTTTGTATCGATAACGTTCTTTTTGGTTGCAGCAATTATTGCGCCTGTATATGCCACAAGCCAAGCGGCAACTGGCTCAGTCCGCTCAACCCAGTCATTTCTAGTCGCGAACAGTGCCGTTGAGGAGTCGATGTATCGTCTTAAAAACGGCTTTACCCTACATTCTTCAGAAACACTAGAGTTGGGTAACGCTACCGCAACAATTTTAGTCTCGTCAGGTTCAGACACAAAAACCATCAGAGTAGATTCCGAGACGGATGGATTCTTTCGCAGTATTGAAACCAATGTTTCTAAAGGAGAGGGTGTGAGCTTCAATTACGGATTGCAGGCCGGGCGGGGAGGGTTTGAGCTAGGTGGTGGCGCGGTGGTTAACGGTAACGTGTATTCGAATGGAAATATTATCGGCAGTGGAGGACCTCGGATTACCGGTGGCGCAACGGTAGCTAGTCAATCAAGTCCAACTGCCGATCAGTCTAGTACTGGCCCAGCTACACCCACGAACGAAATTGCTTTTGGCGGAAACGCTACGCCGCAAGATTTCGCTCAGAGTTTTACAGTTTCAACGACTACACCCGTTACTGCTGTGCGTTTATATCTCAAAAGAACAACGACTGGCTGGATGAACGACGTAACGTTGCGGATTGTCACGAACAAATCAGGTAACCAGCCAAACAAAACAACTCTGGCGAGCGCCAACATTGATACCTACCAAGTTACTACTTCATATAACTACCTTTCAGTACCTTTTGATTCGACTGTTTCACTCACACCTGGAACCACCTACTGGTTAGTGCTAGATACTTCTACCACTTGGGGGAGTAACTACGCTGTAGCTGCGGCAAGCAACTCGTACGCCGACGGAATAGCAAAAGCCGGAGAATGGAGGAGTAATAACGGAGGAACCTGGTCAGCCGTATCTCCAAGTACGCTCGATAGCTATTTCGATATCTACGTCGGGGGCGAGACGGGGTTGATTAAAGGCGTAACTGTCGGTCAAAATGGTGGCGATGTTTGGGCACACGAAGTAACTAATGTAACGGCGAATGGAACAATTTACTGTCAGGCATCAAATGGCAATAACAAAGCTTGTAACACATCAAGACCCGATCCAACAGAGCAACCGTTTCCAATCTCTGACGGCAACATCCAAGATTGGAAAGATGAAGCAACTGCGGGAGGGGTTATAGTTGGTAATCAAACGTACGGTGGCGCTGACACGGCTGTAATCGGGCCGGGAAAAATCGAGGGAGATTTAAATGTCGGCGCAGGAGCGGTAGTAACGGTTGCAGGGACGTTGTATGTAACCGGTGACATTACGGTCAATGGAGGCGCTTCTTTAAGACTTGCGCTTAGTTATGGCTCAGACCCAGGCGTTATTGTGAGTGATGGAAACATCAAAATGTCCGGCGGCGGTACAATATCTGGAAACGGCGGTAGTGATAGTTATGTTTTGGTGGTCACCACTAGTGATTGTCCCGATGGTCCTGGTTGTGGCTCAACGTCAGCGGTTGAAGTGTCAGGAGGAACCGACTCAGTCATTTTGAATGCCCAACAGGGCACCATAAAATTTACTGGTGGAGCTATCGCAAACCAAGCAACCGCCTACAAAATCTCAATGTCCGGCGGCACACAGATAAATTATCTGACTGGGATGGCCGACATCAATTTTTCTAGTGGCCCCTCTGGGGGATGGAATGTCGATTCTTGGTCTGAAATCTAGACGTGGATGGTACAATGATGGCATGAAAAAAGCGCCGTTAATAATTGGAAATTGGAAGCTCAATCCAGTCAGCCAGAAAGCTGCAGTTACATTGGCGCAAGCTACGATCAAAGCCTGTCGAGGTACAAATGCATCTATCGCAATCGCGCCACCATTTGTGTACCTGAGTGACGTGTCAAAAAAAATATCACGCAGCAAGATTCTGCTCGCTGCACAAGATGTTTCAACCGAGCCGCTTGGTGCATTTACAGGCGAAATAGCGGCGTCACAATTGCGCGATCTCAAAATCTCCTATGTCATTATTGGTCACTCGGAACGACGCGCTAGGGGCGAGACTGATTCTGATGTTGTGCAGAAGGTGACGCAAGCATTGAAAAATAAACTAACACCGGTAGTTTGTGTTGGTGAAAAAGAACGTGACGCTAAGGGAGATTTTTATACAACTGTCGCTAAGCAAATCAAAGCTCTGACCGCTGTCTTTGGCACAACTGATATAAAAAAGATTGTCATAGCGTATGAACCAATCTGGGCCATTGGCACGGGGAAAACAGCAACGGTCGAGGATGTAAAAGAAATGCAATTGTTTATCTATAGCGTCCTTACTAAAGTGTTTGATAGGAAAGTTGCTAATTCAGTAAAGCTGTTATATGGAGGTTCGGTGAAGCCGCACAACGCAAAAGTGCTGCATGCAGATGGTGGTATGGGTGGTTTTTTGGTCGGTGGAGCAAGCCTTAACGCAACAGATTTTGCCGCAATTGTGAAAGCAACTGAATAAGAAGATGAGAAAAATTACTGAAGCTGGTGATCTAAAAGGCAAACGTGTTATTTTACGCGCTTCGCTTAATGTGCCGGTGCAGGACGGTGTAGTGCGTAACAATTATAGGATTATGCGCGCTTTACCGACTCTACGCTATCTCCATGAGATGGGCGCCAAAACTATCATCATTGCGCACATTGGCCGTGAAAAGAATGAAACACTTAAACCAGTGTATGAAGAACTTGAAAAATATATTCCCATTCACTGGGGAGGCGTTATTGGTGGTCAGCAATTTGCGTCGCGTGTAGAGTTGATGGGCAATGGAGATTTCTTGCTCGCTGAAAATTTACGTCAGGACGATCGAGAAAAAACCAATGATTTTGCGTTTGCTAAATCGATCGCATTCTATGGTGATGTGTATGTAAACGATGCGTTTGCTAACGTACATCGGTCTCATGCTTCAATGAACGCTTTGGCAAAAATACTGCCGGCCTATGTCGGCCTAAACGTTAGTGAAGAAATTGCGCAACTCCAAAAAGTTATGAAACCAGAGCACCCAGCCTTACTTATGCTGGGGGGTGCCAAGTTTGAAACCAAAATGCCATTAATAGAAAAGTACCTGCATACGTATGACAAAGTATTTGTCGGGGGTGCGCTAGCAAATGATATTTTTAAAGCTAAAGGGTTTGAGGTCGGCGAGTCAATGGTGTCAGCTGAACCAATCACTGCCGCCACTTTTTTAACAGATGAGAAGCTGTTAGTTCCTCTAGATGTAATCGTGGAAGGTCCTAATGGAAAAAGAACCACTACGCCCGATGATGTGCGGCCGACTGAAAAAATATTTGACGCCGGTCCGCAAACCGTTGAAATGCTAAAAAAACTCATAGCTGGGGCTAAGACTGTGTTGTGGAATGGTCCGTTTGGTAACTACGAAGCCGGCTATACAGCCTCCACCGAAGCAACAGTTACAGCCTTGGCTGATGCTAGTGCCTTTTCAGTTGTCGGCGGCGGCGATACGGTGGCAGCTATTGAAAAGCTAGAGGTGCACAATCGGCTCGGTTTTGTATCAACGGGGGGCGGCGCTATGCTCGAGTACTTGGAATACGGATCTACACCACAGCTTGATTTACTTAAATAAAGAGCAGTCCCGTAGGGACTGCTCTTTACTTATCATCTATAAGTGCTGTTTTATCTTCTCAGTGAGAGCCGTCAGTACCGCATCGGTAGCTTCTTCGACTCGAGTTATGACATCACCCAGGTTTTCGTTTTTATTTGCCATCGGATACAGTTTGATGTGTACGTGCGGGACCTCAAAACCCTCAACCACTACACAAGTGCGTTCGGTATTGAAAGTGGTATCTAATGCATGAGCAACTTTTTTAACGGTAGCAAATAGATGTTGATATTCTGCTTCGGTGAGGTCAAAAATGTAATCAACTTCGCGTTTTAAGATAACTAGACACTGACCGGGTACGGCAGGATATTTATCTAAAATCACCGCACACTGATCGTCTTCATAGATAAAGTGACCAGGGATTTCTCGATTGATTATTTTAGAGAATATAGATGCCATACTGCCCAGTTATTGATTAAGTTCGTACATGCTACCATTCAACATATCCTATGGCTATCTACACTTTCCCTGACCGAGAACCAACCACTGTCGCACCCCATTTATCTCCACTCATAAATAGGCTGCTAGATAATCGTGGCGTAACCGCCAACGATGCGCCAGACTTTTTACATCCTGATTACGAGAACGGTCTACACAATCCGCGCTTACTCCATGATGTAGACAAAGCAGTAATGAGAATAAAAGAAGCCATGGAGCGTGAGGAGAAAATCGCCATCTTTAGTGATTACGATTGCGATGGGATACCTGGTGCTGTTGTTTTACATGATTATTTTAAAGCGGTACCGTACAGTAATTTTATTAACTATATTCCACACCGTCATTACGAAGGCTTCGGTTTAAGTACGGCCGCGGTCGATAAAATGAAAAAGGAAGGCGTACAACTCATTATCACCATTGATTGTGGCACTTCAGATGGTGAAGCGATCACATACGCCAAAGAGAAAAATATAGATGTAATTGTTACGGATCATCATGAGCCACCAGAGACATTGCCGCCGGCGATAGCCATTGTTAATCCGAAGTTGGGCTCGTATCCCTTTACAGAGCTGTGTGGCGCTGCGGTAGTTTTTAAACTAGTTCAAGTACTGTTAGAGGAAACAGAGCACACATGGACTCCGGGTCAAGAGAAGTGGCTTTTAGATATGGTCGGTATTGCGACGATTGCCGACATGGTGCCGCTCACTGGAGAAAACCGAGTGTTGGCACACTATGGACTTACGGTCTTGCGCAAATCAAGACGCCCGGGCTTACAACAGCTACTCAAGAAAAATCGAGTTAACCAAAGTTTTATAACTGAGGAAGACATTGGGTTTACTATCGGTCCACGGATTAACGCCGCATCACGCATGGACACTCCCGAAGATGCTTTTTCGCTACTTAGGACCACTGATGAAGTTGATGCCGGAGCCAGGGTTGATCACCTAGAGAAACTTAACACCGAACGCAAAAGTATGGTCGCAGTTATGACGCGTGAATTGCATAAGAGAATGGAAGGAATTGAAGAGATTCCAGATGTCATTGTGCTCGGTAATCCTGACTGGCGACCATCACTAGTCGGGTTAACAGCGAATAAATTAGCTGAAGAGCATAACCGACCCGTATTTCTTTGGGGGAAAGATGGGAATGGGGTGTATAAGGGTTCCTGTCGTTCTGGCGGTGGTGTCAGTGTGGTGAAGTTAATGGAAAGTGCTGCAGAAGTTTTTATTGAACACGGCGGACATCATTTTTCCGGTGGTTTCTCTATTAAAGACGATTATATATTTACGTTCGGTGAGGCACTCAATGATGCGTTTAACGAGTTGGGTGCGGAAGCAGTTTTTGACGAGGAATTTATTATTGATGAAACACTGCGCCTTGAAGATGTACATGAGCGACTTATCCGTGAAGTCGCGGTAGTTGCACCGTTTGGCGTCGGTAACCCAAAACCCTTATTTGCTTTTACTTCTGTGCAGCCACGTAAGGTGGAGCAATTTGGTAAAACAAAAGAACACTTGAAGTTGTTGTATGAGACCAAAAATGGTCAGTTGGAAGCAATTGCTTTTTTCTCAAATCCAGACACCTTCAAAGTACGACCATCTGAAGATACTCCACACACGTTAATCGCGCATGCGGAGCAATCATTTTTCATGGGCCGACGACAGTTGCGGCTTCGTATTGTCGATATTATTTGATAGGCTATGCAGATATGGAGCAGATAACTATTTTTAGTGACGGTGGTTCACGGGGGAATCCAGGACCAGCAGCAGTCGGAGCGCAAATTGTTGATGCAGCCGGGAAGGTGGTGCGTGAAGTCTCTGAGACTATCGGCAATGCCACGAACAACTACGCTGAATATATGGCGGTGATTCGTGGATTGCAGACAGCTAAAGACGTATACGGTAAAAAGACTAAAGAACTACAAGTTGAACTAAAACTAGACAGTGAATTAGTGAAAAAACAACTCAACGGCGAGTATCAAATCAAAGAAGCTGGCCTGGTACCGCTTTTTATTGAGATCCACAATTTACGAGTGGCTTCGTTTCCCAATCTGGTGTTAACCCACGTGCGTCGTGAATTCAACAAAGAGGCTGATCGTTTGGTGAATGAAGCACTTGATGCATAACTCATTCAGTGGAAAGAGTGTAACTGGTATAGTGAAACTATGATCACCAACAAAGGAGATCGTGATGTCGCAAGAACCAGTACCTTTTGAAAAACCCAGAGAGGAAGTTCAGTACGAACTTCCGCTTCAAAAACCGGACGTAGAGACCGAAGCGTCTCAATCTGCCAATCATCCGTATTCCCAGGGCTCTGGAGACAGCGGGTGCACTTTTCGCTAGGTATACGCCTAGCTTCATTAAAGGCCAGTCCCTCAACTGGCCTTTTTTGCTCCTTGAAAGCAAGTAAGAAAATGAAATACCGTTCGTCAACTACCCTCGGAATAGTTACCAAAGAGGGGTCGAAATCATGACCAGCATTGCAAATCAGGCGACACCACCTGGTCGCATGGAAATACAGCACCAAGAGTCACAGCCGGTGATTACCTGGCGACGCATGGAGCAGCAACAACAAGGCACTCGCCAATTAACCAAAGCCAGTTGACGAATCATTCGACTCTGGTACTCTCTGTCATTAGACCTCGAACCAATGGGGGAACGAGGAAAAGGGAGAAGCATTAGTGTCTCGTTGCAAAAGAAAACCTCATAAAACTGCTCGAATGTCACTCGCACAGCTCACGAGTTGTCGTTCGAAGTTCGATTCGGAAATCGAAGCACAGCAGGCTCGTGAGTTGCCTGATGAATTCGAGATCCAGAAGCTGAAAAAGCTGAAACTCCTCTACAAGGATGAAATCGCGGCGCGAGAAGCAGCTTCCATACAAGCGCAGCACGAACGAGTCGCTGCGTAGCAACTCCCCCATTTATTTTAAAGGCCGGGCGCTTAAAGCGACCCGGCCTTTCAAATTTTTGTATACTAAAGACAATGTTCTACATTGCAGTCAGTGCATTTGCGATCGGGGTAGGTATTGCCACGGTGCAAAGTGTTTCACTTTCTGTTATGTATTTCTTCGCTTTGTTGGCAGGAGTAATGGTTGTGGTGGCGCGCCGGCATGACGCAGTCAGGCCGGCATGCCACCTAACGCTTATCGCGTTAGCACTCCCTATGCTCACTGTCGGTGTCCTTCGTACAGAAATACACAAAGATCAGTTCGAACAATCAGTGTTTGATAATCAGATAGGTTCCGAAGTCATGTTTTCTGGTACGGTCGTACGCGAGGCAGATGTGCGCGAACGGAGCGCTCATTTGTATGTAAAGACCGGCGATGAAATCGTCTTAGTTATCGTGGATAGACATTTGCAAATCTCTTATGGTGATGAATTACTGCTCTCCGGCGAAATTGAAAAGCCCAAATCATTTGAAACCGATCTTGGTCGAACGTTTGACTATGGAGCGTACTTGGAAGCGCGCGGCGTTACACACGTACTGCGTTATCCGGAGAGTGTTGTTTTAAGTAGTGGTGATGGTAATTATCTCATTACCATATTACTCCGCGTAAAACACACCCTCATGGAGGGAATCGAATCTGTCATAACAGAACCCCAAGCCGGTCTGGCTGAAGGGTTGTTGCTTGGGGTAAAGCAAGCGTTGGGCGACACACTTGAAACTACATTTCGCCAATCTGGAATCATCCATATCGTTGTCTTATCTGGATACAATGTGATGTTAGTCGTAGCGTTCTTTCGATTTTTTATGAAGTCATTGCCGCGCTGGTGGCAACTCGGGTTAGGCTTATTAGCAATCGTCGCCTTCGCTTTGATTGTCGGTCTTTCAGCTACGGTGGTTCGTGCCACCATCATGGCCGGACTCGTGTTGCTCGCTGGAACATTGTCCCGAACCTACGATGTCATGCGCGCCTTGTTTTTTGCTGGGTTTATCATGCTTATGATCAATCCATATCTACTTCTTTATGATATTGGATTCCAGCTTTCATTTATGGCCACCCTTGGGTTGTTATTAATCGCTCCGAGACTAGAAACAGCCTTGGCCGAAGGTTCTTGGTTTGGCGTAAAAGAATTTTTCTCGGCGACGGTTGCGACCCAGATCGCAGTTTTGCCCCTTTTGCTGTACCACATTGGTGAGGTATCGGTTGTAGCTATTGTTGTAAATGTACTGGTGCTCCCAGTTGTGCCGTTTGCGATGTTTAGTGCCTTTATAGCCGGCACAATCGCATTATTGTCTCCCACTATTGCCTTACCGTTCGGATTAGTGACGAGTTTGCTACTTAGTTTCATTATCATCATAGCCACTTGGTTTGCTGCGTTGCCATTTGCCACGGTCACGGTGCCAGCATTTTCGGCGTATTGGATACTAGTTTTGTATGCGGTAATGGGTAGCGCGTATTGGTTCTTCCAGTCTCGTCTAAAGAACGTATCAGTTAGTGACTGGGAAGTTGTAGACGAAATTACGTTGCTCAAAGAAAGCGGAGCGACCCAAAGGGTCGCTCCGCAATCAGATACACCTGTCTTTTTTCGCTAGTTTAAGCGTGACGCTATGACTTCCCAGTTAAGACAGTCAAAGAATGCATCAATGTATTTTCCTTTCTCACTTGAGAGATAATCATGCATGTATGAGTGCTCCCACATATCGAGCGCAAGTACAATGTCTACATCAGCTAATTGCCCAAGCTGCTGTTCGTCCACCCATGTTTGCACGAGCTGATTTGTTTCTTTATCGTGGTACAACATTGCCCAGCCGACACCGCGAGTTTTAGCAATTTGTTTGAAGCGTTCCAACCAATTTTCTACTGAACCCCATTGTTTTTCAATCAATTCTTTCAGCTTTCCATCTGGTAGTTGTTTTGCACCACCTTCAAATTGCGTGAAGTAGTACTCATGGTTCTTCATACCACCAAATTCGAACCCTAATCGCCGCTGCATTTCCGCTAGAGCATAATTATCAGCAGCATCGCCGTTATCGCGTTCAGTGGCAATAGCCTCCCGAATAAGGTTTACATGTTTTACATAGCCCTGATACAAACCAATATGGTTATCCATGGTTTCTTTTGAGATACCAGGTGTTGCAGGGATATCAAAGGTTTTTGCTTCGTAGGTCATAGTGTTTTGTTATCTATATGCTAGTAAAGGCATTGTATCATGGAGAAAATGGACCGTGAAAATGTTCGTATACTTATTGTGGGAGGCTTGTTCTTAGTAACAGCTTTCGTGTGGTGGCCTAGTGCTGCGTCGACACAATGTGCGTGTTTACGGATTTCTTTTTTAGATGTCGGACAAGGTGACGCGATCTATATAGAGACACCTGATGGCTACGACATGCTGGTTGATGCCGGCGTAGATAGTGGGGTGCTGCGTGAACTTGGTGCGGAGATGGGATGGCGAGATAGATATATTGATCTCGTGGTCGCGACGCATCCTGATCAAGATCACATTGGTGGTTTACCTGACGTCTTTGATCGGTATGAGGTCGGTACATTCTTAGAAACGACAAACGTGAATAATACACCTTCGGCGACGGCCTTGGCCGCCGCGGTCAAAACAGAAAAGAGTACACATTTTTTAGCTGAAGCAGGTCAGGTAATTGAACTCGGCGCACATGTCTACTTGCAGATATTGTCACCAACTGGAGATGAGACGAATTGGGAGAGCAATAACGCCTCAATTGCTATGCGTATCGTTTATGGTGACACAGCAATTATGCTTACGGGTGATCTGCCAGCGGAAATAGAAAATCACTTGGTGGAGCTGTACGGTACACAGCTTAAGGGTGACGTTTTGAAACTCGGCCATCATGGTAGCAAGACTTCAACCAGCGAAGCGTGGCTCGACGCAGTCGCGCCGCGCTTCGCCGTTGTTTCAGCTGGACTTGATAACCGCTATGGTCATCCACATCAAGAAGTGATGCAAAGGGTGTTTGCTCGCAATATTCAAACGAGCCATACCGGCACTGATGGCACAGTCACATTCTATTCTGATGGGCAAACTATCTGGCGCGAATAAAAAAGCGGCGGGGCCTTTGGCCCCGCCGCTTTTTTATTGTGCTTAGATCAACTTCGCATCCTTGAGAGTTTTGTACGCACCGTTTTTAGCGATAGTACGTAGTCCCTTGGTTGAAACGTTGATTGAAACGGTCTTATCAATCTCTGGTACGTAGATTTTTTTCTTTTGGAGGTTCGGTGCACGCTTGGTTTTTCCAGATGGGTTAAACTGCGTCGCACGAGTGCGGTTGCTGTATTTGCCTCCGATTTGGGTTTTCTTCCCAGTGATGTCGCATTGCTTTGCCATAAATAAAAGTATTTAGTGGCGATATCCTACCACGGGGCTTTAAATTTGCAAGTGAATCGAAGCCTTTTATACATACTATAAGTGCGTTAATATAAGGCCCATATGGAACCCACATCAATCGCTTTAATCGTCGCTCTTATTATGTCTGTCGTGATTCACGAGATGGCACACGGGTACGCCGCCAATTTCCTTGGCGACCCGACCGCGCGTTTGCAGGGGCGGCTCTCAGGTAATCCGTTGGTACACCTCGATCCGCTAATGTCAGTGATTATTCCGGGATTTTTAATCTTTTCTGGTTCTCCAATTCTGTTTGGTGCTGCTAAACCAGTTCCGTACAACCCCTATAACTTCACCAAGTGGCCTAAGTGGGGCGAAGCCTTCGTGGCTTTTGCTGGGCCAGCAGCCAACTTCGCTATCGCTTTTGTATTTGCTGCTCTCGTTCGGATGAGTGATGTACTCAATCTTTCTGAGACCTTTGTTGGTTTATCAGTAAGCATCATCATGCTCAACATCTTTTTGGCTTTCTTTAACCTAGTGCCAATTCCGCCGCTTGATGGTTCAAAAGTTCTGCCTCGCTTGCTGCCGCACACTCTCGCGATGAAATATGAAGGATTTCGAACCTACTTTGAGCGGAACGTAGGGTTCGGTTTCATGCTCGTCATATTCCTTTTTGTATTTGTGTTTGCTGGTCCGGTCTATCAACTCACCCAGTTCCTCACTTTACTTTTGATTGGTGCGTAGTGTACTATTGCAAGTAGATAGTTAGCCTCGAGAACCGGGGTAATGCGTGGGAAGGGGTTCTCGATGGCTCCAGGCGACGAAGCCTTCTCACGCACCTTATACAGTTAGCTGCAGGGGTGCCACCCAAACGTACGAGGGAGTTCCCTGCAAGCTGCTGCGCCACGCTGCTCCCTCGTACACCTAGCTTCCACAACGGAAGCTTTTTTCTTGCAAAAAAAGTCATATGTAGTACAGTACACGAGCTAATTTATGGCAACAATCAATCAATTAACCCGTAAGAAGCGAACCGACAAGGCGCGCAAGAGTAAGACGATGGCGTTGGAGTCTGGATTTAACAAAATCAAGAACCAGCCAAACTCATACAACTCACCATTTAAACGTGGTGTGTGTACTCGTGTGACGACCAAGACCCCGCGTAAGCCGAACTCTGCGATTCGAAAGATCGCTCGTGTCCGTCTCAGTAATGGTCAGGAAATCACCGCCTACATTCCCGGCATCAAGCACTCACTACAGGAACACTCTGTGGTACTCGTGCGTGGTGGTCGTGTGAAAGACATCGGTGTTAACTACACAGTGGTGCGTGGTAAGTACGACGCAACTGGTGTGGCAGAACGACGTCGAGGGCGGTCTCGCTACGGAGCCAAGCGACCTAAGTAAATCCAAGAGCTTGGCCAATCTACTTTGTTGCACTGCACAAATTTTCCCTCACCGTACAGTGAGTACGACTCGGAAAAATTTGCTGGTGCGCCTCGTATCTCGGCCAATTCTTGAATTCACTGAACACTGCAGGCAAAGAACATTACACTGGGAACAAGCGAAGTTCCCACCAGACATATTTTCTGAAAGATTGACTTAGATACACGAAGCGATGAGTTTTTAGAAGGAGACGTATCGAGCATACGGTGACTGACAAAAACGAAGTCGCGACACAGTAGATGAGTTAAGACTTTCGGAAAAGATTAATAGTTTATATTCGCTACAGATTATAGAGTGGCATTCCCAAGGAAGGGCCATTATGCGAAGAATGAAGAAGGTTTCCATAAAAAATCTCCTCGTTCTCGTTAACCAATTAATTATGAGACGACCAATAAAAAAACGCCCAGTCGTACAACCAGACATCAAGTATGGTTCTGTCGACGTGGAGCGACTCATCAACTACATCATGCTTCGCGGTCAAAAAGAGACTGCGCGCAAGATTGTATACGCTGCATTTGCAGAAATTGAACAAGCAAAAGACGGTGGTGGTGAACCACTAGAAATCTTTAACCAAGCGGTGCGAAACGCCGGACCACTCATGGAGGTGCGATCACGTCGCGTTGGTGGTGCCAACTACCAAGTCCCACGTGAAGTGCGCCCAGAGCGCCGTATGGCACTCGCCCTACGTTGGATCATCAATGCTTCTCGCAAGCAAAAAGGTGTCCCAATGCACAAGTCACTCGCCAAAGAGCTTATGCTCGCCGCGCAAGAACAAGGTGATGCAGTGAAGAAGAAGGAGGATACTCATAAGATGGCAGAAGCCAACAGAGCATTTGCCCACTTCGCTTGGTAGAAACTTCCAAAATCAGCGACTGGCTTTGTCGTTACGCTGAAAATTTTACTCACCGTACATTGAGTACGGCTCGTAAAATTTTCAGCTAAACTCCTCGCCATTCATCCGATTTTGAAACTTTCAAAGAAAAAAGCCCCTCACGGGGCTTTTTACTATTGAGCCGTTAAATCATTTAGTTTTGTCAACTGCTCATGTATTAAGTGCATAGCTGCATCAGGATTTAAATCACCTCCGCCTATTGCGTAGTCTTTGTATAGCTCGATAGTTTTTGAGAGTATTTGTTCTTTAGTGTACATGTTTATTTTTTCTTAGTTTTATTTTTAGGTTTTTGAGAGAGTGCGCTTCCAGCAGCAGCCTTAGACTTTTTACTCGTTCTCTTATCTTTTAAGACATTGCTAGCTGCAGAAGCAGCTTT
The DNA here is from genome assembly GCA_950073265.1 of uncultured bacterium. Lineage (GTDB taxonomy): Bacteria > Patescibacteriota > Minisyncoccia > Phycocordibacterales > UBA918 > OLB19. The sequence continues at coordinate 10,001 of CATMPJ010000001.1, read as the reverse complement.
CTTACTTGTAACTTTACTTTTATTGGATTTAGGCATGCTTAATAAGGTTAATTAATAACTTGAAGCCTTTGCGATACTCCTATATTATAGATGTATCGAATCAATCGATATTGTGGAATCGAACAGCGGGCGGCTTCAGTTGCCCGCTGTTCGTATTATACCGCAAGTCAATGTTTGACTGCTTTTGTGGAAATTGGTGACGAAATGTGCATAATTTTATAATGGTCACTATATTATTCATTGTCTTAAAGTTAACAAGCTCACTCATTCTAAGTTGGTGGTGGATTTTGCTTGCGTTGACTGTTGACACTCTATACTCATCTCAGATTAAAGGAAACAGTAGTTATATCGCAGGATATAGAGAAGGCTATGAAGATAGTGAGTCTGGAGAAGAGTCTGAGTATTAGGAGTGACTACTTATCCTCCCTAAAGAAAAATAAGATTTTTTCGCTAGTCTGTCTTTGGAGAGTTCGTCGATGATTTTGTATAAAAAAGAAACCCCTCCGCATGTTTGCGTGAGGGGTTTGGATTTTGCTTTGCTCAGAAGGGAATGCTGAGGTCAAAGCCGTCCAGAGCACCATAGTCGTAATCAGGCCACGGTTCTGGTTCAGCGACTTCGAGGTCGGTGTAAAGTTCGATTTCGTGCACCATTTCACCACCGATGGTTTGTTTGGCGACGATTCGCTCTTTCAACACCACGGTCAGTGCAATGCCGGATGTCGCCATTTCTGTGTGTGCTGGTTCTAAGTCGAACACTCCTGCTTCACAGTCTTCTTCTCTAGCGTGCTCGACCATTACCTGCAATCGAGTATTCTTTCCAGGTCGCCAAACGTGTCGCTGGTAGAGCTGGCCGAACTGAATCGGTGCGCTACACCTGCAGCAATATTGTCTTTGACCTTTCCCACGACAAGTGTGGGTGGTTGTGTCGGAAACCCACATGTCCCACTCCTGTTGTGGTTGCTGTCCGATGACACTTTGCCAGAAAAAGAGCAAATTTTCAATTAAGAGCGTAAAATCTTTTCCATGGGTTTGCCTTTGGCAAGCTCGTCGATGAGTTTGTCGAGTTGGCGGATGAGTTTCATGGTTGGCTCGGGGACATTTTCAACGCGGACGCCACAGACGACGCCGGTGATGAGTTTGCGTTTCGGATTTAGTTTTGGAGCGGTTTTGAAAAAAGTTTCGATATCGGTTCCGTTTTTGATTTCTTTCTGCAGTGACTTCTGATTATGGCCGGTGAGCCACTTGATAATTTCGTCGACTTCTTTTTTAGTTCGTCCTTTTTTCTCAGCTTTCGCGATATAAGCCGGATAGACCTTAGTAAAAGCCATAGTGTAGATACGCGGTTTATTCATAGATACAGTATACTTAGTAGATATGAAAAAGACATTACATATCGTAGCGAAAGTTATTCTTTCACTCATTTTACTCTTACCAGTACTTGGTTTGACCGGAATGCTCGGTGAACCAACGCGTGATTTTTATAATAGTGATGAAGCCTACGCATTCATCCAAATGCTCACTGAGGTGATGTTTATAAACTACATAATGGCAGTGGTACACATCATTGCGCTTATTGCACTTTGGACTAAACGAGAACTACTGGCCGCGCTGCTCGTCTTGCCGATCACCGTCAATGTTGTGGCGTTCCATCTTTTTCTTGATGGGGGATTACTAACGGGTGGTGCGGTACTCGGTAACATCATGCTTCTTATTAACCTATATCTCCTTTGGATACACCGAAACCGACTGAAAACTCTTTTAAGAGCAAGTTAGAAAAATTTATGGCCAAAAAACTACTCACCTACGAAATTGATATTAATGCGTCACCCGAAAAGGTGTGGCATACGATGCTCGATAAAGAGACATACGAACAATGGACCGCCGTTTTCTCTGCCGGTTCAACCTATGAAGGCTCATGGGAAGAGGGTGCAGAGATTCACTTCTTTGATCCAGACAAGAGCGGCATGAAAGCCGAGATTGCAGAAAATCGTCTACACGAATACATCTCCATAAAACACCTCTCAATGCTCCAAAATGGTGAATCAGTTACGGGAGATGAAGAATGGTTTCCTTCCTACGAAAACTATACGTTCACTAAAGAGAACGATGGCACGCACTTGCTCGTAGAATTAGAGATACCTGAAGAGTGGGCTGAAATGTTCGACGACATGTGGCCGAAAGGACTGCAGAAGGTAAAAGAACTCGCGGAGTCTTAAATAAAAAGTGCGGCGCCAAAGGCGCCGCACTTTTTAGTTTCATATAACCGCTAAGTAGTGTAGTGTATGAACTTATGTCCAAAGGTTCAGGAATCATTACCTTTAAAGAGGTTTCATTTGAATATGACGCCACACGGCCAATTCTTAAAGAAGCGAGCTTTGTAGTGCGTCGTGGCGCGAAACTCACGCTGATGGGACAAAACGGCGCAGGCAAATCAACCATCTTTGGTCTGATTGCCGGCAAGTATCGTTCAGATGAAGGCGATATACACATTGAGCCGCGCACTACCATTGCTATCGCGCGGCAAATCATTCCGCGTGAGGAAATGAATCAGACCGTGCGGGAATTCTTTGAGAATTGTTTCAGTGAGAAAATTTATAATATTGATGCTCGGATTGATAAGGTGTTGGAGGTAGTAAATCTCGCCCCACCAGAAGCACAAACAGAAACGTTTAAAGATCGAGAAATAGGCAGTTTTTCTGGCGGACAGCAAGCGCGTTTGCTTTTAGCGTCAGCGCTTATCCAAGAACCAGACATTCTCTTACTTGATGAACCAACCAATAATCTCGATGTTGAAGGTATTGCACATCTGACAGAGTTTCTTAAAGAATATAAAAAGACGGTGCTGGTTATTTCTCACGACGCTGATTTTCTTAATGCGTTTACTCACGGTGTACTCTACCTCAACACCCAAAAACGCCAAGTCGAGCAATACAACGGTAACTATCACAAAGTAGTACACGAAATTGCAGCGCAAGTAGAGAAAGAAAAACGACAAAACGCCCAGCTTGCCAAACAAATCCAGGCCGACAAGGAGAAGATAAACTATTTTTCAAACAAAGGGGGAAAGATGCGTATGGTTGCCAAGCGTATGCGTGAAGATATTGAAGAGGCCGAGGAGAACAAAGTTGATGTGCGAAAGGAAGATAAAACTATTCGCCCATTTACTATTGAGCCACATGCAGATGTGCCACTTGAAGTACTAAAACTGGATGAGTTAACTGTAATTAAAAATCACGAGCCAAAACAAATGGGATGTGACGTCGTATTAAAACGAGGCGAGCATTTACAAATCATTGGTCCAAATGGTATTGGCAAGACAACACTGCTTGAGAAACTGGCTGGCGGAAACGCAACTGGTGAACATATCGCAGACGGAGTGCGGATTGGGTACTACCGGCAAGATTTTTCAAACCTAGATTTCGATAAAAGTGTGTATGAAACACTCATGGACTCGATGCGTGAAAAGTATGAAGAAAAAATGCGCGCTATTGCTGCCAGCTTCTTGTTGTTTGGGGATGTTATGAAGGTGAAAGTAGGTAGTCTTTCTGAAGGGCAGAAGGGTCTCTTGGCGTTTGCAAAACTCACCATGGAACAACCTGGCCTTCTCATCCTCGATGAGCCAACCAACCACATCAACTTCCGTCACATTCCAGTTATCGCCAAAGCACTCGATGAGTATAAGGGTACGATGATTCTGGTTTCCCACGTACCGAGTTTTGTCGAGCAAATCCGTATTGATGAAGTGCTCGATCTGGCAAAGTTGAAGCCGAAGAAAAAATAAATTGTACAATGGTATCTAGTATGAAAAACGAACTACAAGCCGTATTGAAATTTTGGTTTGAGGAACTCACCCCAGAAGATTGGTACAGTGGGTCAGCAGAAATTGATGAGCAGATTCGAGAAAAATTCGCAGCGACCCACACAGCTGTAGCTGCGGGTGAATATTGGAAAGAACGCGTTACTCCGGAAGCGTATTTAGCAGAGATAATTGTGCTCGATCAGTTTTCTCGCAATATGTTTCGTGATACACGAAAAGCATTTGCGTTTGACGATATGGCATTGTGCTTAGCGCAGCACGCAATTGCCGCAAAATTTCATGAAGAAATGACTGAGGAACAAAGGCAATTTCTGTATATGCCATTTATGCATTCTGAATCGAGTCAGATTCACGAAACCGCAATCATTCTATTTGAATCACTCGGCAACGAAGAGGCGCTGAAATTTGAAAAAATTCACAAAGAAATCATTGACCGCTTTGGTAGATATCCGCACCGCAATGAAACCCTCGGACGAGAGAGTACGCAAGAAGAGATTGATTACCTCGCCAATAACGAAGAGTCTTTCTTTTAAGTAATCTTTAAAACAAAATGACGTTCGGAACACTTCTTCCCGAACGTCATTTTTTGAGCCTTTCAATCTCTTGTTGTAGCGCTCGTATGTAGCCATTTTCCATGTCTGCCATGGTTAGGTGGCCACCGACATTGAATTCCTTGAAGAACGCAATCCGAGCTTCAGGCCACCAGCGCACTTCTCCAAGTAGGATTGGTTTATATAAGAGAAGTTCGTGATGCTGGTCAAGTGATCGAAGGGTGTCAGTCAAAATTCTGATGGTACGGAAGGTTTCATGCGCATTGGTGAATATTTTTGTCACTTCGCTACTCCTTTCCGTTGCGCACTATACCTCCTTACGACATTTGCGCAAAGCAATCAGATTTTGTTTGCCCTATTGTTGAACGTGAAGAGATGAAGCATGTAAGGTCATCCGAGTGTATTTGAGTACTTTAATAAGTGAATATTATTTCTCTATCTATAGATGTGGGGTATGATTTGGTCATGATAGAAAATTTTAAGCCACCTTACGAAAAATTTGAAAATCCGGTCGAGGAAGAACTCTTTAATGTCATTAAAGTAGAAGTTCCAGATATAACACCCGAAGAATTAAAACACTATCTTTTGCTGCTAGGAGAAGTGCATGCAATATACAACGATGAAAGCAATTTGGTGCAGTACGATAAGTTGTCTAGGGCGGCTAAGGAAAAGATAGAAGAATTCGAGCAAGAAGATAAAATAGATACAGACAAAACTAGAAAACTAAGGATACTATCTATCATCCAGTTGTTTTATAGCCATAAGCGATCTGAGGCAGTGGATGATCTAAGAGATGAATAATCAAAAAGGGCATTTCGTTTATCTTTTGCGTTGTAAGGATGACTCGCTGTACACTGGCTACGCAACTGACGTAGAGCGGCGAGTACGCGAACATAACGGTTTAGAAAAGAAACAAGGCGCTAAATACACCGCTGGAAGACGTCCAGTGAAACTGGTTTACCAAGAAGAGTGTGTGTCGCGTAGCGCTGCACTGAAACGGGAGGCAGAAATCAAAAAATTATCACGAGTTGAAAAAGAAAAACTCATCCAAAAGCAACAATAGGTTCCAGTTGCATAAGTGTAATCTCTGCGTCATCATAGAGCTATGACAAAATCACACAAACTACTCGTACTCGTACCACCACTTCTCATTGGCCTTACTATCCTGCTTACGATGTTTATATTACAGCATCGAGAAAATCAAAAAGTTGCTGATTTTTTTGACGTGCTGGAAATGGCGACTACAACTGACTCCTTCACTGTCACTGATCCTGTTCCAACTAGTACGTCACCAGTGACTAGTGATTCAGATAATCAAGTTATGTGTACTATGGAGGCAAAGATGTGTCCCGATGGCTCATTTGTCGGTCGACAAGGACCTGATTGTGCTTTTGCTGCCTGTCCGAGTTCTCAGGAGGAACCCGAATACGCTACTGCTTGTGAGCTTAGTCAGCGAGAAGTTGAGGCTTGTATAGAAATCTACGCCCCAGTGTGTGGTCAAAAGCAAGTGCAATGTATCACTGCGCCGTGTCCTGCTATTCCAACTACCTATAGCAATAGCTGCTTTGCTTGTATGGATGCACAGGTGCTCGGATATACTGAGGGAGCTTGTAGCACTGAAGGCAATCAATAAACGCTTCATTTTGTAAGAGGACAATACGTTACAATGTACGTAATGAGTATTGCTGATATCAAGGCTGGTTTACATACTAAATACAGCCACCAAACCATCTTTTTACAAGCCACTGACGAATTTCTTAAGAGCTTAGAAGAGTCCGGATTAGCTGATGATTTTTCTGACGAGGAGTTTCGTCGTTTAGAGCGGCTACTAGTGCCCGAGCGAATCATATCGTTTCGAGTTGATTGGATAGACGATGTGGGCAAACTACAATCAAATATTGGTTATCGTGTGCAATTCAATTCCGCGCTCGGACCATATAAAGGGGGGCTGCGTTTTGACGCAACCGTAAATGAAGACGTACTTAAGTTTTTAGGCTTTGAACAAATTTTTAAAAATGCTCTAACTGGCCTCCAGCTTGGAGGGGGTAAAGGCGGGAGTGACTTTAATCCAAAAGGAAAAAGCGACAATGAGATTCGTTCGTTTTGCCAAGCGTTCATGGTCAAACTCCATCACCATATTGGTTTGGAGAAGGATGTGCCGGCGGGAGATATCGGGGTTGGCGGTCGTGAGATTGGTTATCTCTATGGTATGTATAAACTCATTACGAACTCCGATGAGGGTGTCTTGACCGGTAAAGACGAACTCTTTGGTGGCAGTTGTCAGCGTACTGAAGCCACCGGGTACGGTGTCGTGTACTTTGCTGAAGCGATGGCTATGCATCATGCATTAGAGCTTAAAGGAATGCGAGCAGTGGTGTCTGGTGCCGGTAATGTGGCTACGTATACGGCGTTAAAGCTCCTCGATAAAGGAGTAACAGTGCTTACGCTTTCTGATCGTGGCGGTTATCTACATAAGCCAGATGGCTTAACTGAAAAAGATATTAAGCACGTGTCGCAAGATAAAAATAAAGGTATCGAACTAAAGAACTGTACCGTCGAAGGTGCTATATATAACGAAGGTGCGGTGTGGGGAGTTGAAGCCGATGCGTATTTCCCTTGTGCAACCCAAAACGAAATGAATGAAGCGGCCGCTAAACAGGTCGCCAAATCTGCAAAGCTGGTTGTAGAAGGGGCGAATATGCCACTTGATGCCGGAGCCCAAAAAGTGATGAAAGAGGCGGGAATTTTGTATGCGCCTGGTAAGGCAGCGAATGCCGGTGGGGTGTCAGTTTCCGGGATTGAGATGGCGCAAAATGCCGGCCATTACGCGTGGACATGCGAGCAGATAGACGGAGAGTTGCAGCGCATTATGCAGTACATTCACTTGCAATGTGTAGAGTGCGGAACAGAAGATGGAAAAGTTGATTATGTAAAAGGAGCCAATATCGCCGGCTTTAGAAGAGTGTTTGAGGCGATGCGAAAGTTGGGGTGGTAAAAGAAAGGGCCGACGCGACATGCTGCAGGTGCAGCACGCGTCGGCCCTTTGTCTATTGTTGAACACTTATGGATTCTAGATGTGTTTCCTGGCGAGGTCAGTCTTGCTGGGAGTGCGATGAACGTGAACGGTCCTTCGCATCGCCAGTAAAATATGACCCACTACCGGATCCACCATCGCGATTTGCCTTAGCAGGTGCTTTCGGCAATGCCTTGATTGGTGGCAGTCCAGGATGCTTAACAAAAGAACCGTAGCACATAACCCTTCCTCCTCAATTGATATTGATCTAGGTGGTTGTCGACTCACACTATTGCGAGCCGATATATGATCCACTGAGTTGGAGCAAATATCGGCTAACAAAACAAAACGACCGCGAGTTTCGGGAGAAACTCGCGGTCGTTTTGGGAGTTGTGGTTACTTCACATAAACAAACGCACGAGCTTCTCGCTTAGTAAAGAAAAAGAGATAAGTTGTGAACGTTTGTAACATTAGTTTGATTCTAGCGCAGGTTTTATATTTTGCAAACCCCCGTTGCTGTTTTAGTGGATATACAGTATAGTATCGCCGACTTGCCGTTTGGCAATTTTTTCTATTGTTGCGTGTGTGAGCACACTAGGGAGGTAATTACAATCACACTCATATATTAAGTATTTATATTATTTATGGCACGAGAATTTCCACTCTCAAAACTACGTAACTTCGGTATCGTAGCTCACGTGGACGCTGGTAAGACGACTACTTCTGAGCGAGTACTCTTTTACACTGGTATGAGCCACAAAATCGGTGAAGTGCACGATGGTGCGACCGTTACCGACTGGATGGAACAAGAACGCGAACGCGGTATTACTATTACTGCGGCAGCTATTTCTTGTAACTGGTCTAAAACTATGGAGGAGGACCGAACTGACAAAAGCAAAATGTTCACCTTCAACATTATTGACACTCCCGGTCACATCGACTTTACCGCCGAAGTAAAGCGTTCGATGCGTGTGCTCGATGGTGCCGTCGTTGTATTCGATGGTGCGGCTGGAGTAGAACCACAAACTGAAACAAACTGGGGATATGCCGACGAAGCAAACGTACCACGCATCTGTTTCATCAATAAAATGGACAAACTGGGAGCAGACTTTGATGCTTCAGTAAAATCTATCCACGAACGTCTTTCAGACAAAGCGGTTCGAATCCAACTACCAATCGGTGCTGAAGACAGCATGAGTGGAGTTATTGACCTTATTAAAATGAAAGCCTATCGATTTGGTGGTCAAATGGGTATGGATGTAACTGAGGAAGAAATCCCAGCTGACATGCTCGAGCTAGCACAAAAGTGGCGTGGAGAAATGATTGAAGCAATCGTGTCACATGATGACGCGCTCATGGAAGCGTACCTTGGTGGAGAAGAACCGACGATTGATCAACTCAAGGCCACGCTTCGCAAAGCCGTGATTGCAAACGAAATTTTCCCAATCATGACCGGTACAGCGCTTAAGAACATTGGTGTACAACTCGTACTCGACGCGGTGGTAGATTACCTCCCATCACCAGTCGACCTTCCACCAGTGAAAGGAGTTGATCCAAAAGACGAAGAAACTATCGTCGAGCGCCAACCGTCAGATGAAGAACCATTTGCGGCACTTGCCTTTAAGTTGCAAGACGATAAATTCGTCGGGCAGCTAGCCTTCTTCCGTGTCTACTCAGGTACCGTTAAAGCTGGTTCATATATCATGAACTCTAGTACTGGAAATAAGGAGCGAGTTGGTCGTATTGTGCGCTTGATGGCAGACAAGCGAACTGAAGTTGAGGAAGTGTATGCTGGCGAGATTGCCGCTATGGTAGGTCTTAAGGAAGTAAAGACTTCACACACTCTTTGTGACGTCGACAAGCCAGTCATTCTTGAACAAATCACTTTCCCGGCTCCAGTGGTAGCGGTCCGTGTAGAACCAAAGACCAAGAACGACCAAGAAAAGATGGGTGTTGCGCTTAAGCGATTGGCTGACGAAGACCCAACCTTCACGGTTTCAACTGATGAGGAAACTCTAGAAACCATCATTGCGGGTATGGGTGAACTCCATCTCGATATTCTAGTAGACCGTATGAAGCGAGAATTCGGTGTAGAAGCAAATATCGGTGCTCCTCAGGTTGCATACCGAGAAACTATCCAGCGTGAAGCTGAAGCTGAACACAAGTATGTGAAGCAATCAGGTGGTCGTGGACAGTATGGTCACGTGAAGATTCGTATCAAGCCGATGGAGCCACTTGCAGTCGATGCAGATGGGGAAGAAGAAAAGGTGGCAAAGAACGTTACTCGCGAAGATCACTTTGAATTCATCAATAACATCAAAGGAGGTGTCGTACCAAACGAATACATTCCTGCAGTAGCTAAAGGAGCTAAGGAAGCTATGGGACGTGGTTTTGTCGCTGGCTACAAGATGGAAGATATTTCAGTCGAACTTTTCGATGGTTCATACCATGATGTAGACTCTTCAGAAATCGCTTTCCGGCTCGCAGCTATTAACGCCTTCAAGGACGCAGCCGCGAAAGCCGGGCCAGTTATTCTAGAGCCAATCATGAAAGTAGAAGTGCGCACCCCAGAGGAATACATGGGTGACATCAACGGAAACATTTCATCAAAGCGTGGTCA